>NZ_CP016616.1:1697500-2012500 GCF_002741015.1 Microvirga ossetica | reverse complement strand
TGATCTTCCTCGTCTTCTCAGCCTTCAAGAGTGATCAGGACAAGGTCGCTCCATCAAACTGGGGGCGGCCTGGCAGCATCTCCCTGGTCGATTGGGCGCTTGCGATCGCAGCCGTCGTCACCTCTCTCTATGTCCCCTGGATCTTCAGCGAGCTTGCCTTCCGCGTCGGCAATCCCTCGACGACCGACGTGGTCATGGGAACGATCCTCATCGTCGTGCTGCTCGAGGCGACGCGCCGCTCTGTCGGCTGGCCGCTGCCCGTCATCGCCATCGGCGTGATGCTCTATGCCTATTTCGGCCCCTCCATGCCGGGCATTCTCCAGCATCCCGGCGCGTCGTGGTCCAACATCGTCAACCACCTCTACCTGACGAGCCAGGGCATCTATGGCATCGCCCTGGGAGTTGTTGCCACTTACGTCTTCCACTATGTGCTCTTCGGCGTGCTCGCGACCCGGGTCGGGCTCGGCAAGCTGTTCATCGATCTCGCCACCTGCGTTGCCGGGCGCTATGCGGGCGGCCCAGCCAAGGTCTCGATCTTCGGCTCGGCCCTGTTCGGCATGATCTCGGGTTCGTCCATCGCCAACACGGTGACGGTCGGCTCATTGACCATCCCGGCGATGATCCGCGTCGGCTATCAGCGCCATTTCGCGGCGGCCGTGGAATCGGCGGCCTCAACCGGCGGGCAGATCACGCCGCCGATCATGGGCGCCGCAGCCTTCCTGATGGTCGAGTTCCTCAACGTCTCCTATCAGACGGTAATCCTGGCGGCGATCGTGCCGGCTTCCATGCACTTCTTCGGCGTGTTCATGCAGGTCCATCTCGAGGCCAAGCGTGCCGGGTTGAGGGGGCTTCCCGCCGAGGAGATGCCCAATGCCGCCAAGGTCGTCCGCGAGGGGTGGCAGACGATCATGCCGCTTGCCGTGTTGCTGATCGTGCTGTTCTCCGGCTTCACGCCCTATCTCGCCGCCTTCTGGGGCATCACGGCCTGCCTGGTCGTCGGCGCTTCGCGCGTGCCCGCCATCACCCTCGGGTTCCTGGCGGCGATCGTCGCTGCCATCGCCACGGGCATGCTCACGCAGCTGATCTTCACGGGTCCGATTCTGGGATTGGTGTTCGCACTCCTGATCTACACGTTCCTCAAAAGCGATGCCGGCAAGGCGCTGGTGCTCGACCTCGTCGACGCCTTCGTGGTCGGCGCGAAATATGCCATCGGCGTGGGCGCCGCTGCGGCAACGGTCGGCATCATCGTCGGCATCGTCACGCTCACCGGCGTCGGCTTCAAGATTTCCTTCATCGTCACGTCTTTTGCCGCTCAGCTGGCGCAGGGGTTCATGGACCTCGTGCCCGCTGATCTGACCGACATGAAGGCGATGACACTGTTCTTCACGCTTTTGATGACGGCCGTCGTCTGCATCCTGCTGGGATGCGGCGTGCCGACGACGGCGAACTACATCATCATGGTGACCGTCGCAGCGCCGGCCTTGGGACTGCTCGGCGTGCAGCCGCTCGTAGCCCACTTCTTCGTGTTCTATTACGGGGTGCTCGCCGACATCACGCCGCCGGTGGCGCTCGCGGCTTATGCCGGCGCCAGCATGGCGGGAGCGGATCCGTTCAAGACGGGCAACACGGCCTTCCGGCTCGGCCTCGGCAAGGTGCTCGTGCCGTTCGTCTTCGTGTACGGTCCGGCCATGCTCATCGTCACACCGGAATTCACTTGGCCGAGCTTCCTGTTCGTCACGGCGGGCGCGATCGTCGGCATCGTATTCCTGTCGGCGGCCTTCGCCGGATATGGGCTGACGCCGATGCGGGCCTGGGAGCGCTGGCTCATCGGCGTTGCATCCCTGCCGATCATTGCGCCCGACCCGGTGACCACCCTCGTCGGCCTCGCGATGGCAAGCCCCGTCATGCTGTCTCAGCTTCTCAAGATCCGTGCCGAGGCGGTGCCAAGGCCGGCTTGAGCCGAGAACCTGAACCATTCCGCAGCGCTCCCGTTGATCTTTGCTTGGTGAAAAGATGACAGGAGGGCCCGATGGTCGATTACCGGAAGCTTTTGGATACGGTTGTGGGAGCCATCGGCCGGCCCGATCAGCACAAGCCCGCGCAATCAGGGCGAGGTGAGGTCGGTCGACCGGTCAGGAAAGGCGTGACCCCGACCGCCGGGCATTCGACCGACCAGCTCCTGCAGAAGGCCAAGGACTTCGCCATGCAGAATCCGGGCCTGACCCAGACGGCCCTGGTCGGACTGGCGGGCCTTCTGTTCAAAGGCCGCAAGAAGGGCAAGCTGACCGGCAGCCTGGTCAAGCTAGGGGGCCTCGCGGTCATCGGCGGGCTGGCCTACAAGGCGTTTCAAAATCAGCAGGCTAAGGCTCCCGCCGAAGCAGGCGGATCCGCGTCTCAACCGGAGACGGCCGTTGCGCAATCGGCGATGAGCCTTCCGGAGACATCGCGCTTCCACCCGGTTTCGCAAACCGAGGACGATGCGCTCCTATTTCTGCGCACCATGGTGGCGGCGGCTGCCGCGGACGGGCATATCGATCAGGCCGAGCGGGCGCGGATCGTCAAGGGGCTGACGGAAGCCGGCATCGATCCGGAATCGAGCCACTGGCTCGAAAACGAGATGGCCTCGCCGGCCGATGTGGATGAGCTGGCGGAGAGCGTCAACGATCCCGAGATGGCGGCGCAGGTCTATGCGGCGGCCCGCATCGCCATCGATCCCGACACGATCCAGGAGCGCGAGTTCCTGCACCAGCTCGCCGATGCGCTCGATCTCGATCCGGAGGTCCGGGCGCAGATCGACGAGACCGCCGGCGCCCTGAGCTGAACGGATCACAGCGGCCAGATCACAATGGGGACGTGCGGCCGAGCGGCCTGATGCTCTGGTACTTGATCGTGGTCTGCGTGCCGGCGCGTTCCTCGTACCGCTTGGCCAGCACGAAACCGAGCTCGGGTGCGTAGAGATCCGTGTGTTCCGAGGTGGCTTTTCCCTCCGCATTGAGGAAACGGTTGCGCACGATCAGGACGTTGTAGGAGCAGGGCCCGAGCTGAAGCTGCTCCTGACCCGTGACGGTCAGTTCGAGAGAGATCAGGGCGCCGACCTTGCCCGGTTGCGACGGGGCATAGGTCACGGCGCGGCGGGCCTTCAGCTCGAGCGGGAAGATGGTCCTCAAATCCGAGACGGGAATATTGATGCTGCGGGCGGTGTCGTCGAAGCGGGTGAGGGGGAAGAGCCCGCGATAATAGATGACGTCCTGCTTCTTTCCGCCGGGATATGAATTCAGCACATGAACGAAGTGATCCGAGGTGGGTCGGACTTCTGCGATCGTACCCTGCCGCTCCGGGATGAAGCCGAGCTTCGCGGTCTGCGCCGTAGGACAGTCGTTTCCGATAGCCGGCGACGCAAGGAGTACCGTCGCTATGAGGGGAACGAGGCGTTGAAACATGGTGGGAACGCTCGGAGTTGTCGGCAGAGAACGCGCATCGGAGGGGTCCGATGATTGAAATTCTATAACAACTGTTTCTTTGGATGGGAATGCGGATGAGTCGTTGCTGCTGCGCTTGAACACAGCTTCGAATTGCTAAAAAGGCAGCGACTTTCCTCAGAGGACGGTTGATCTTAACCCCCGTCCTGGATCAAATACCGGCACTGCGGTTACGGACGCCCGAAAGGATATGAAGAATGGCTGAGAGGCCTCACCGTCGCACTCCCGATCAGCTTCGCTCACGGCTCTGGTTCGACAACCCGGACAATCCGGGCATGACGGCGCTCTATCTGGAGCGCTATCTGAATTTCGGCCTTACCGGCAAGGAGCTGCAGGGCAAGAAGCCGATCATCGGCATCGCGCAGACCGGGTCCGACCTGTCGCCGTGCAACCGGCATCACCTCGAACTCGCCAAGCGCGTGCGCGACGGCATCACGGCCGCCGGCGGCGTGCCGTTTGAGTTCCCGTGCCATCCGATCCAGGAGACGGGCAAGCGTCCGACCGCGTGCCTCGACCGCAACCTCGCCTATCTCTCCCTCGTCGAGGTGCTCTACGGTTATCCGCTCGACGGCGTCGTGCTGCTCACCGGCTGCGACAAGACCATGCCGGCCTGCCTGATGGCGGCGGCGACCGTGAACATTCCGGCGATCTCGCTCAATGTCGGCCCGATGCTGAACGGCTGGCACCATGGCGAGCGTACCGGCTCTGGCACCATCGTCTGGAAGGCGCGCGAGCGTCACGCAGCGGGCGATATCGACTATCAGCAGTTCATCGACATCGTTGGTTCGTCCGCGCCGTCGGTCGGCCATTGCAACACCATGGGCACCGCCTCGACCATGAACGCGCTCGCCGAGGCGCTCGGCATGTCGCTGCCGGGCTCCGCAGCGGTTCCCGCGCCTTACCGCGAGCGCGGGCAGATGGCTTATGAAACGGGCCTGCGCATCGTCGACATGGTGTGGGAGGATCTGAAGCCCTCCGACATCATGACCCGCGAGGCGTTCGAGAACGTCATCGTCGCCAATGCGGCGATCGGCGGCTCCACCAACGCGCCGATCCATATCAATGCGATCGCCAAGCATATCGGCGTGCCGCTCGACAACAACGATTGGGAGCGCATCGGCTTCGAGATTCCGCTGCTCGTGAACATGCAGCCTGCGGGCGAATATCTCGGCGAGGAGTATTATCGCGCCGGCGGCCTGCCTGCCGTGCTTGCAGAACTGATCGGTGCCGGCAAAATCCACGAGAGCGCGCTGACCTGCACGGGCACGACCATCGGCGAGAACAGCAAGGGCAAGTTCACCTGGGATCACGAGGTGATCCGCTCCTATGACAATCCGCTGAAGGAGAAGGCGGGCTTCCTGAACCTCAAGGGCACGCTGTTCGATTCCGCGATCATGAAGACGAGCGTGATCAGCCCCGAATTCCAGGAGCGCTACCTCAACAATCCGGAAGACCCGAACGCCTTCGAGGGGCCTGTGGTCGTGTTCGACGGACCGGAGGATTATCATCACCGCATCGACGATCCGTCGCTGAAGATCGACGAGCACACGATCCTGATCATGCGCGGCGCGGGTCCTGTGGGCTATCCGGGCGCGGCCGAGGTCGTGAACATGCAGCCGCCGGGCGCGCTCATCAAGCGCGGCGTTCGATCGCTGCCCTGCATCGGTGACGGACGCCAGTCCGGCACCTCGGGCACGCCTTCGATCCTCAACGCCTCGCCCGAGGCTGCCATCGGCGGCGGGCTCGCCCTGCTGCAATCGGGCGATCGGGTCCGGATCGATCTCAACAAGCGCAGCGCCGATATCCTGCTCTCGAAGGAGGAGCTGGAGAAGCGTCGCGCCGATCTCGAGGCGCGCGGCGGCTATGCCTATCCGGCGAGCCAGACGCCCTGGCAGGAGATCCAGCGCTCCATGGTCGACCAGCTCTCCGAAGGCATGACGCTGAAGCCGGCCGTGAAGTACCAGAAGGTCGCGCAGACCTTCGGCGTGCCGCGCGACAATCATTGATCGAAAGGGAACGGGGGCTGTCATGAACAGGCTTCACGGAAAGACAGCCCTCGTCACGGCGGCGGGGCAGGGGATCGGGCGCGCCATCGCGGAAGCCTTTCTGCGCGAAGGCGCAAAGGTCTGGGCGACGGATCTCGATGTCGCGAAGCTCGAAGGGCTCGAGGGTGCCGAGAAGCGCAGGCTCGACGTGCTCTCGAGCACGAGCGTCGACGAACTCGTCGCCGAGGCCGGTCCGTTCGACATTCTCGTCAATGCAGCCGGCTTCGTGCATCACGGCACGATTCTCGAATGCTCCGACAAGGATTGGGATTTCTCGTTCGACCTGAACGTGAGGTCCATGCATCGCACTATTCATGCGGTGCTGCCCGGCATGCTGGAGAAGGGCCGAGGCTCCATCGTCAACATCGCCTCCGGCGCTTCCTCGGTGCGCGGAATCCCGAACCGCTATGTCTACGGCACGACGAAAGCGGCGGTGATCGGCCTGACCAAGGCGGTCGCGGCCGATTTCATCAAGCGCGGCGTGCGCGCCAATGCCATCTGCCCCGGCACGATCCAGTCGCCATCGCTCGACGAGCGGATTTCGGCGCTGGCGGAGAGCTCGGGCCAGAGCCTGGAGACCGTGCGCCAGGCCTTCATCGACCGCCAGCCGATGGGACGGCTCGGCACGGCCGAAGAAGTGGCGGCGCTCGCCGTGTATCTCGCCTCCGACGAGGCCAGCTACACGACAGGCCACATCCATCTCGCCGATGGCGGGTTTGCGCTTTGATGCGATGAAACTCCACTGTCATTCCGGGGCGCACCTCTGGTGCGAGCCCGGAATCCATAGACATGACGTCTCAGGAAGAGGCGAGCATCGTCGCGCCTCTTTCGGCAATGTTAGCGGTTATAGATTCCGGGCTCCGCTGCGCGGCCCCGGAATGACGGCTGGGCATCCCATTTTACGTCATGGCCGGCCTTGTGCCGGCCATCCCGATGCAATGAAGCGCCGCGCTTTTCTCAGTCGAGATCACCGGCACAAGGCCGATGATGACGTGGTTGCAAGCGTGGCTTACCCCGCCCGCCCCGTATAAGGCGTCTCCGCAACGGGCGTCAGCGGCCCCTTGCCGTCGAACCAGGAAATGAGATTGTCGGCCACGAGCTTGCCCATCGCATTGCGGGTATGGACCGAGCCCGATGCGATGTGGGGCAGGAGCACCACGTGCTCCAGGTCGATCAATTCCTGCGGAACGCGCGGCTCGTCGTCGTAGACATCGAGACCGGCCGACAGGATCGTCCCGGACTTGAGCGCCTCGATCAGGGCCTGCTCGTCCACGACGCTGCCGCGGGCGACATTGATCAGCACGCCATTGGATCCCAGCGCCTTCAGCGCCTCCGCGTTGATGAGATGCTTCGTCGAGGCGCCGCCGGGGGTGATTACGATCAGGATGTCCGAGGCCTCGGCGAGGCCGACGATGGTTGGATGATAGGTGAAGGCCACGTCGTCCTGTTGCGTGCGGCCGTGATAGGCGATGCGCACGTCGAAGCCCGCGAGACGCCGCGCAATCGCCTTGCCGATGCGCCCGAGGCCGACGATGCCGACCTTCTTCTCGCGCAGGGTCGCCGAGAGCGGGAACGGCGCTTTCAGCCATTTCCCCTCGCGCAGGTAGCGGTCGGCCTGCGGGATCTTGCGCAGCGTCGCAAGCAGCAGGCCGATGGCGAGATCGGCGACCTCATCGTCGAGAACGCCGGGCGTGTTGGTGACGACGATGCCGCGCGTGCCTGCTTCGACCGCATCCACGTTGTCGTAGCCGACACCGAAGCTCGAAATGATCTCGGCCTTCGGAAGCCGGTCGAGGAGCGAGGCTTCGAGACGGCCGTAGAGCGTGCTGGTGGCGATGCCGCGGATGCGCGGGCCGACATCCTTCAGAAAGGCTGCCTGGTCGGATTGCTCCCACAGGCGGTGCAGGGTGAAGGCCTTGTCCAGCGCCTCGATCACGATAGGCATCATCGGCGCGGTCATCAGGATGTCGGTGCGGCTCATGGCGTTTCCTGTTCGATGGTCTGATTAAATGGCGCAGCGCGCGGCGGCACCGCGGCGGAACGCATCGTCGATGGTCTTGGCCTCCTGCCGGAGCGCGGTCTTCACATCCTCGGGCAGGTCTAGCCAATGGCAGCCGCGCAAAGCAGCTTCAAGAGCATAGAGCGCATTGAGGCTGACCTGCCGCGGCAGCATGAATTTCAGCCGTCGGTAGGCCTCGACAGATCCCATGGAGCGGAGATCGCCGACCGTGCGGATCCCCGCATCCTCCAGCCTGCTCTGCGTCACGGGTCCGATCCCGGGCAGGGTGTCGATGGGGGTTTCGGTCATGCGGGCCGTTCCGGCTTTCGATGCTTCACGCGTTCACGGTAGAGTAAATAGAGACCCGAGGCGATGACGATGCCAGCCCCGACGAAGGTCCAAGCGTCGGGCCAGTCGCCGAACAGGACATAGCCCAGCACCAGCATCCAGATGATCTGGCTGTAGATGAACGGCGACAGGATCGCCGCCGGCGCCCGGGCATGGGCGTGAATCAGAAGCCAGTGCCCGAAGGCGCCGTAGAAGCCGGTGGTCGCCAGCAGGAACCAGGTCAGGGGCGAGGGCGGCGTGGTCCAGAGCCAGGGAAGGACCGGCGTCACGATGGCGATCCCGGCAATGCTCGAATAGACGGTCGTGGTGGCGACCGGATCGCTCGAGGCGAGCATGCGCGTCACGATGTTGTAGAACGCATAGGCAACGGTGCTGGCGACGGACAGGAGCGCCGCAGGGTGCATCGTGCCCGAGCCCGGTCGCGTGATGACGAGCACGCCTGCAAAGCCCACGGCGACGGCCGCCATGCGCCGCCAGCCGATATGCTCTCCGAGAAGCGGACCGGCAAAGAGCGCCACCAGCAGCGGCGTCGCGAAGATGATCGATTGGGTTTCGACCAGCTGGAGATATTTCAGGGCGAAGAAATTGCAAATCGTGGAAGCGAAGAGGAGGAGGGAACGCAGGAGCTGCAGGGGCAGCCTCCGGGTCTTCAGCACTCCCGGCTTCGTCCGCGGATTGATGACCATGAAGGTGAGCAGGGCCGCCGCCATGTAGCGGGCCCACACGGTGACCATGGGGTCGACGGACCGGTTGACCCATTTGGCCGTGGCGTCGAGACAGGAAAAACAGAACAAAGCCGCGCACATGAGGGCGATGCCGATCATGGTGCTCTGGCGCGGCGCGGCAGTCTTGGGCAGGGGCGAGGTGACGGTATCGGCCATGCGGGGATGCTAGCCGCTTCCCCGCCGCGAGACGAATGTGCGCCGTGCACGGCCCTCGTGCGCGGCACACAGGGGTTGGGTCAGATCGCTGCCGCCGCGGTCAGCTCCGGTTCGCTCGCTTCGAGCCCGTCCGTCTCGTCGTCGGCCTCGAATCCGGACTGGTCGGCTCCGGTGATGCCGGCGAGGTTCTTGGCGGCCCGGCGCAGGAGCTTGCGCAGCCGCTTGCGATCCTTGTTGTCGAAGCCCTGGAGCAACTCGGCCTCGACCTCGTCCCAGAGGGCATCGATGGCGGCGGCCTTGCGCTTGCCTTCCTTGGTGAGCTTCACGCGTACGACCCGGGCGTCGCCGGGCTCGGTGTGGCGCTCCACCAGCTTGAGGGCGGACAGGCGCGAGACCGTCTTCGAGGCTGTCGGCGGGCGTACGCGCAGGATCGTGGCCAGCTCGCCCATGGTCATGGGGCCGGAACTGCCCAGCGCCTGGAGAACCTGTTCCTGGCCGGCGAAGAGGCCGAGCTCGGACAGCTTGTCCCCGGTGCGGCTGCGATGCAGGCGCGAGGTCTGAACCAGAGCCCATCCGACGCTTTTGATGCCCGGATGCTTGCTATCGTTGTCCATCGTCCGTCGCCCCTCGCATCGTTTGCAAGCGTACCATGGCCGGAACTCGTGACGGTACGATGACAAGCCGGCATACTATTAACAGGCTAAATAAGTTCAGCCTATGATTCCACATCCAGCGCGCTTTCGTGCCAGCGGCGCAGGAGGACATGGTTGAGAGCGGCCAGCAGGAGATAAAGCCCAATCCCGGTCGCGGCGAGGAGGACCAGGGCCGCGAACAGGCGTGGAATGTTGAGCCGGTACTGACTTTCGATGATGCGATAGGCCAGTCCCGACCCCGCCCCTGCGGATCCGGCGGCCATTTCTGCGACGACCGCGCCGATGAGGGAGAGCCCGCCGGCGATCCGGAGGCCGGCCAGGAAGGCGGGAAGCGCCGCCGGGCGGCGCAGGTACCACAGGGCCTTCAGCCGGGCCCTGAGGCGCGCGGATGCGCTCTGCGACACGGGCGCCCCGTAGAGCCGGAACAGCTCCATGAGGTTCCGGTCGACCGATTGCAGGCCGAGCATCGTGTTGGACAGCACCGGAAAGAATGCCACCAGCCAGGCGCAGGTCAGCACCGCCACGTCCTGGGGCATGTAGATCAGAAGCAGGGGCGCGATGGCGATGACCGGCGTCACCTGCAGCACGACGGCGATGGGATAGAGCGAATATTCCACCGCCTTCGACAGGCTCAGCAGGACGGCAAGCCCGACGCCGCCGATGACCGCGAGAAGCAGGCCTGCAAGCGTGGTCTCGAGGGTGGTGAGCAGCGAGGCCGAGAGCAGCGGCCAGTCGGCGATCATGGTCGCGCCGATCAGGCTCGGAGCCGGCAGGATGTAGGGCGGAATGCCGCGCAGGCGCACGACGGCCTCCCAGGCGACAAGCACCGCTACGAAGACGGCCAACGGCAGCAGAAGCCGGAGAGGATTGCGGCTTTCCCTCGCTGTCCCGAAGAGCGGATCTTTCATCCTCGCTCCTCGGTCTGTTCCAGCAGGATCTTTGAGATCTCTCCGCACAGGGCGGCATAGCGCGGGCCGGTGCGAAAATCCCTCGTCCGCAGACCCGGCGCCTCGCCTGCGACCTCCGCGACGATGCGGCCGGGGCGCGGCGACATGATCGCGATGCGGCTCGAGAGATAGGCGCTCTCGTAGACCGAATGGGTCACGAACACGATCGTGCAGTGCAGCTCGTTCTGCAGCCGCAGCAGATCGTCGTTGAGGCGGAAGCGCGCGATCTCGTCGAGGGCGGCGAAGGGCTCGTCCATGAGCAGCAGGCGCGGCCTGACGGAAAGAGCCCGCGCGATCGACACCCGCATCCTCATGCCGCCGGAGAGTTCGCGCGGATAGGCTTTCGCAAAATCGCTCAAGCCGACGAGCGCGAGGCTCTCCGCGATACTCTCCCGCGCGTCGTGCCGGGACACGCCGCGAAGCCGCAGCGGCAGCCATACATTGTCCGCCACATTGGCCCAGGGCATCAGCGTCGGATCCTGGAACACGAAACCGATCTCGCCGCGATGATCCGCAGCGCCCGATCCCGGCCAGACGACGCGCCCGCGAGTTGGTTCGGTCAGTCCCGCGACGAGGCGCAAAACCGTCGATTTTCCGCAGCCGGAGGGGCCGAGGAGAGACAGGAACTCGCCGGCGCGGATGTCGAGGTCGAGGTCCGCCAGCGCCGCCACGCCGTTGGCAAACACCTTGGCGATGCCTTGCAGGGAAACGAGCGTGGATGCGGGCTCGGTCATGACATGCGCGGTGCCGGGCGGGCCGGTGCCGCTCTCCTCTACTTCTTCAGGTCGAGCCCGACGCCCTTGTTCACGAACCGGAGCGTATAGGCTTTCCTGTAATCGAGATCCGCCTCGAAGAGGCCGGCCTTCACCATCTTGTCGAAGAAGTCCTTCATGCGCGCATCCGTCATGGCGCCGATGCCGAGGCTCAAGGTGTCGCCGGAATCGACGATGCCGTATTCCTTCATCTTGGCGGCGGAATAGGCGAGAAGCTCGTCCGTCATCTCCGGGTTGTCGCGCTTGATGAGCTCTTTCGCTTTCGTGTTGTCGCCGTAGAGATAGTTGTGCCAGCCGATGGTCGAGGCATCGACGAAGCGCTGCACCAGATCGGGGTTCTTCTCAACGACCTCGCGGCGGGTCTCCACGGTGGTGGAATAGGTGCTGAAGCCGTGCTCGGCGAGCAGGAACACGTTGGGCTTGAAGCCCGCCGCCTTCTCGATGGTCAGAGGATCGGACGTGACATAGCCCTGCTGCACGGCGACCTTGTTGGCGATGAAGGGGGCCGGGTTGTAGCCGTAAGGCTTCACCTGCTCGTCCTTGAAGCCGTATTCTGCCTTCATCCACTGGAAGAACGTGGCGACGCCGTCCTTGGCGAGGAGGATATCGTTCGACTTCTTCAGGTCCGCGAAGGTGTCGAGGCCCTGGCCGGGATGGCTGAGGAGCACCTGCGGCTCCTTCTGGAAATGGGCCGCGACCACGATTGTGGGAATGTCCTTCTCCACCGCCGAGAAGGCCTGGATCATGCTGCCGCCCATGTAGAAATCGAGCTTGCCGACGGTCATGAGCATGCGGTTGCTGGCGCGCGGGCCGCCCGGCACGATGGTGACCTTGAGGCCGTATGTCTCGTAGGTGCCGTCGGCGAGGGCCTGGTAATAACCGCCGTGCTCGCCCTGCGCGATCCAGTTGGTGCCGAAGGTCACGTCCGTGAGCGGCTGCGCCAGGGCGCTTGTGCCCAGGCAGGCTGCCAGCGCTCCCGCGATCAAAACCTTCAGCGTCATCGGCACCTACCCTTTTGCTCTGGCCGCCCAGTCACCGCGTCAGCTTCTGCGCGGTTCGATCCTGCTTGGCAAGTTCCCCGATCATCATAAAGCGCGGCTTCCCGTCCCTTCCTGATCTCTTCCCCACAAGGAGAGTTGAACCAGCGCCATTGTCGTTTGCGGTTCCGAGGCCTCATAGCGGCATCCCGGACGGCGTAGCCGATCCGGGATCGAGGGCGAGCGTGCCGCGTGAACCTCTCCTGTCATTCCCGCGGAGGCGGACCCGAAGGGCCGCGCCGCAGGCGTGGAAATCCATAAACACCGTCAAATCAGACGGGAGCACCGTCGCGGTTATGGATCCCGGCCTTCGCCGGGATGACAGTGCTTTATCCTGAAAGCGATCCCGGATCTCACTCCGCTCGTCCGGGATGACGCTGTTGGTTTGCCTGTCAAACAGCCAGCCCCTGTAGGCCCGGAGCCGTTGGGCTCCGAGCCTTTCAGGTATCGAGGGTGGCGCGAAGGGCGGCCCGGCTCGATGATGCATGGTGATGATGGAAGAGCCGAACCGTCTCTTCGCGCACGGCTTCTTTAGGCGGACAGGCGGTGCCGGCTCAGTGACTGCCCGAGGCGGCGACCGCAAGGTCAGCGGCGGCCTCGACCCAATCCCTAGTCAGCGGCGCACAGCCTGGGCCACTCGCCTGGCCCGCTTGCGAGGCGAACCAGCGAGACCGGGTCTGCTCCCACACTGCGACGCCTCGCGAGCGCGCCCCTCGAAGAAGAGACCCTCACGATATAGCAGAGCTTATGCACCTCGTCAAGAACAAAGTGAGAACATATCGTTGCCTGCGCCACTCTCTTGTCCCCCTCTCACGTCATCACCGGCCTCGTGCCGGTGATACCGAATTGAGAGGTGCCGCGCTTTTCCGCATCGGGATGGCCGGCACGAGGCCGGCCATGACGTGAGTGGGTGTTATGCGTGAGTGGGTGTTATGAAGGACAGTGTCATTCCCGGCCGGAGGTCAGCGGAGGGGAAGGGAATCTGGAGCCGCAGCGGCTGTGAGTGGATCCCCTCCCCAGCCTTTCGGCCGCCGGGGATGACGCCGAGACGAGGTAGATCACTCCACGAACCAGGGATAGGTCCAGGTCTCTGTCAGGGCCCGGTTGCCGGCGCGCAGGAAGGCGCGCAGGTCGGTGGATTGGCCCGGCTCCAGCTTCACGTCGATGGCGGCGCGGAAGCCTTCCGTATGAGGGTTGGGCATGATGAAGGTGTTGGTGATCTGGCCGACCGAGGTGGAGGGCACCAGCTGCACCTGCTCCGGGGCGTTCAGGTAATAGGCCAGGTTGCCGCCTGCGAAATCGACGATGAAGCGGCGATGCCGGGGATCGCTCGGCGCGTTCGACCCGCTGGCCCGGGGCGGCGTCTGGAAGGTGTTGACCACCTTTCCGCCCGGATGCATCGCGCCGATCGCCGATGCGGCGCGCAGGCGGTAGGAGATGACCACTTCCTGCCCCGGCTCGTACGGCCGGCTCGGCTGCCAATAGGCGACGATGTTGTCGTGGGTCTCGTCCGGCGTCGGGATCTCGACCAGCTCGACCCAGCCCTCGCCCCATTGGCCGATGGGCTCGACCCAGTAGCCGGGGCGCTGATGGTAGTGCGCCTCCAGATCCTGGTAATGCTCGAACACCCGGTCGCGCTGCATCAGGCCGAAGCCGCGCGGGTTGTTGTCGCTGAAGGAGGAGATCGTCTTCTTGGCCGGATTGCGGAGGGGGCGCCATATCCACTCGCCGGCCCCGGACTGCATGAGCAGCCCGTCCGAATCGTGCAGCTCGAGACGGAAATCGTCGGACGGCTTGCGGTCGTTCTCGCCCTCGAAATACATCGAGGTGAGGGGAGCGACGCCCACATTGGTGATGGGCTGACGCGGGAAGAGCGTCGCCGTGATGTCGAGGGTCGTCTCCTTGGACGGATAGATCTCGAACCGGTAGGCGCCGGCCACGGACGGGCTGTCGAGCAGGGCGTAGATGATGGCCCGCTCGTCGTTGGGCTTGGGCATCTCGATCCAGAATTCGCGGAAATGCGGAAACTCCTCCGCCTCGCCGCCCTCCACGTTGATCGCGAGGCCCCGCGCCGAGAGGCCGTATTTCTGATCCGAACCCAGGAAGCGGAAATAGCTCGCGCCGAGGAAGGCGATGAGCTCGTCCAGCACCTTCGGATCGTTCAGAGGATAGTGGAGGCGAAAGCCCGCAAAGCCGAGATTGACCGGCAGCGGCCGCTCGATCTTGTTGCGGCCGTAATCGAACAGCTCCCGCTGATAGGCCACCGGGGTCGGCACCCCGTCGCGGATGACGTTCACGGTCACCGGGCGCTGGTAGAGGAAGCCGAGATGGAAGAGCTGCAACCGGAACGGACCGCCGCCGCCGCCGAGCAGGGCCTTGTCGGTGCGAAAGCGGATGTCGCGGTAATCGTCGAAGCTGAGCCGGTTCAGCGGCTCGGGCAGCTGCGAGACGGGTGCCTCGAACGGGACGCCGGCCAACTCGCGGGCCCGGCGCACCACATCCTCGTAGCGGAAGGGATTGGGTGTCGGCACGCTGTTCTGCTGCTGCGCCCAGCTCTGCTGGTCGAAAGCGGGCAGCGCGGTGGCTGCGAGCAGGCTTAGCAGGAGGGTACGGCGGGACAGATTCGTCATGGCTGCGGAGCGTTCTCGTCTCAAGAGGAGGTGGCCGGGATTCAGGCTTGGAATATGGGGCCCGACCCGTCTTCCGTGTACCTGTCCCGCTTAATGGGAGCTGAATGGTGATGCGGGCAAGACACAGGTCTCGGCAGGGTTAAAAAAATCCTGGGACGTCCCCGAAAAACTCTTGTGATCGGGGGCGAATACCCTTATCTCAGCCTTGCCCAATTTCGCACGTGCCTGTGGTCGTGTGTCGGTTGGTGGGCATCCGGACAAGAGGCCGGACAGCCGCCCGAGAGCGACCTAGCTCTCGATACCCCTAACCGGCAGCCGGAGGCGAAAACCGGCGTACTTCGCTCTCAGCGGGGGACGCGACTTAAAGCAACGACGAACGGGCTTTTTTGGTCTCGTTGGCCCTCCAAAGGTCAACACCGAAGAGGCTTGTTTATCATTGCCAGGCGTGCGGATGGAGTATCCCCATCCAATCCAAGGCAGCATCGTCGGGTGAAGAGCCCATCGCCGCTTCTCGTGTCTCCATCGCACGAAGCGGGATGCCATCTTCCCTCGCTGACGCCGGACGGCAGGACTTCCTGATCGTCTGAATTTCAATCCGGAGGCTGCACAAGACCTCCATTGAACCTTTGGTGGGGAGAGCGCCATGACTCAGCGCATCCGTGAATTCCTGCGCAACCGACGTGAGGACGGCCCGTGCGTGGTCGTCGACCTCGAGGTCGTGCGCGACAACTACTCGAAGTTTGCCCGTGCGCTCCCCGACACGCGTGTGTTCTACGCCGTGAAGGCCAATCCGGAGCCGCGGGTGCTCAAGCTCCTGGCGGAGCTCGGCTCGTGCTTCGACACGGCGTCCGTCGTCGAGATCCAGCTTGCGCTCGATGCCGGCGCCACGCCCGACCGCATCTCCTTCGGCAACACCATCAAGAAGGAGCGCGACATCGTTCGCGCCCTCGAGATGGGCGTGCGCCTCTATGCGGTCGATTGCGAGGTCGAGGTCGAGAAGATCGCCCGCGCGGCTGAGACGGCTGGCATCGAGGCTTCCGAGGTGAAGGTGTTCTGCCGCATCCTGTGCGACGGCGCCGGCGCCGAGTGGCCGCTCTCCCGCAAGTTCGGCTGCGTGCCCGAGATGGCCGTGGACGTGCTGGAGCATGCCTATCGTCAGGGCCTGGAAGCCTACGGCGTGTCGTTCCACGTGGGTTCGCAGCAGCGCAACACGGAAGCCTGGGATCAGGCTCTCGGTTCTGCTTCGGCGATCTTCCGTGAATGCGCGCATCGCGGCATCCACCTGTCGATGGTCAATCTCGGCGGCGGCTTCCCGACGAAGTACCTGAAGACGGTCCCGATGGTCGAAGCCTATGGCGAGTCGATCTTCCGGGCGCTGTCGAAGCACTTCGGCAACCGCATCCCGGAGACGATCATCGAGCCGGGCCGCGGCATGGTCGGCAATGCGGGCATCATCGAGGCCGAGGTCGTTCTCGTCTCGAAGAAGAGCCGCGACGAGGAAGAGGTGCGCTGGGTCTATCTCGACATCGGCAAGTTCGGCGGTCTCGCCGAGACGATGGACGAGTCGATCCGCTATCCGATCCGCACGGAGCACGACGAGGACCGCAAGGTGCCGTGCGTGCTCGCGGGTCCCACCTGCGACTCGGCCGACGTTCTCTACGAGAAGGAGCCTTACCCGCTCCCCATCTCGCTGGAGATCGGCGACAAGGTGCTGATCGAGGGCACGGGCGCCTACACGACCACCTACTCGGCGGTCGCGTTCAACGGCTTCCCGCCGCTCAAGTCCTACGTGATCTGATTCACGTCCCGCCTGCCTCGTCCTTCGAGACGGCCCTTCGGGCCTCCTCAGGATGAGGCAGACCAGAGCCCTCATGGTGAGGAGTTCGCGTCAGCGAACGTCTCGAACCACGAGGGCGCTTCATCCTCAAACTGGTCCCGGACGGCCTGTTCAGTATCGGACAGGTGCGAGGGCTGTCGCTCACCCCACGTATTGGGAGGCCACGGCCATGATCACGATTCGCGAAGAAACCTTCCACGATGTCGAAGCGCGCGAGGCGCTGCTCGATGCCTGCTTCGGACCCGCCCGGTTCCAGAAGACCTGCGAACGCCTGCGCGAGGGCAGGATGCCGGCCGAGGGCCTGTCGCTCGTCATCGATCGCAACAGTGAGATCATCGGCACCGTGCGCCTGTGGCACATCGCAGCCGGCCCGAACCGTTCGGCCCTGATGCTCGGGCCGATCGCCATCGATCCGTCCGTGCAGAGCCTCGGGCTCGGCGGGAAGCTCATGCGCGAGGCGTTGCAGCGCGCGCGCAGTCTCGGGCACAGGGCGGTTCTGCTGGTGGGCGATGCGCCCTATTACGAGCGCTTCGGCTTCTCGACGGAAAAGACCGGCTCGCTCTGGCTGCCCGGCCCCTACGAGCGCAACCGCTTCCTGGCGCGCGAGCTCGAGGCGGGCGCGCTCGACAATGCGCGCGGCCTCGTCTCCGCGACCGGTGCGCTCGAGCGGAAGCCCGATCTCGGCGCGCTCGTCGCCGCTGCCGCGCAGGGTGCATTGGCGGGCCTTCGCTCGGCTCTCTAAAGCCGTCTACCCTTCCGAGGGCTGCAAGCGCGCAGTCCTCGGAAGGGCAGCACGAAGGTGATGGCGGCAGCGATCAGCATGTAGATCGTGAAGCCGATGCAGATCGCCTCGAGGCTCACGCCCGCATCGAACAGCAGCCCGATGGCGCCCGGCGTCGCGGCAGACGCGACCACCATGATCGCGCCTGCGAGCGCGCGGATCTTGCCGAGATGCGCGGTGCCGAACAGCTCGGCCAGAACGGCCGCGATCACCACATTGGTGCAGCCCGATGTGAGGCCGATGAGGCCGAAGAACACGAGCGGCAGAAACGGTGCGTCGAAGGTCGCGAGAGCGATGGATGCGGCGCTCATGCCGGCGAGATAGAAATGGCTGAGGCGCACGGCGCCGAAGCGGTCGACGAAGCTGCCGGCGCTCATGGCAACGACCACGGAGACCAGCGCGAAAAGCGTGATGCTGCTTGCCAGAAGTTCCAGCGACCAGCCCTTCACGTCGGCGATGAAACGCTGATGGAAGAAGTAGGCCGTCATGATCGCCGGATAGCCGATCATGGTCGGGATGAGCGCAAGAAAGCGCCAGTCGCGCAGGATGTCGGCCCAGCGCGGACCCGTATCGCTCAGGGTCTTTTTCCGCGCCGTCTCCTCGATGTCCGCATCCCTCGCTCGCAGGAGAAAGCCGAGCAGCCAACCGGTGGCCAAGGCAGCAACGATGACGAGCGCGGCGATGCGCCAAGTGCCGGTCCATCCGAAAGCCGCGATCAGCGCGAGGGCGAGGGCCGGTAGGGTCGCTTCGCCGGCCGGAAAGCCGAGGGCGGCCACGCCGAGCGCCCGGCCGCGCACGCCTTCATGCAGGCGCGCGGTGCTCATCACGCCCGCATGGCTGAGCATGCCCTGGCCGAAGAGGCGCAAGGCGAAGAGGCTCAGGCCCAGCACGAGGAGGTTCGGCGCGAAGGACAGGCTGATTGCGGCCACCGTCAGGCCAAGCATGGCCGTGGTGGCATAAAGCCGGATGTCGACCCGGTCGATGACGCTGCCGACCCAGATCATCAGGAGACCCGAGGACAGGGTCGCGACGGAATAGATCGAGCCGAAGGCGCCGTGCGTGAGACCGAAAGCCGCGCGGATGTCCGGGCCCGACAGGGAAATGAAGAAGGTCTGGCCGAAGGAGGACAGGAAGGTCAGTGCGAAGCCGAGGCCGATGATGTGCCAGTAATGCCTGAGAAGGTCGTGGAATTTCATCGCTCGCGACCGGAAGAGAAACGAAGAGGCCCGCCATCATGAAGCCTTGTTTCACGATGTCGAGCGTGAAATCGGCATGGCTGGGCCGCGATCGTCATGCAGCCTTTGCCGTCCGCAGGGAAATGGCCTGCCGGCGCGGGAAGCGGGTCCCAGGCATTGACCCCGGGGGCTCCGCAATCCTAGATGCGCCCGAAACCGTTATCCGGTGTTTACCTTTCACCGTCGCTGCTTTCGTCAAGGAGACAGATCCGATGACCACTTGGCCCGTCCACGGTCGCATCACCGGCCCCATCGTCATGATCGGCTTCGGCTCGATCGGTCAGGGAACCCTGCCGCTCATCGAACGCCATTTCGATTACGACAAGAGCCGCTTCGTGGTCATCGACCCGCAGGAGAAGCACAAGGAGCTCCTCGACGAGCGCGGCATCCGCTTCATCCAGCAGGCGGTGACGAAGGACAATTACCGCGAGCTGCTCACGCCGCTGCTGACCGCCGGCGGCGGACAGGGCTTCTGCGTCAACCTCTCGGTGGATACCGGCTCCGTCGACATCATGGAGCTGTGCCGCTCGCTCGACTGCTTCTACATCGACACCGTCAACGAGCCCTGGCCCGGCTTCTATTTCGACAAGAGCAAGGGCCCGGAATCGCGCACGAACTTCGCGCTGCGCGAGATCACCATGGCGGCGCGCAAGCGCAATCCGGGCGGCACCACGGCCGTGTCGTGCTGCGGCGCCAATCCGGGCATGGTGTCCTGGTTCGTCAAGCAGGCGCTGGTGAATGTCGCGGGCGATCTGGGCGTGACCTACGACGAGCCGAAGAACCGCGAGGACTGGGCCCGTCTGGCGCAAAAAGTCGGCGTGAAGGGCATCCACATCGCCGAGCGCGACACGCAGCGCGCCAAGTCGGAAAAGCCCATGGGCACCTTCGTCAACACCTGGTCGGTGGACGGCTTCGTGTCGGAGGGCCTGCAGCCGGCCGAGCTCGGCTGGGGCACGCATGAACAATGGATGCCGGAGAATGCCGGCACGCTCGGCCCCGACGCGCAGGCGATCTATCTGCTGCAGCCCGGCGCCAACACTCGCGTGCGCACCTGGTGCCCGACGCCCGGCTCGCAATACGGCTTCCTCGTCACGCACAACGAGTCGATCTCGATCGCGGACTATTACACCGTGCGCGAGAACGGAAAGGCGGTGTACCGGCCGACCTGCCACTACGCCTATCATCCCTGCAACGAGGCGGTGCTCTCGCTGCACGAGATGTTCGGCAGCGCCGGCAAGTTCCAGGACGAGCAGCACATCCTCGACGAGAACGAGATCGTCGACGGCATCGACGAACTCGGCGTGCTGCTCTACGGCCACGGCAAGAACGCCTATTGGTACGGCTCGCAGCTTTCCATCGAGGAGACGCGCCGCGTGGCGCCTTACCAGAACGCCACCGGCCTGCAGGTGACCTCGGCCGTGCTCGCCGGCATGGTCTGGGCGCTGGAGAACCCGAATGCCGGCATCGTCGAGGCCGACGAGATGGATTTCCGCCGCTGCCTCGAAGTGCAGATGCCCTATCTCGGCCCGGTCAACGGCTACTATACCGACTGGACCCCGCTCACCGACCGTCCCGGCTTCTTCCCGGAGGACATCGACACGTCCGATCCGTGGCAGTTCCGGAACGTGCTGGTGCGGTAAGTCCGTTCATTGTCATCCCCGGCGGCCGCAAAGCGGCCGGGAAGGGGATCCATAACCGGCGCGTCTGGACCTGGATTCCCTTCCCCTTCGCTACGCTCCGGCCGGGAATGACACCTGAGGATACAGGATGCCCCATTTCGAGGAATTCTACGCCAACAAGCTCCGCGGCGGTCTCGGTGTCGTCGATGCCGATTCCGTGCTGGATCTGCGCAGCGCATCCCGCGAGCAGGCCGCAGCCTCGATCCAGGACATGCTGGAGCGCAGCCGCTTCTCGGCCGCCAAATCCGTCGCCATCCGTCTCGCTCCGCCGGCGGAGGGCGGCGGCGAGACCCTGTTCCAGCCGATCGGCAAGGCCCTGCTGGAGGCCAAGAAGCGCGGCTGGATCGCCCGACTGCAGACCCTACCGGCCCAGGACGGCCTGGGGTTCTATGTGGTTCTGGCCGGAAAGCCGGAGCGCGAGGGTTAACAGATCGATTACACCCTCGATCCTCATCCTGAGGAGCAGACGCAGTCTGCGTCTCGAAGGAGCATCCAGTGCTCTCTGGAACCTCCTTCGAGACGCCGCTACGCGGCTCCTCAGGATGAGGATCGAGGGTGTTTTTAACGGCTTGGGTTAGGCTCGCACTGGTTGACGAGGCCGGCGCCACAGGCTGCGGAGAAAGCCCGTCAGCAGAAGAAGACCGCCCCAGACGGCGATAAAGCCGATGGCGGTCGAGAGAATCCCTTCCTCCGTCACCGGCACGGCCGGCTCGAAATCGCGATAGACCGCTTCCATCACATCCCGGTCGCCGTCACGCATCATCAAGGCGACGCGCGAGAAGGGGCCTGCCTGCATCATGGTCTCGCGATGCGTCTCGAGCCTTCCCAGGCGCTCCACATTGGCCTGCATGGCGGCGCCCTGCCGGCTGACGAAATCGTCCGCGTTGGAGCGCAGGCGCGCGATGGCGCTGTCCTTGGTCTCACCGCTCGCGCGGGCATCGCCATCAAAGCGCGTGATCACCTGCCGCAACTCGTCGACCGCGCCGCCCACACGCTGGCGGTACTGCTGCGCGAATTCGGGGCCCTGCGAGGCGACGATGCCGCCGCACAGCCCGCAGCCGAAAGCGATGATGCGAACGATCCTGGACAACCCTGACCTCTTTTACGGTTCAAGAGCGGCGAGGATATCTTGTTCCATGACCTCGTCGAGAGGCTTCGGAACCTTCAAAGCCCGTGTCTTCTTTCCCGGCTCCATCACCAGGATCACGGTCTCGATCCCGGGGCAGCCGGGATCGTTGCAGGCGATCTCGTTGACGGCAAAGGCGGTTTCCGACGAAACCTGCAGGGCTGTGCGGGCAAGGTCCTTCACCCGGTCGATGCCCTGCCTGTCGGGCTTCGGCAGGCCGAAGGTGCTGCGCATGAAGGCGCCCAAGAATGCCACCGGCGATCTCACGCGGGCAGGGTCAGGATGCCGGCCTGACCGTCTTCGCAGCCGAAGGCGAGGCGCTTTCCGCCCTTGTCCCAGGCCATGGCGGTGATGCCGCTGTCCTCGACGCCAGGGCGCACGAGAAGCTCGGAGGCATCGTTGAGCCGGATGAGCAGGATGCAGCCGTCCTCGTAGCCGACCGCCAGCACATAGGTGTTGGGATGGAAAGCCACCCGGCTGACCTTGGCCGGACGCACGCCGCATTCCCGCGGCACCTTGCCCATGGGGCCTTCCTTCGATTCGAAGGGCCAGATGATCGCCGCTTCGGCACCGGAGGTGGCGAGCCACTTGCCGTCCCCCGACCACGAGAGGGAGCGCGTCTTCGACGGGTAGCCGCTCATGCGCATATGGCCCTTGTCGGGAATGAGCCGCCAGCCGTGGAGCGCGTTCTCCTGCATGGAGGTCACGACGAAGCGGGCGTCCGGCGACCAGGTGACGTCGAGATGCGAGCCCTTCCATTCCAGGAATTCCGGCTTGGCCTCCACGTTGGGAAACCACAGGGTCGCGCCGTTGTAATGGGAGATCGCCAGCCGGTAGCCCTTGGGCGCGAAGGCAAGCCCACGGGCGGCGGAGGGAACCTCGAGGCTCTTCTCCCGGCCCTTGTCGTCGCGGGCGGTCACCCGCTTGCCGATCCCATAGGCGAAGGCGCCGCCCGCGCTCAAGGCGAGCGAATCGATCCAGGCGCCCTTGGTCTCGGCCAGGGTCTTGGTGGAACCGTCGGCACCCGTCACAACCACCCGTCCGTCGTCGCCGCCGGTGACGAAGCGCTCGCCGTCGCTCGCCGCCACGAGCACGCCCGCATCCGGATGCGCCTCGACGCGATGGCTCTCGCCGTCTCTGCCGAGCAGAACGCCGCCGTCGCCGAGGCCGAAGGCGGCCGTGCCCTTCAGCCAGCCGATCGCGGTGACATGCGCACCCGCATCGAGCGGCGCGACGTTCTGGGTGAGAGATGGAGCGGTTCCGGTAGTCATCGAGGCGATCCCTTTTCTCGGGAGCGATAGCATGATTTGCGGGGAGGGTGTCACCTCGCTGTCATCCCCGCGGAGGCGGGGATCCACAACCAGAAGGCTGAAAAGGAGGACTAAGGCGTAGTCATGCCATTTCTGCATCCCATTTCTGCATCGTCAGCGGTTATGGTTTCCCGCCTTCGCGGGAATGACAGTGTCGAGGTTCGGGCGCGTTATCCTGCAACCGATCCCGGTCCGGCTGCGCCGTCCGGGATGAGACGCGATCCATCAGGCCGCGCAGGCCAGAAAGCCTTCCCGGATCGCCTGCGCGTCCAGGTCGCGGCCGATGAAGACCACCTTGGAGGTGTGCTTCTCGCCCGGCTTCCACTCGCCCTGCACGTCGCCGTCGAGGATCATGTGGACGCCCTGGAAGACGAAGCGCTTCGGCTCGTCCGGGAAGGCGACGATGCCCTTGCAGCGCAGGATGTTCGGGCCCTCGACCTGGGTCAGGTTCGAGATCCACGGCATGAACTTTTGCGGGTCGACTTCGCCATCGATGGCGACGGAGACGGATTGCATCTCCTCGTCGTGGTGATGGTGATGCCCTTCCTCCAGGAAGTCGGGCTCGAGCGCGATGATGCGGTCGAGATCGAAGGCCTTGCGGTCGAGCACCTCCGAGATCGGGATGGCGCAGTTCTGTGTGCGATGGACCTTGGCATAGGGGTTGATGGCGCGGATGCGCGCCTCGACCTCTTCCAGCTCCGTCTCGGAGACGAGATCGATCTTGTTGAGGATGATCACGTCGGCGAAGGCGATCTGGTTCTTGGCCTCGGGCGCGTCCTTCAGCCGGTCGGAGAGCCACTTGGCATCGGCCACCGTCACCACCGCGTCGAGGCGGGCGGTGTCGGAGACGTCCTGGTCCATGAAGAAGGTCTGCGCCACGGGAGCGGGATCGGCAAGGCCCGTGGTCTCGACGATGATGGCGTCGAACTTTCCTTTCCGCTTCATCAGCCCGTCGAGGATGCGGATCAGGTCGCCGCGCACGGTGCAGCAGATGCAGCCGTTGTTCATCTCGAACACTTCCTCGTCGGCGCCGACGACGAGCTCGTTGTCGATGCCGATCTCGCCGAACTCGTTGACGATCACGGCATATTTCTTGCCGTGCTGCTCGGTGAGGATGCGGTTGAGGAGAGTGGTCTTGCCGGCGCCGAGATAGCCTGTGAGGACGGTGACGGGGATCTTGTCGGTCATCGCGATAATCCGCAACTTTCATCCTCCCCTTGAGGGGGAGGATCGGCCAAAGGCCGAGGTGGGGTGGCAGCGCGAACATCGGGAGGTCGAGTTTCCACCCCACCCCGCTCGCGATGCTCGCGACCCTCCCCCTCATGGGGAGGGTAGAAAACGATCAGCTCGACAGGGCCGCGCTGAAAGCCCTTATATTGTGTCTCATCATGTCAATGTAAGTGCCGGCCGGTCCGCCCGGCTCCGAGAGCGCGTCGGAATAGACCTTGGCACCGATCCTCGCACCGGTTTCCTGGGCGATGCGCTCCATGAGGCGGGCGTCGGAAACGTTCTCCACGAAAACGGCGGCGATCCTCTCGCGCCTGATCTGCTGGATGATCCGGGCCACGTCCTTGGCGGAGGCCTCCGATTCGGTGGAGACGCCCTGCGGCGCGACGAAATCGATGCCGTAGGAATCCTCGAAGTAGCGGAAGGCGTCGTGGGAGGTGATGATCCTGCGGCGCTCAGTGGGAATGCCGGCGACGAGGCCCCTGATCTCGGCCTCGACCGCGTCGAGCTGGTTGAGGTAGGCCGCGGCATTCGCCTCGTAGGTGGCCTTGCCTGCTTCATCCGCCGCGATCAGGGCATCGCGGATATTGGCCACATAGATCTTCGCGTTGCCGATGCTCTGCCAAGCATGGGGATCGGAGCCGCCATGGCCGTGGTCGTGGCCGCCCTCTTCGCCTTTCAGCGTCTTCACGCCTTTCGCCGCCTCGACCTTCGCGGCTCTGGTGCCGGAGGATTTGACGAGGCGGTCGATCCAGCCCTCGAACTTCAGGCCGTTGGTGAAGACGATCCCGGCTTCCGTCAGCCGGCGCCCATCGGCGGGCGTCGGCGAATAGACATGGGCGTCGCCGTTCGGGCCGACGAGGGTCGTCACCTCCACGCGCTCACCGCCGACATTGTGCACCATGTCGCCGAGGATCGAGAAGGTGGCGACCACTTTCAGCCTGTTCGTGCTCTGCGCCGCGGCCGGCAGCGACGATGCGGCAAGGGCGAGGCATCCCGCCAGCAGAGAGACGACGGCTCTTCTCGTCAGCATGGTTCGATCCTTGATGGTGAGGTCAGGCTTCCAGGTGCTTGCCGGGCCATGCCAGCCACAGCACGCCACCCTCGCGGCCGAGCAGAAGCGAGAGCACATAGGCGGCCCCGGCCGAGAGGATGATCGCCGGTCCCGCCGGCAGTTCCGCATGGAAGGAGAGCAGCAATCCGCTCAGGCCCGAGGCGATGCCGATGGCGACGGAGAGCAGCATCATCACGGTGATGTCGTTGCTCCAGAAGCGCGAGGCTGCGGCCGGCAGCATCATCATGCCCACCGCCAGCAGGGTGCCGAGCGCATGGAAGCCGCCGACCAGGTTCATGACGACGAGGCCGAGGAAGATCAGATGCGTCGGCGTTCCGGCGCGGCTGACCGAGCGCAGGAAGATCGGGTCGACGCATTCGAGCACGAGCGGACGGTAGAGCAGCGCCAGCGCCAGCACGGTGATGGTGGAAATGGAGGAGAGCAGCAGCAGGGTGTTGTCGTCGAGCGCCAGCACCGTGCCGAAGAGCACGTGCAGCAGATCCACGTTCGAGCCGCGCAGCGACACGATGGTGACGCCGAGCGCCAGGGACAACAGGTAGAAGGCCGCGAGCGACGCATCCTCCTTCAGCGCGGTGAAGCGCGAGACGAGGCCGGCGGCGACCGCGACGATCACGCCGGCGAACAACCCGCCGATGGTCATCGCCGGCAGCGAGAGACCGGCGACGAGATAGCCGACCGCCGCACCGGGCAGGATCGCATGCGCCATGGCATCGCCCGTGAGACTCATGCGGCGCAGCATCAGGAAGACGCCGACGGGGCCGCCGCCGAGCGCGATGGCGATCACGCCCACCAGCGCCCGCTGCATGAACTCGAATTCGGAAAACGGCGTATAGAACAAGTCGAGCATGACAGGGCGCCTCAGGCGACGTGGCGGTGACACACATCCGCATGCGGGTCGTATGCCTCGACCATGCGGCGGGCCTTCAGAAGGTTCTCGGGACTCAACACGTCCACGGTCTCGCCCCAGGCCACCGGCTCGCGGGCGATCAAGAGGGTCTGCGGGAAGGTGCGCTTGACCATGTCGAGATCGTGCAGGACGGCGACCACGGTGCGGGATTCGTCATGCCAGCGGCGGACGAGATCGAGCAGGTCGGCGGTGGTCTTGGCGTCGATCGCCGTGAAAGGCTCGTCGAGCAGGATCACGGGCGCGTCCTGCAGGAGCAGGCGGGCGAAGAGCGCCCGCTGCATCTGGCCGCCCGACAGGGTCGAGATCGGGCGCCGCTCGAAGCCGATGAGGCCCACCGCCGCCAGCGCATGCTCGATCCGGGTGCGCTCGTGCCGGGCGATGCCGCCGAAGAGGCCGGAGCGGGACCACAGGCCCATGGCGACGAGATCGTAGACCGAGAGCGGGAACGAGCGGTCGATCTCGGCGGCCTGCGGCAGATAGGCGATGCCGGAGGAGCCATCGAGGCGGATATGGCCGTCGAGGGGTTTCAGGGTGCCGACGATACCCTTGAGCAGGGTCGATTTGCCGGCCCCGTTCGGCCCGACCACCGCCATCAGGCTGCCGGACGGAATCTCGCCGTCGAGGTGATGCACGGCCGGCCTGCGGTCGTAGCCCAAGGTGACCCCGTCGAAGCGGATGGCGGTCGATCTCCCCAGCATGCGCTACCCCATCACCGCAAGGACCAGCAGCCACAGGCAGAGCAGGATTGCGGCGGCACCGATCAGACGCTGCCCGACCGACAGGCGCAGCAGCGAGAAGGTCGGAGCGGCAGCGATCGCCCGATGCTCGTGGGTGTGGTGATGATGATGGCCATGCGACATGGCCCTCTACATAACCCGGTTCGGATGAGATTTCCAGGGGCGTATAGTATTTTATACTCCCCTATCAAGCCTATGGTTTGCAAGATCAATCCCGGAGTTTGGCCGAGAACGATTATGAGCCTTTCCCTCTCCCTTGAGGGGAGGGGTAGGAGTGGGGGGTGGTTCGACGGGGTGAGAGATTGCCGTCACTCCGCCACGTCATGGCCAGGCTCGTCCCGGCCATCCCGACTCCATGAAGCGCTACGCTTTTCCAATCGAGATCAAAGGCACAAGGCCGGTGATGACGTGGGAGGAGGAGCATCGCTGGTACTTATCCCAGCGCAGCATCCCGACTTTTCGACCCCCACCCTCAATCCCTCCCCGCAAGGGGGAGGGAAGCACGCGCCACACTCTTCCAGGTCAGTCTCTTAGAAAGGCGGATGGTACTGATAGAGCCAGGTCTCGCTCAGGACCTCGTTCTCGTTGCGCAGGTAGCAGCGCATCTCCACAGGGTCGGTACCGTTCACCGTCAGGTCGAACTGGGTACGCCAGTGGCCGGGCACGTTGTCGGGCACGGCCTCGGTGAGGACGTTCGAGAACTCGCCGCGGGTCGCGGTGAGCACGGGCTTGGGGATCACCCCGCTCGGCAGCTTGGTCAGGGGCGGCCCGAGAAACTCGATCATGAACTTGCGCACGCCCCTCGGGCGGGATGTGCCGGCCTGCCCGCCATTGCCGAGGCGGGTGGCCACGATCCGGGCGAGGGGGGTCGGATAGGGCTCCTCCGCCGACCAGTGCATGCGATAGCGGAATTCGAGCGCCTGTCCGGCGCGCACGGGATCCGCCGGAACCCACATGGCGACGATGTTGTCGTGGATCTCGTCGTCGGTGGGGATCTCGACGAGCTGGATCGAGCCCCGGCCCCAGGTTCCCTGCGGCTCGATCCAGAGAGAGGGGCGGCGGTCGTAATAGACGCCGTCGAGGTAATGGTCGAAGTTCCGGTCGCGCTGGAGCAGGCCGAATCCCTTCGGGTTCTCGTCGGTGAAGGCCGAGGTGATGATGCGCGGCGGGTTGTTGAGCGGGCGCCAGATGCGCTCGCCGCTGCCGGTCCACAGCGCCAGCCCGTCCGAATCGTGGATCTCGGGGCGCCAGTCGACGGCGGTGGCCTTCGCCTTTTCCGAATACCAGTACATGGAGGTCAGGGGCGCGATGCCGAGGCGGCTCACGTCCTGGCGCATGAAGACGTTGCTGTCGATGTCCATGACGATCGCAGCGGCCCGCTGCATGACGAAGCGATAGGCGCCGGCGACGCTGGGGCCGTCGAGCAGAGCATAGATCGTGACCGTGTCCGAGCCTGCTTGAGGGGTTTCGAAATAGACATGGGTGAAGTCGGGGAATTCCTCGTTCTTCCCGAAGACGGCGACGTCGACGGCAAGCCCGCGGGCGGAGAGGCCGTACTGGGAAAGCTCGCCGATGGCCCGGAAATAGGAGGCGCCGAGGAAGGCGACCCAGTCGTTCTTCTTCCAGTCGAGCTTGCCGTTGCGGGCCTCCTGGAAGCGGAAGCCGGCGAAGCCCGAATTGGCCGGCAGGCCATGGGCCGGGGAATTCGCCGGCATGTCGAAATAATCGGGATCGTAGACGATCTCGCGCGCCTGCCCGCCCTCGACCACATGCATGCGCACCGGCTTCTGGAAGAACCGGCCGAGATGGAAGAAGGTGACCGGGAACTCGCTCGGGCCATTGGCCCAGAGCGCGAGATCGGTCTTGAACCGGATCTTGCCGTGCGCGTCGTAATCGATCTGCTGCAGGATCTCCGGCGAAGGGCTCGGCGGCGCCACGTAAGGCATGCGCGACATGGTCTGGGCGCGCCGCTTCAGCTCCTCGAAGGAGAACGGGGCGGGCGCTGCCATTTTCAGGCCTTGCTGTGCCAGGACCTGGCCGGAAAAGCCTTGCGCAGCAAGGGCGGCCGTGGCGGTGGCGGTTTGAAGGAAGCGGCGGCGATTGATCATGGATGAGCGCATGTGATCTCTGGGAAGGACGCACCCCTACCGACCAAGGTGGCAGGATTAAGTCCCTCTTAGCCTCTTGAGAAATCTTCGTCAGCGGTCAATGTAGGCCCACACACAGGCGTAGCGGAAGCCGCGCCATAAATTAGGGAGTACGCCATGTATCGAAACGTCATGCGCCGCGTCATCGGCGCAGCGGCCGCCCTTGCGCTTGCGGGTGCGAGCGTGCCGGCCCAGGCCCAAGACTTCATCAACGTCCTGACCGGCGGCACCTCCGGCGTCTATTACCCGCTCGGCGTCGCGCTTTCCAAGGTCTTCACCGACAAGGTGCAGGGCTCCCGTCCGTCGGTCCAGGCCACCAAGGCTTCGGTGGAAAACCTCACCCTCCTGCAGCAGGGCAAGGGCGAGATCGGCTTCACCCTCGGCGACAGCCTCGCCATGGGCTGGGCCGGCGACGAGGAAGCCGGCTTCAAGGGCAAGCTCGACAAGCTGCGCGGCATCACCGCCATCTATCCCAACTACATCCAGGTGGTGGCGACCCAGGAATCCGGCATCAAGTCGCTGGCGGATCTTAAAGGAAAGCGCCTCTCCGTCGGCGCGCCGAAATCCGGCACCGAGCTCAACGCCCGGGCGATCCTCCAGGGCGCGGGCCTGACCTACAAGGATCTCGGCAAGGTCGAGTATCTGCCCTTCGGCGAATCCGTCGAGCTGATGAAGAACCGCCAGCTCGACGCCACCCTGCAATCGGCAGGCCTCGGCGTCTCCTCGATCCGCGACCTCGCCACCTCGGTGCCGATCGTCGTGGTGGAGATCCCGGCCGCCGTCGTGGACAAGGTCGGATCGCCCTACGTGAAGGTCACGATCCCCGCCAACACCTATGGCGGCCAGACCGCTCCCGTGCAGACGGCCGCTGTGGTGAACTACCTCGTCACCCATTCCGGCATGAAGGACGAGGCCGTCTACCAGATGACCAAGGCGATCTACGACAGCCTGCCAGATCTTGCCGCAGCCCATGCCGCAGCCAAGGACATCAAGCTGGAAAGCGCGCTCTCCGGCATGCCTGTCCCGATGCATCCGGGCGCGCAGCGCTATTTCGACGAGAAGGGCGTGAAGAAGCAGGGCTCCTAAACCCTTCGGACCATTTACAATCAGGCCGGGGCAGGTGAACTGCTCCGGCCTTTTTTATGAGACTGAAGAACGATCATCGAGGAGACGCTGCGCGATGAGCCAGGGTGTGAACACGTCGGAAATCGCTCAGATGGAAGCGCCGGCCGAATCCGTAAATCCCGAGCATGGGCTGCCGGAGAGCTTCGGCGAAGGCCTCACCGGCCGGCTTCTGTTCTGGATCGCCGTCTCGTTCTCCACCTTCCAGATCATCACCTCCTTCGGCATTCCCCTCGACCAGCCCTTCATCGCGGGCTTGAGCCTCACGCATCTCTGGGGCGTCGCCATGGTGGCCTGGGCGGCCTGGCTGATCGGGCTTGCCGTGCGCCGCCGCAGCATCGTCGACGGCGCCATGGCCTGGCTTGCCGTTGCCGGCGCCTTCGGGCTCGTCCTCTGGTTCGGCGGCAGCATGCCGAGCCAGGTCGTGCGCACCATCCATGTGGGCTTTCTCTGCCTCGTCGCCGGAGCGATGATCGCCAACCACCGCTCCGGCTCGTCGTCCCTGCGCGCCGTCGGCTGGATCGTCGGCGTCGCCAGCTTCCTGGTCGGGCTGTACCATTGGGCGCTCTACGAGGAGCTGATCGTTCGCGCGGGCGAACTCACCACGCTCGATCTCGTCGTCGGCATCGCCGGGATCGCCATCCTGATCTATCTCATCTGGCGCGTTATGGGACCGGCCCTTCCGATCGTCGCCGGCCTGTTCCTGTCCTATTGCCTGTTCGGACATTGGCTTCCGGCCCCTCTCGACCATCGCGGCTATTCCCTCGAGCAGGTGGTCGAGCACATGGCGTTAGGAACGGAGGGCATCTACGGCACGCCGACGCTTGTTTCGTCCACCTACATCTTCCTGTTCATCCTGTTCGGCGCCTTCATGGAGAAGGCCGGCGTCATCGATTTCTTCAACGACATCTCGATGGCGGTGTTCGGCGACAAGCAGGGCGGCCCCGGCAAGGTCTGCGTGGCCTCCTCCGCGCTCATGGGCACGGTCTCCGGCTCCGGCGTCGCCAACGTGGTGGCCTCGGGCCAGTTCACGATTCCCCTGATGAAGCGCTTCGGCTTCACTTCTGCCTTCGCCGGCGGCGTCGAGGCGACCTCGTCCATGGGCGGCCAGATCATGCCGCCGGTCATGGGAGCGGTCGCCTTCATCATGGCCGAGACCATCGACGTGCCGTATTCGAAGATCGTCGAAGCCGCGATCATTCCCGCAATCCTCTATTTCGCGGCCTGCTATCTCGCGGTGCATCTGGAAGCCGGCAAGCGCAACCTGCGCGGCCTGCCGAAGAGCGAATTGCCGAACGCCTGGACCGAGCTGAAGACGAAATGGTTCCTCATCGCTCCGCTCGGGGTGCTCGTCTATCTGCTCTTTACCGGCTACACGCCGCTCTTCGCCGGCGCGGTGGGCCTGTCGCTCACCGTGGCGCTCATTCTTGGCACCGCCATCGCCACCGGTCTCGGCACACAGGCTCTTCGCATCGCATTCTGGGTCGGGCTTGCCCTGGTGGCCGCTTATTCGCTCGCCTCGACCGTGACCCTCGTCGTTCTCGTCGTGGCGGCCCTGTCCCTATGGAACGCCTTCTCCGGCCGCGGGCGCACGACGCTTCAGGCCTGCGTCGAGGCCATGGCGGACGGTGCGCGCCAGGCCTTGCCCGTTGGCCTCGCCTGCGCCGTGGTCGGCATCGTGATCGGCACCATGACGCTCACCGGGCTCGGCACCATCGTCGGAACCTGGATGATCTCCATCGGCAAGGAGAACATCTTTGCGGCCCTCGTGCTCACGATGATCTTCAGCCTGATCCTCGGCATGGGCATCCCGACGATCCCGAACTACATCATCACCTCGTCGCTCGCTGCCCCCATCCTGCTGCAGCTCGACGTGCCGCTCATCGTCTCGCACATGTTCGTGTTCTATTTCGGCATCATGGCAGACCTGACGCCGCCGGTGGCGCTCGCGGCCTTCGCGGCGGCGCCGATGGCGAAGGAATCGGGCCTCAAGATCGGCGTCCAGGCGGTCCGGATCGCGCTGCCCGGCTTCGTCATTCCCTACATGGCCGTCTACGACCCGACCCTGATGCTGCAGCCGGTGCCTGGGCTCGAAGGCGTGGGCTACTGGCTCGCGGTGGTCTACATCGTGCTCAAGGCGACACTTGCCATGACATTGTGGGGAACAGCCTCCATCGGCTATTTCCTGAAACCCCTGTCCTGGTGGGAGCGCCTCTGGGCGACCGTCGCAGCGGCTCTGCTCGTGGCGGCGATCCCGCTCACCGACGAGGTCGGCTTCGTGCTCTCCGCCCTCTTCGTCGGGTTCCACGTCTGGCAGACGCGCCGGGTCGCTACGCCTGCCATTAGTCGATGATCTGCCTGCTCGCCGGCTCCACGATCGCGCCCCTCATGGCGGGCGCGATCACGCTCGCCTGGACCCATTCGGTCGAGAAGATCGTGTGGGAGGAGGATTGGCGCTCGACGCCGGCGGGGCTCGAGCTCGTCGAGGCGCGGGTGCGCGGCTTCGGGGCCGGCATGGAGCCGCCGCCGGAGGCGAGGCTCGTCAACGGGGTCTGGTCGTGGAGGCCGAACCTGCCGCCTCAAGCCCAGGTGATCATGCGCCGCTCGGGCGGGACGGCAGATTGGCGGATCTGCATCGCGGGCCAGTGCCGTCCGATGGAGGCTTATGTGCCGCCTGCGGCCGACCCGGTGGTGATGAAGATTTGCGAAGGCGTTCGACAGCCCTAATGAACACCGTTCTCATCCTGAAAGTCTGGCCTGATCCCTAAGCCCTCATCCTGAGGGCCGCCGGAGGCGGCGTCTCGAAGGATCAGGGCGCCTCCAGAGAACACTGGAGCCTCCTTCGAGACGCAGCTGCGCTGCTCCTCAGGATGAGGTCGAGAGTTTGATAAGCCAGCCTCTTAGGATGAGGTTCTGGTAATGACCTTGCTGAATGCCGATTAGGCCCGGCCCGTGAGCGGCTCGACGGCGACGCAGCGGCGCCAGAGATGGACCAGGGTGTAGATGGCGAAGAGGCTGAAGAGGACCATCAGCGCGTAGCCGACATAGTCGCCGAGCTCGAACAGGCCCGCGATGGCCCAGCCGGCGGCGATCGCCACGCCGAAGACTTCCGCGCCCACCAGGATCATGATGCTCATGATGGTGATCACGTTGCGCCAGTTGGTGCTTTTCGCCTGAGCCAAGGTTGCCTCACTCCGTTTCTTGCAGATGGGACTACCCTAAACGCCCCCTCGGGTGCAAGGTCTCCCCGAATCTCATTCTGTCGCGCCCCACATTCAAGGCCCATGCCCGAAACCCCCGTCTTCTCGACCGCCGCCGTCGCGGCTCCTCATCGGCTCGCAGCCGAGACCGGCCAGACGATCCTGGCTGCCGGCGGCAATGCGGTCGAGGCCATGGTCGCCATGGCGGCGACGATTGCCGTGGTCTATCCGCACATGAACGGGCTCGGCGGAGACGGCTTCTGGCTCGTACGCGAACCGAGAGGCCGTATCCATGCCCTCGACGCCTCGGGGCCGGCCGGCTCGCTCGGCACCATCCGGCGCTACCGGGACAAGCACTACGACGCCATCCCGCCGCGCGGGCCCGATGCTGCGCTCACTGTCGCAGGGGCCGTGAGCGGATGGGGGCTGGCGCTGGAGCTCGCCCGGGCGCTCGGCGGGCAGATGCCCCTCGATCTCCTGCTCGGCGATGCCATCCGCTTTGCCCGCGAAGGCCATGCCGTCGCTGCGGCGGAGGGGCGAAATCCGCTTCTGGAGGAGGCCGCCCTGTTTGCCGCTCCCGGCTTTGCCGAGGCCTTCCTCGTCGAGGGCAAGCTCCCGGAGGCCGGCACGCAGCGAAAGAGCCTCAAGCTCGCCGATACCCTCGACCGGCTCGCCCATGCGGGCCTGGCCGATTTCTACCGGGGCGATGTGGGACGCGAGATCGCCGCGGATCTGGAGAGGATCGAGAGCCCCGTCACCCGCAAGGACCTGGAACGTTACCGCGCCCGGGTGGTGCAGCCCCTGTCGGTCCGGCTGGGGCATTCGACCGTCTACAACCTGCCGCCGCCGAGCCAGGGGCTGGCCTCGCTCCTGATCCTCGGGATGTTCGAACGGCTGAACGTGAAGCATGGTGAGACGCCGGAGCACCACCACGGACTGATCGAGGCCGTCAAGCGCGCCTTCGCCATCCGCGACCGGGTGGTGACCGATCCTAGGGAACTCACCCACAACCCGGCCGACTTCCTCACCCCCGCCGCGCTGGAACGGGAGGCGTCCATGATCGAGAGCCGCCGCGCCGCGCCTTACCCGCCACGTTCGGCCGAGGGCGATACGGTCTGGATGGGCTGCATCGACAGGGACGGGCTGGCGGTGTCCTACATCCAGTCCGTCTACTGGGCCTTCGGCTCCGGCTGCGTGCTGCCGGCAACGGGCGTCCATTGGCACAACCGGGGCCTCGGTTTCTCCCTCGACCCCAAGAGTCTCAGAGCCCTGGAGCCGGGCCGCAAGCCCTTTAACACCCTCAATCCGGGCCTTGCCGTCTTCAATGACGGGCGCGTGCTCTCCTACGGAACCATGGGCGGCGACGGGCAGCCGCAGACCCTGGGCCAGATTTTTACCCGCTATGCCGATTTCGGCATGAGCCTCGCCGATGCGGTGGACGCGCCGCGCTGGCGCTTCGACAAAGCATGGGGTGCGTCCTCCGCAACCCTGAAGGTGGAGGATCGCTTCGATCCAGGCCTGCTGCGAGCCTTGTCCGGCTTCGGCCATCCTATCCAAGAACTGGGCAAGCCCTATGCCGATGCGCTCGGCCATGCGGGTATGCTGGTGAAGCACCCGCGCAACGGGCGCGTCGAGGCCGTGCACGATCCGCGTTCGGATGGCGGATCGCTCGGCCTCTAGCCAACCGCCCAGAGGCCGTAGAGGAGGCTTGCTCCCAGGACGAGCACGAAGGCGGCCGCCAGAAGCTCGAGCCCCGCGATGGCGATGGCGCCCGAGGCTCCGCGTCCGCCGGCGATTCTCAAAGCCGCTGCCTTGAAGAAGACCGCGAGCGCGGCGATGGCGCCGGTGGTGAGCGCCGTGCCGAGCGCCATGGCGAAGGCGGCGGCGATGCCCGCCGCGAAGACGCCTTGCGACAGGGCGAAGACCAGGACGATGAGGGCCCCCGCGCAGGGGCGGATCCCGGCGGCGATCGCCACGCCCGCCATGTCGCGAAAGCGCGTCAGGCGGCCGAGTTCCTCGGGCGGCGGCATGTGGACGTGGTCGCAATCGTCCTGAACCAGGGCGAGCGGGTTGCGGCTCAAGGCCAGCACGCCCAAAAACTTGCCCGCCTTGCGCCAGGCGATGACCGCGCCGAGCAGGGCGACGGCGAGAAAGCTCGCCAACTCCACGTTCATCGCGAGCTTGTTCATGGTGGAGGCGGTGGCGCGCAGCAGGATGCTTACGACGGACACGATGGCGATGGCGACCAGGGCCTGCACGAGGGCGGCCGCGAGGCTCAAGGCGAAGCCCTTGCGCAGGGCCTTCTCGTCGGCCACGAGATAGGCCGAGATCACGCCCTTGCCGTGCCCGGGGCCGGCGGCATGGAAGATCCCATAGGCGAAGCCGACAAGAAGGAGGGAGTACAGCGCCGAGCCGTTCTGCTTCATCTCCCGCACGCCCGCCTGCAGGTTGCCGTAGAAGCCGGATTGCACCGACAGGATCCAGGCGCCGAGGCTTCCCGACGGCGTCGCCTCGCGCAGGCCCATGCCGAACGGGTTGCGCGGCGGCGGCTTGCTCACCGGTCCGAGCCAGAGGCCGATCAGCCCCATCGCCAGGGCGATGATGGCGACGGCCGCCAGCATGATTCCGAGCCGCCGCCACAGCGGTGCGCGAGCGGGGTTCGGAAGGGCAGGGGCGTCGGATATCAGGGACATGCGATGATGGCCCTGTTGGAATATTCGATGCCGATATCCTGCGTCTGGATCGCGCCTTCGTCCTGCAGGATCTGCTGCATGGTGGCATCGAGCGGCTTGGCCTTGGCGATGCTGGTCACGCAGCCCTGCGGCGCATCGGCGAGTGAGATGGGCGCCTGGCCCTCCGAGAGGCTGAAATAGACGAAGAAGGTCGGATCCTCGATCTCGATGGAGACGGCCCCCGAGGGCACCGCCGGCGCTTTCAGCGGCAGGAAGAAGGACATGGAAACTTGGGTCTTCTCCATGCTCATCCGAGCCTCACGCGGCGGATCGAAGGCCTGCGGCTTGCCGCGGGCTTTGAGCACCGTGAAATAATCGAACTCGTTCAGGGAGGCGGCATTCTCGGTGGCGAGGTCCTGGAGCTCTTCCGGGGAGAGCTTGCCGTCGTTGTTCGTGTCGAGCCCTTGCGTAACGTAAGCCGTATAGGCCTCGTCGAAGGTCCAGTGGTGGCGCACGCCGGTCACCTTCCCGTCGGGCGCGAAGACGACCTCCGCCTTGGCGGTGACCCAGACATGGGGATGCGCGAGCGCCGGCGAGGCCAGTCCCATGCCTACGGCGGCCAGGGAGGATTTCAGACCGAGACGGCGTTTCATGCGTTGACCCTGGAAAAGCGACGCTCCGAAAGCGATATGCCGCTTTCATGGTTAACAGAGGCGAAACGAAGGCGCGACCGAGACGGCTCGATTGACGGCCTCCGGAAAATATGTCAGCATTACTGACATATTTCATGACAAGAAGACCGGAACACCGGCAGCGGGGCAAAAGGCTCCAGGAGGACAACGGGTCATGGCCGACGGTCAGGTGGCGCTCCGTAACGTTACGCTCGACGACAAATACGATCTCTCCAAGGATCACGTCTTCATCACCGGCACGCAGGCCGTCATCCGCATGCTGCTGATGCAGCGCGAGCGCGACAGGCTCGCGGGCCTGAGCACGGCCGGTTTCGTCTCCGGCTATCGCGGCTCCCCCATCGGCGGCCTTGACCAGAATCTCTGGCGCGCCCGGAAATGGCTGGAGTCCTCCAACATCGTCTTCCAGCCGGGCCTCAACGAGGAGCTTGCCGCGACCGCCGTCTGGGGCTCGCAGCAGGCCGAGATTCGCGGCGACGGCAAGTATGACGGCGTGTTCGGCCTCTGGTACGGCAAGGGGCCCGGCGTCGACCGCTCCGGCGACGTGTTCCGCCACGCCAACATGGCCGGCTCCTCGAGGCACGGCGGCGTGCTGGCGCTGATGGGCGATGACCACACGGCGGAATCCTCCACCGTCGCGCATCAATCCGAATTCCACTTCGTCGACGTGATGATCCCGATCCTGAATCCGGCGGGCGTTCAGGAGATCCTCGATTACGGCCTCTACGGCTACGCCATGAGCCGCTTCTGCGGCACCTGGGTCGCCTTCAAATGCGTGAAGGACAACATCGAATCGACCGCCTCCGTCGATGCGTCCCTCGACCGGGTGAAGATCGTCATCCCCGACGACTTCACCATGCCGCCGGGCGGGCTGAACATCCGCAACCGCGACGGCGTGCTCGACCAGGAGGCGCGGCTTCAGGATTTCAAGCGCGACGCCATGCTGGCTTTCGTGCGCGCCAACAACCTCAACCGCATCGTTCTCTCCGGCGGCCGCAACGCGAAGATCGGCATCATCACCGTCGGCAAGTCCTATCTCGACGTGCGCCAGGCTCTCGACGAGCTCGGCCTCGACGAGGTCAAGGCGAACGACATGGGGCTCCGCCTCTACAAGGTCGCCTGCCCGTGGCCACTCTCGCAACGCGAGCTCGTCGATTTCGCGCGCGGCCTCGACAAGGTCATCGTGGTCGAGGAGAAGCGCTCCCTCATCGAGGTGCAGCTGCGCGAGGAGCTTTACGGCACCGCCAACCAGCCGCTCTGCATCGGCAAGAAGGACGAGGAGGGCCGCTGGCTCTTCCCGGTGAAGGGCGCGCTCGATCCCAACGACATCGCCATCGTCATCGGCGAGCGGCTGCTCGCCTATCACAACAACGACGACCTGCGCGGCCGCGTGGCGCGGCTTCGCCATGCGCAGGAGGTGCTCGTCGCCACCAGCGACGTGGCGACCCGCACGCCGCATTTCTGCTCCGGCTGCCCGCACAATTCCTCGACCAAGGTGCCGGACGGCATGCGCGCCTATGCGGGCATCGGCTGCCATTACATGGTGCAGTGGATGGATCGCTCCACCGAAGGCTTCACGCAGATGGGCGGCGAGGGCGCGAACTGGATCGGCGAGGCGCCGTTCTCGAAGCGCGGCCACGTGTTCCAGAATCTTGGCGACGGCACCTACAACCATTCCGGCGTTCTGGCCCTGCGCTGGTCGATCCACACCAAGACCAACGTCACATATAAAATCCTGTTCAACGACGCGGTCGCCATGACCGGCGGGCAGCCGCATGAGGGCAAGCTCACCGTCGACATGATCGCCCGACAGGTGCGCGAGGAGGGCGTCGAGCGCATCGCGCTGGTCACCGACGAGCCGGACAAATATCCCAAAGAGATGCGCTGGCCGTCCGGCATGACGATCCATCACCGCAGCGAGCTCGATTCCGTGCAGCGCCGGCTGTCGGAAGTCTCCGGCGTGACGGTGATGATCTACGATCAGACCTGCGCCTCGGAAAAACGCCGCCGCCGCAAGCGCGGCGAGTTCCCGGATCCGGACAAGCGCGTCATCATCAACGACCTCGTCTGCGAGGCCTGCGGCGATTGCTCCGTGCAGTCGAACTGCGTCGCCGTGCAGCCGGTCGAGACCGAGTTCGGCCGCAAGCGCCAGATCGACCAGTCGAACTGCAATAAGGACTTTTCCTGCGTGAACGGCTTCTGCCCGTCCTTTGTGACGGTGCACGGCGCCGAGATCAGGAAGGCGGTCCCCGAGACCGCCTCGACGGACGGCGCGGCGTTCAAGCCGCTGCCCGATCCGGCGATCCCCTCCATCGACCGCACGTTCAATGTGATCGTCACGGGTGTGGGCGGCACGGGCGTCGTGACGATCGGCGCGATCCTCGGCATGGCGGCCCATCTCGAAGGCAAGGGGCTGGGCATGATCGATATGGCCGGCCTCGCCCAGAAGGGCGGCGCGGTCTACAGCCATGTGCGGCTCGCCAACAACCAGGACGACATCCATGCCATCCGCGTGAGCGCGGAATCGGCGCATCTCGTGCTCGGCTGCGATCTCGTGGTCACCGGCACCAAGAAGGTGCTGGCCTCCGTGAAGGAGGGACAGACCGCGCTCGTGGTGAACACGGCGGAGGTGATGCCGGGCGAGTTCACCCGCAACGCCGATTTTTCCCTGCCGACCGAGCGCCTGAAGCGCGCAATCAAATCGGCCGCGGGTGCGGATGGCGTGTCCTTCGTCGACGCGACGGCGGTTGCGACTGCGCTTCTCGGCAATGCGATCGCCGCCAACATGTTCATGCTGGGCTATGCCTACCAGACCGGCCGCGTTCCGCTCTCCGGTGAAGCCATCGAGAAGGCGATCGCGCTCAACGGTGAAGCCGTGAAGATGAATCTTTCCGCCTTCACCTGGGGCCGCCGCGCGGCTGCGGAACCCGAGCTGATCGCCGCCATGATGAGCGAACTGAAGGCGCCGACGGAATCGCGCAAGCTCTCCGAGACGCTGGATGAAGTGATCGAGCGCCGCGTCGCGTTCCTGTCGGATTATCAGAACGCGCGTTACGGTCGGCGCTACGGCAATCTCGTCGGGCGCGTGCGTGAAGCGGAAGAGAAGGCGGTGCCGGGTTCGACCGCGCTCACCGACGCGGTGGCACGCTCGCTGTTCAAGCTCATGGCCTACAAGGACGAGTACGAGGTGGCGCGTCTCTACACGAACGGCCATTTCGAGAAACAGGTGGCATCCGCCTTCGAGGGCGACAACCTGCGTTACGAGTTTCACATGGCGCCGCCGATCCTCGCCACGAAGGACCCGGTCACGGGCCTGCCGCGCAAGATGAGCTTCGGGCCGTGGATGCTCAAAGCCATGGGCGTGCTGGCGAAGTTCAGGCGGCTTCGCGGCACGCCTCTCGACGTCTTCGGCTACAATCACGAGCGCCGCACCGAGCGCCAGCTCGTTCGCGAGTTCGAGGGGCTGATCGCGGAGATCGTGGCGAAGCTCGATGCCGGCAATCATGCTGCCGCTGTCGGGCTCGCGGGCATCCCGCAGAAGATCCGCGGCTTCGGTCACGTCAAGGAGCGTAACTTGAAAGCGGCGAAGGCGGAGGAGGCGGACCTGCTGGCCAAGTTCCGCGCCGATCCGCAGCCGCTGCCGATTGCGGCGGAGTAAACGGTTCAACTATCGTCATCCCGGACGAGCGAAGCGAGATCCGGGATCGCTTTCAGAATTGAGCGCCTGAATCACCACTGTCATCCCCGCGCAGGCGGGGATCCATAAACACCATTCTGCGAGAATGAAGTACCGTCACCGGTTATGGATTCCGGGCTCCGCTGCGCGGCCCCGGAATGACAGTGCTTTGCTGGTCTTGCGATCCCGGATCGGCTGACGCCGTCCGGGATGACTGCATTATTCACCCCTGCGTCGCCTCGACGAAGCTCTTCGCCACCTTCGGCACGTTCGCCTCGTTGAGGCCCGCCACGCACATGCGGCCGGAGCCCACGAGATAGACGCCGTCGCGCTCGCGCATGGTGTCGACCTGTTGTGCGCTCAGTCCCGTATAGCTGAACATGCCGCGCTGGGTCGTGAGGAAATCGACGTCGATCTCGTTCGAGATGGCGCGGATCTCGTCGGCGAGACGCTTGCGCACGGAATCCATGCGATTGCGCATGGTCCCGACCTCGCGCTCCCATTGCGCGCGCAGGTCGTCGTTGCCGAGCACGGTGGCGACGAGGAGCCCGGCCGTCATCGGCGGGCTCGAATAGCTGCGGCGGACCGCGAGCTTCAATTGCCCGAGCACGCGCTCGGCCTCGTCCGCATCGCGGCAGACGACGCTCAAGCCGCCGCAGCGCTCGCCGTAGAGCGAGAAGTTCTTCGAGAAGGAATTGGCGACGAGGCAGCTCGCGCGCTCCGCATAGCGGCGCACGAAGGCGGCGTCCTCGTCGAGGCCGGTGCCGAAGCCCTGATAGGCCATGTCGAACACCACGATGTGGTGCTTGGCGACGAGCACGTCGGTGACGGCTTGCTGCTGGCGCTCGTCGAGATCGACGCCGGTCGGGTTGTGGCAGACCGGCTGAAGCACGACGATGGAGCCGTTCTCCGCGGTTTCCAGCGCCTTGACCATGCCGTCGAAATCGACCGAGCGGTTGGCGCGGTCCCAATAGGGATAGGTGGTGGTCTTGAAGCCCGCCCGCTGGAACAGGCCGTGATGGTTCTCCCAGGTCGGGTCGCTGACGAGGACGCTCCGGCCGGGGCAGTGCTTGGCGAGGAAGTCGGCGGCGATGCCGACCGCTCCCGTGCCGCCGATGGTCTGGATCGTCGCGACGCGCTTCTCGGCAACGGCCGGATGCCCGGCGCCGAAGACGAGCTTCTGCACACCCTCGCGATAGAGCGGGTGCCCTTCCATGGGCAGATAGGGCCGCTCCGCGAAGCCTGTCCGCTCATAGGCAGCCTTGACCGCAGCCAGCACCGGAATGCGGCCGTTCTCGTCCGTGTAGACGCCGATGCTGAGATTGACCTTCTCCGTTCGTGGGTCGGCCTTGAAGCTGTCGTTGAGAGACAGGATTGGGTCTCCAGCGAAGGCTTCGACCTGTCCGAACAGTGATTCCGTCATGATGATCTCCAGGGCCATCGTGGCCGCATCGATTCCGTGCCGGCAGACCTAGCTCCGGTGGAGGGCTCTTCGCAAGGTTCTTCAGGCATCCAGGCGCCAGTCTATCGGCTCCAACCCCTTCCCCGCGAGCCATGCATTCGCCCGGCTGAAGGGCTTCGTGCCGCGGAAATCGTTGAGGCGGTTGAGCGGGGAGGGGTGGCCCGCCTCGATCACGAGATGCTTCGTCCGGTCGACGAGCGCTGCCCGCTTGCGGGCCGGGCCGCCCCAGAGCAGGAAGACGACGGCAGGCTGCTGCGCCGAGATCGCGGCGATGGCCTGGTCGACCAGGGCCGACCAGCCGAACTTCATATGCGCGCCCGATCGCCCGGCCTCGACGGTCAGCGCCGTGTTGATCAGGAGCACACCCTGCCTGGCCCATTTCGACAGGTCGCCCGATTTCGGCATCGGCACGTCCAGGTCTTGCGCCATCTCGGCGAGGATCGTGCGTAGGGATGCGGGCAGCCGGCGGGAGCCGCGATAGGAGAAGGCGAGGCCGTGGGAATCGCCCGGCGTCGGATAGGGGTCCTGGCCCAGAACGACCACCTTGACCTTGTCGAGCGGCGTCAGGGAGATGCTGGTGAACACCGCCTCCGGCGGCGGCAGCACCTGGGCGCCGGAGGCGACGACCGCGTCGACCTTGGCCGCGACACGATCCGCGCTCCCGTCCTGGAAGAAGGGGAGGCCGAGCCATCCCGAGACCTGGGGGGCGACGCGGAACGCGGCGAGCGCTTGGCTGATGGGTCCGGTCATGGGGAGAGAATGCCTTTGAGTGAGGTCGGGCACAATCGATGTGCCGGCTAAGGGATCTGGCGGCGGCGGATGAAAAAGACGTCGGGAATGCCACGAATCCGGGCGTGGAATCCGTCGACAGAATGTTACTTCTGTGACACGTTGCCGGTCTAGGTTCCATGGCCCTCACCCACGGATCCAACCTTCTACGAGGACCTTACATGATGCTTCAGAGCCGCCCTTCCGCTGCGTTTCGCGCCGGGTTCCTTGGATTGTCCATGCTGCTGTCGGGCACGGCCCTAGCGCAGGAGGCCGTCACGATCCGCTTCGTCCAGACCAACGACATCGACCGCATGAGCCCCGAGAAGGGCCGCGGCGGCTTTGCCAAGCTGGCCACCGTCATCAAGGAGGAGAAGGCGAAGGGCAATGCCTTCTTCGTCCATGCCGGCGACACGATTTCGCCCTCGCTCCTGTCGGGCTTCGACAAGGGTGCCCACGTCATCGACATCCTGAACCGCATGGGCGTCGATGCCATGGCGCCGGGCAACCACGAATTCGATCTCGGCGACGCGGCCTTCCGCGCCCGCATGGCCGAGGCCAAGTTCGACGTGCTGGCCACCAACATCGTCGACGGCAACGGCCTGCCGGCCAACACCAAGCCCGACAAGATGGTCGAGGTGCAGGGCATCAAAGTCGCGTTCTTCGGCCTCACCACCGAGGAGACCCCGATTGCGTCGAGCCCGGGCACCATCAAGTTCTCCTCCACCATCGACACGGCCCGCGCCAAGGCGAAGGAGCTGCGCGAGAAGGGCGCCGACATTGTCGTCGCCGTGGCCCACACGCCGCTCGAAGTTGACATGATCGTCGCCCGCTCCGCCGGCGTGGACCTGATCATCGGCGGCCATGACGAGCACCTGCTCGCCTTCTACGACGGCAAGGTCGCCCTCACGGAATCGGAGTCTCAGGCCAATTACGTGGTGATCACGGAGCTCGCCGTCACCAAGGCCACGAAGGACGGCAAGACCTCCGTCACCTGGTCGCCGAATTTCCGCATCATCGACAGCGCCACCGTGAAGCCCGATCCGGAGATCGAGGCCGTGGTGAAGGGCTATGAGGACAAGCTCTCCAAGGAGCTCGACGTCGAGATCGGCATGACCGAGACGGCGCTCGACAGCCGCCGCGCCACCGTGCGCGGAGGCGAGGCCGCCATGGGCAACCTGATCGCCGATGCGCTCAAGGCGGCGGTCGGCGCCGATGTCGCTCTCACCAATGGCGGCGGCATCCGTGCCGACAAGCAATATCAGGCCGGTCAGAAGCTGACCCGCCGCGATATCCTCTCGGAAATGCCCTTCGGCAACACCACCGTGCTGATCGAGGTGACCGGCGCGCAGATCAAGGATGCGCTCGAGAACGGCGTCAGCCAGGTGCGCGAGCTCGGCGGCCGCTTCCCGCAGGTCGCCGGCATCGTGGCCGAGGTCGAGGTGAAGGAGCCGGTCGGAAGCCGCGTGAAGTCGGTCAAGATCAATGGTGCGCCGCTCGATCCGGCCAAGACCTACAAGCTCGCCACCAACGACTTCGTGTCGCGCGGCGGCGACGGTTATCGTTCGTTCATCGGGGCCAAGTCGCTGATCGACGTCGCGGCAAGCCAGCTCATGGCAAGCCAGGTGATCGATTACGTGACCAAGGCCGGCAAGGTGTCGCCCAAGGTCGAAGGCCGCGTCGTCCTTCGCTGATCGGGCGACGTTTCACGTTCTCGCGCCGGAACCTGCAAGGGTTCCGGCGTTTTCATTAGGGCGGTGAGGCAATCTCCCGTCATTGGGTTCGATGGAGGTGGCGCAAATTCCCTCTCCATCAACGGTCGCTGCTGTGCCATTCTCGATGAGTACGGCGAATCTGCATTTCGATACGGTCTTATTACTTGCACGTCTCATCGCGCTCGGACCACATCAGCCTGGCTCAAAAACGCCGCCGCCGCTCGCTGGCGCGCGGCCGGCTGACCTTGTTCATGGGCCTGTTCGGGGTCGCGTTCATTCTCCTGACCTTCGGCTACATCGCCTGGGAGCAGCGCAACCGACTGATCCAGCGCAACGAGGACGACCTCGGGAACGCCGCCTTCTTCCTGGCCGATCACACGGCGCGGCTCCTCGAGGTGACGGACCTGACACTCAAACAGACCATCACCCTGGTGCAGGGACGCAACTGGGACGAGGTCGAAACCTCGAGGCCGCTCTGGCAGCAGATTCATGCGATCCAGGATTCCCTGCCCTATATCGAGGACATCTGGCTCAACGACCCGAGCGGCCGGCTTCGCCTGACATCGGCGCAGTTCCCGCCTCCCGCTGCGAAGGCGTCCGGTCGCGACGTCTTCAGCGCTCAGGCGAGCGAGGATCACGGCCTGTTCGTCGGCGAGCCGATGCTGGGGCGGGTCTCGAAGGTGCCGACCTTCATGATCAGCCGCCGTCTTTCGAGCGCGAACGCGGAGTTCGGCGGCACCGCCTCCGTCACCGTCTCCCTGTCCTATTTCTACGATTACTGGTCGAAGGTCCGGCTGCCGAGAGGAGGCCGGGTCGCCCTGATGCGGGCCTCCGACGCAGCGGTCATCGCGCAATATCCGCCGCCGCCCGATGGGCTCTCTTTCGCGCCAATCGACAAAGCGGCCTTCGATGAAGCGCTGCGGACCACCGCTCAGGCAGGCCTGTATTCGTACATCGCCGAAGGCAGAGAGCGGACAGGGGCCTATCGCCAGGTTGGCGGGGTGCCTCTGTACATGAATGTGAGCATGCCGGTCGATGCCTATTGGACGCCCTGGTATGTCCAAACGCGGCTCTACGGCGCCTTCGCGCTCATTGCCCTTCTGGCCTTGCTGGCGCTGACCGCGCTCGCTTCCGAGCAGTTTCACGAGCAGGCAGCCAATGCGGCGCTGCTGGAACGCCAGGTGTCGGTGCGGACGAACGAGCTGCGCACCGAGACCGCCGCGCTGGAAATCCTCAACCGGACGGGGAGCGCGCTCGCGGCGGAACTCGACCTCGACCGCATCATCGAGAATGTCGTCGATGCCGGGATCGAGCTGACCGGGGCGCAGTTCGGCGCCTTTTTCTGCGGCCTGTCCCAGGACGGCAAGGAGCATTACGCGACATTCGGCACCAGCGGATTCAGCGAGGCCTTCGCCGCCCTGAACGTCCGGGAGATCGCCGCGCCGGCCTTCAAGGACGGCGAGACGGTGCGCCTCGACAATATCGCGGTCGAGCAGGGTCATGACGGGACGCCTTTCACGGCGGAGGCCGCACCCGAGGCTCCCGTGATCCGCAGCCTCATGGCGGTTCCCATCCTGCTGCGGACCGGCGAGATCCATGGCATTCTCGTCTTCGGGCACGAGAGGCCGCAGATGTTCAGCCAGCGCACGGAGCGGCTGCTCGGGGGCCTGACGGCCCAGGCCGCCATCGCGCTCGAGAACAGCCGCCTCTATCGCAACGCCCAGAGCGAGATCGAGGAGCGCAAGCAGGCCCAGACGCAGCAATCGCTGCTGATCCGCGAACTGCATCACCGTGTCAAGAACACGCTCGCCACCGTCCAGGCGGTGGTGGGCGCCACCGCCCGCTCGGCCCTGAGCATCGACGACTTCTACCATGCCTTCGTCGGGCGCATCATCTCGCTCGCCAACACGCATTCGCTGCTGACGGAGGCCGTGTGGCAGACCGCATCCCTGCGCGAGATCATGGAGAAGGAGCTGCGTCCCTATAACGATACCAGGGGCGAGCGCGTCAGGCTGGAGGGCCCCGCCGTGGAGCTGCCCTCAGAGGCTGCGGTGCCAATCGGCATGGCGATCCATGAACTGACCACCAATGCCGCCAAATATGGCGCCCTGTCGGTGCCGCGCGGACAGGTATCGGTCTCCTGGCAGGCCGAGCCGGTCGAGGATGGAACGCGGCTCAAGCTCGTCTGGCAGGAGCGGGGCGGGCCGAAAGTCTCCGCTCCCGCCAGGCAGGGCTTCGGCTCGCGCCTCCTGCACCGGGTGCTGGCGACGCAGCTCAACGCGAAGGTCGAGATGGATTTCGATCCGGAGGGGCTGCGCGTCGCCATCGACACCGTTCTCAAGCAGGCCCGGTTTCCCGAGATGGGCGTCTGACCCGGGCCGATGCGCTGAGGCGTCCTGTTGGCGGAACCGCCGCAACCTCTTATCTAGAGCCGATCCAAGAGCGGGATTCGCCGAGAATTCTGCGGCCAAGGGGCTGTTGATGAACGAGAGCGTGAAACTGACCGATCTGCGCCAGGGCGTCCGCCCGGTGGACCACCCGCCTGCGAGGGCCGGGCGGATCGGCGTTCTTCTGATGAACCTGGGAACGCCGGAGGGCACCGGCTACTGGCCGATGCGGCGCTACCTGAAGGAGTTTCTCTCCGATCGGCGCGTCATCGAGACTCCGCGCCTCATCTGGTGGCCGATCCTCAACCTCATCATCCTCACCAAGCGCCCCGGCCCCAAGGGCCGCGATTACGCGTCGATCTGGAACAACGAGCGTGACGAGGGCCCACTCAAGACCATCACCCGCAACCAAGCCGAGAGGGTCGCCGAGCACCTGAGGACCGTCGCCGGTGACAGGGTCACTGTCGATTGGGCCATGCGCTACGGCAAGCCGGAGGTGCGCGAGCGTATCCAGGCCCTCCTCGATCAGGGTTGCGACCGCATTCTCCTGGTGCCGCTCTACCCGCAATACGCGGCTGCGACTTCGGCCACCGCCTGCGATCAGGCCTTCCGCGCGCTCATGGACATGCGCTGGCAGCCGAGCGTGCGCGTCTCGCCGCCCTACCACGACGATCCGGTCTATATCGACGCCCTCGTCGCTTCCATGAAGAAGGAGCTGGCGAAACTCACCTTCGAGCCGGAGGTCATCCTCGTCTCCTTCCACGGCGTGCCGAAGGAATACCTGCTCAAGGGCGATCCCTACCATTGCCAGTGCGTGAAGACCTGGCGCCTGATGCGCGAGGCCTTCGGCTGGCCCGAGGACAAGCTCCGCATGAGCTTCCAATCCCGCTTCGGCAAGGCGGAATGGCTGCAGCCCTACACGGACAAGACAGTGGAGGCTCTGGCTTCCAGCGGCGTGAAGCGCATGGCCATCGTCGCGCCAGGATTCTCGGCGGATTGCCTGGAGACCCTGGAAGAGCTCGACGTCGAGAACCGCGAGATCTTCATGCATCACGGCGGCGAGCAATTCGCCTATCTGCCCTGCCTCAACGACGGCGACGACGGCATGCGCGTCATCAATCATGTCGTCGAGCGCGAGCTTCAGGGGTGGATCTAGCAATCGCTAAAACTCACACCTCATCCTGAGGAGCCGCTGAAAGCGGCGTCTCGAAGGAGGGTCCAGAGAGCACTGGAACATCCTTCGAGACGGTCACTTCGTGACCTCCTCAGGATGAGGACAGAGGATTATCCAAGTAGCGAAGGACCGGCCATCGAGCTGACGATGCACCGCTCTAGGACGCGAAGCCTGTTTGCGTTAGCGTGAGCCCTCTGCAACGGGGTTGCCTGGGGGGCTCATGCCGCTGAGTGGTTTCGACATCTTCGTCATCGTCCTGGTCCTCGTCGTCATCGTGACGATCGCCATGGGCATCAGGACGGTCCCGCAGGGCTATGCCTATACGGTCGAGCGGTTCGGGCGCTATTCGCGCACGCTCACGCCGGGCCTCGGCCTGATCGTGCCCTATATCGATCAGATCGGGAAAAAGGTGAACGTCATGGAGCAGGTGCTCGACGTTCCGAGCCAGGAGGCCTTCACCCGGGACAATGCGGGCGTCACCATCGACGCGGCCGCCTTCTATCAAATCCTGGATGCCGCCAAGGCTTCCTATGAAGTCTCGAACCTGAACCAGGCGCTCCTGGTGCTGACGATGACCAATATCCGCACGGTCGTCGGCTCCATGGATCTCGACCAGCTTCTCTCCCATCGCGATGAGATCAACGAGCGGCTGCTGCGCGTCGTCGATGCCGCCGCCTCGCCCTGGGGCGCCAAGGTCACGCGCGTCGAGATCAAGGACATCCTCCCGCCGCAGGATCTCGCCGGCGCCATGGCGCGGCAGATGAAGGCCGAGCGCGAGAAGCGCGCCGCCGTGCTCGAGGCGGAAGGCCTGCGCCAGGCGGAGATCCTGCGCGCCGAGGGTCAGAAGCAGTCGCAGATCCTCGCTGCCGAAGGCCGCAAGGAAGCGGCCTTCCGCGATGCGGAGGCGCGCGAGCGGCAGGCGGAGGCCGAGGCCAGGGCCACCGGCATGGTCAGCGAGGCGATCACGAAGGGCGATCTCGCCGCGGCGAATTTCATCGTGGCGGAAAAATACATCGACGCGATCCGCGCTCTCGCCTCGGCGCCGAACCAGAAGGTGGTGATCGTGCCCATCGAGGCGGCCGGTCTTGCCGGAACGCTCGGCGGCATCGCGGAGCTGACCAGATCCGTGTTCGGCGAAGGTGGGGCGGGTCTCAACAAGCCCGCCCGCACTGTTCCTACGGTGACGGGAGGAAGTGAGCGTCCATGATCCAGAACGCTTTCATCAGCCTGGGAGCCTGGGCCTGGATCATCCTCGGCGTCGTCTTGATCGGCGTCGAACTGATCGCGCCGGGCTCGTTCTTCCTCTGGCTCGGATTAGCCGCCATCGTCACTGGGTTGCTGGATGCGGTTTTGGGTCTATCCTGGCAGACCGCGGCGCTTTTCTTCGCGCTGCTCTCGGTCGGAGCGGTCGTTCTGGGGCGGTTCGTCATGCGGTCCAAGACGCCGCCGGAGACCGATGCCGCCCCGCTCAACCAGCGCGGACAATCCCTGGTCGGGCGGGTCTTCACCCTCGAGGCACCAATCAAGGACGGCGAGGGCCGCATCCGTGTCGACGACAGCTCCTGGCGGGTGACGGGCGCCGACCGCTTCGCCGGCGCCAAGGTCAGGGTCGTGCGGGTCGAGGGAACGACCCTGGTGGTGGATGATCCGTGAGCATCCTGACAGTCTGGCTCGTAAATCTCTCCCCTCATCCTGAGGAGCCACGAAGTGGCGTCTCGAAGGAGAATCCAAGGCACACTGGAGACGCCCTCGTCCTTCGAGACGGCCTGACGGCCTCCTCAGGATGAGGGCTGTGTGGCAGACCTTCAGGCCGCGCCGGCGCGCAGCAGGTCGAGGTAATGCACGAGGCCGACGGGCCGGCCGTTCTCGACCACGATGAGGGCCGTGATCCGGGAGGCCTCTTCCATCTCAAGGGCGGTGGCGACCAGGGCGTCGGGCGCGATGGTGCGCGGGGTCTTGGTCATGATCGCCGTCACCGGCAGGGTCATGAGGTCCGGCGTCAGGTGGCGGCGCAGGTCGCCGTCGGTGACGATGCCGGCGAGCGTGCCGTCGGAATTGACCACGATCACGGCGCCGAAGCCCTTGCGGCCGATCTCGCCGATGGCTTCGTCCATGCGGGCTTCGAGTCCGACGACGGGAAGGCGCTCGCCGATATGCATGATGTCGCGCACGAGCTTGAGGCGGGCACCGAGCTTGCCGCCCGGATGAAACACCTTGAAATGCTCCGCCGTGAAGCCGCGCTTTTCGAGAAGAGCGACCGCGAGGGCGTCGCCGAGTGCGAGCTGGATCGTGGTCGAGGTGGTGGGGGCAAGCCCGTTGGGGCAGGCCTCCTTGGCCTTCGGCAGGGTCAGGCAGATGTCGGCGGCGCGTCCCAGGGTCGATTCCGCATTCGAGGTCAGCGCGATCAGCGGCACCCGGAAGCGCCGGGAATAGGCGATGATGTCGGCAAGCTCCGCCGTCTCGCCCGACCAGGACAGGGCGATGATCACGTCGTCGGTCTGGATCATGCCGAGATCGCCGTGGCTCGCCTCGGCCGGATGGACGTAGTGGGAAGGTGTGCCCGTCGAGGCGAAGGTGGCGGTGATCTTGCGGCCCACATGGCCCGACTTGCCCATCCCGGTGACGACGACCCGGCCCCTGGCCGCAGCCAGCGTTTCGACCGCGGCCGTAAAATAGGAGCCGAGGCCGTTGCCGATGGCCTCCATCAGGATCGTCAGGCCGTCCCGCTCGGTCTCGAGCGTGCGCAGGGCCGAGGCGATGGGGTCGGGTGAATGGGGAGCTTGTTGTGCAAGTGCCATGGCCGCCCTTTAGCATAAGCGGGCGGCCATGAGGAACCCTCTGGCGGAACCCTCGCGCTTGCTACTTCTGCCGCAGCAGGGCCTCGAGCTCGCGGCGGAAATCGGCCGAAAGCTCCTCGCGCTCCAGGGCATAGGCCACGTTGGCCATGAGGAAGCCGATCTTGGAGCCCGTGTCGTAGGTCTTGCCCTCGTACTTCATGCCGAAGAAGGGCTGCTCCTTCATCAGGCGGATCATCGAATCCGTCAGCTGGATCTCGTTGCCGGCGCCGCGCTCCTGGGTCGAGAGCAGGTCGAAGACCTGCGGCTGCAGGATGTAGCGTCCGGAGATGATGTAGTTCGACGGCGCAGTGCCCTTCGGCGGCTTCTCGACCATGCCGGTGATCTCGAAGGTCTGGCCGAATTCCTGGCCAACCGAGACGATGCCGTATTGGTGCGTCTGGTCCGCGGGCACCTCCTCGACGGCGATGATGTTGCCGCCGTGCTTGTCGTAGGCTGCGATCATCTGCTCCATGGAGCGGCGGCTGAGCATGTCGGGCAGGATCACGGCGAAGGGCTCGTCGCCGACGAGCTCACGGGCGCACCAGACTGCATGGCCCAGGCCGAGCGGCTCCTGCTGGCGGGTGAAGCTCGTCTGCCCGGCCTTCGGCTGATCCTTGGCCAGAAGCTCGAGTTCCTTGGTCTTGCTGCGGCCTTCGAGCGTGCGGTTGAGCTCGTAGGCGATGTCGAAATGGTCCTCGATCACTGCCTTGTTGCGGCCGGTGACGAAGATGAAGTGCTCGATCCCGGCGGCGCGCGCCTCATCGACCACGTGTTGCACGACGGGGCGGTCGACGACGCACAGCATCTCCTTGGGGACAGCCTTGGTTGCCGGCAGGAACCGGGTGCCGAGACCGGCGACGGGCAGAACTGCTTTGCGGATACGCTTCATTGATGGGGCCATGATTGAGCATTGGAAAGGAAGGGTAATCTAAGCCAGGACCTGGAAAAGAAAACCGGTAAAGGTCAAGCTTCGGCCGCCTGAATTGCGGCTGAACGGTTCCGGTTAAGCTGTCAACAACGGCGCTTTTGAGGAGATGGACGGGCCGATCGGCGAAGGCTGCGTCTCATCGGGCGCGAGATCGGGAGGAGCGGCGCATAACGCCGCACGCGCAACAAGGTATCTGTCAACCGCGTGTTAACCTGCTTAGTGTCGCAATAGCAGAACAGATCTGTCCTGTTTCCGTGAGCGACTTTCATGCGCCAGAAGCTGTCCCTGATGCGCCGCCTCTCCGGCGCACTCCTTCTCGGTCTGAGCTTCACCGCCGGCGTGGCGGCAGCCTCGGCACCCGTCCTGGCGCAGGACGTCTCCGAGGCCGGGTTCCAGCGCTTCGTACAGGGGCTCTGGCCGGCGGCCAAGGCGCGCGGCGTGTCGCGGGCGACCTTCGAGGAAGCCTTCCGCGGCGTCGAGCCCGACGCCAAGATCATCGCGCTCACGAAGAAGCAGTCGGAGTTCGTCCGGCCGATCTGGGACTACATCAACGGCGCCATTTCGGCCCAGCGCCTGAAGCGCGGCCAGGAGGTGGCTGCCGAATGGTCGAAGACGCTGGCCGCCGTCGAGCGCACCTATGGGGTGCCGCGCCAGGTGGTGCTCGGCGTCTGGGGCATGGAGACCAATTTCGGCAGCTTCACCGGCTCGATCTACGCGGTGCGGGCGCTCGCAACGCTGGCCTATACCGGCTACCGCGGCGATTTCTTCAAGGAGGAGCTGCTCACCGCGCTCCAGATCCTGGAAGGGGAGCATATCGACCGCTCCAAGATGCTGGGCTCCTGGGCCGGCGCCATGGGGCAGACCCAGTTCATGCCTTCGAGCTTCATGAAATTCGCCGTCGACGGCAACCGCGACGGGGTGCGGGACATCTGGTCGTCGGTTCCCGACGCCATGGCCTCGACCGCCAATTACCTGCGCCAGCACGGCTGGCAACCGGGCCTGCCCTGGGGTTTTGAGGTGGCGCTGCCGAAAGGCTTCGACTTCCGCCACCTGAAGCAGGATTTCGCCCGCTGGCAGGCGGTGGGACTGCGCCGCATCGACGGCAAGGCCATGCCGCGCGCGGGCGAGGCCAGCCTGTTCCTGCCGGGCGGCGCCGACGGACCGGCCTTCCTGGTCACCCGCAACTACGATGTGATCAAGGCCTACAATTCCTCCGATGCCTATGCCATGGGCGTCGCCCATCTCGGCGACCGGCTCCTCGGCGGGCTGCCGATCCAGGGGGCATGGCCCAAGGATCGGCCGATGCTGGACAGAGATCAGAGCCAGGAATTGCAGGAGCGCCTCGCCGGCCTCGGCTATTATGAGGGCACCGCGGACGGCAAGCTCGGGTCCAAGACCCGGGAGGCCGTGCGGAACTTCCAGCTCAGGCGCGGCTTGATCCCCGACGGCTATGCCGATTATGCGGTCCTGCGGGAATTGCGCGCCACCCGCTGACGGAGTTCCCCAAAGGCTCTATAATCGAGGCTGGTCCGCCCTGCATGGAACCGCCTATGACCCTGATGCCGAACCTCCGCCGACTGATGCTGGCTGTGCTGCTCGCAAGCCTGGGAAGCGGCGCGGCCCTGGCTCAGTCGGGCTACTACCCGCAACAGCAGCAACAACAGCAGCCGCGGCGCGATCTGCGGGCTTATCCGCCCGGCTATTATCCCGGAAAGCTCGTGCAGCCGGCGCAGCCCCAGCAGGGATTCAGCCTGAGGCGCTTCCTCGGCGTTCAGGACACTCCGCCGCCCGTCGTGCAGGCGCCCGTCGTGCGGCCTCGCAGGACCGCTCCGCCGACGGCAGCCGTCGCGAAACAGGAGAAGCCGAAGGTCGATCCCAGCACCCATGTGGTGGTGTTCGGCGATTCGCTGGCAGGCTTCGCCCGCCAGGGACTCGATGCGCATTTCGCCGAGAACCAGGACGTGGAGGTGGTCGCGAAGGTGCGCGGCGATGTCAGCCTCGTGCGCGCCGATCCGGCCGACTGGCCGAATTTCGTCAAGGCGACCCTCGATGGCGGACAGAAGACCTCTGTCGCCGTCGTGATGCTCGGGACGAGCGACCGGCAGTCGATCCGGGAGGGCGACGAGACGATCGAGCCCCTGTCGGACCGCTGGAAGGACCTCTACCGGAAGCGGGTCGACGCGATCGCGACCGTTTTCAAGGAGCGCCGGATCCCCGTGGTCTGGATCGGCCTGCCGCCGATGAAGAACAGCAAGATCTCAGACGACCTCGTCGCCATGAACGAGATCTACAAGGAGAGCGTCCAGCGCAACGGCGGCGCCTATGTGGATATCTGGCCGGGCTTCGTCGACGATGAGAACCGCTACACGCCGGACGGCCCCGATGTGGACGGCGAGCCCGCCAAGCTGCGCACCAACGAGGGCATTTTCTTCACCCGGGCCGGATCGCGGAAGGTCGCCTTCTTCGCCGACACGGAGATCAAGCGGATTCTCGGGCAGGGCGGAACGGCCACGGCTGCGGTCCCCCCGGCGAACATCACGCCCGCGGATGGCTCGGCCACACCGTCCATCGAGGCGGCGATTCCAGCTCCGCCGGACGCCGCTGCACCGGTGACTCTGCCGTCGAAGCCGCTCGTGGGGCCGGTCCTGCCGCTGACCCGACAGGACGTGACGCCCGGCGGAACGCTGGTGACGGCGCCGCCCAAGCTCACCGGGGACAATGCCTATCCGATCCAGCGCGCCTTGAGGGCCGGGATCGTGCCCGGCTCGCGGCCCGGCCGGGCCGACGATTTCCGCTGGCCCAATCCTTGAGTTCAGCACCAAAGCCAATACAGGGCGCGACGTCTTTTCCCTCCCCCTTGTGGGGAGGGCCAGGGTGGGGGTGTCGGCGCCATGCCTTCATAGGCTAGCGCTCACACCCCCACCTCCAACTCCTCCCCACAAGGGGGAGGAGGGCACATTGCGAGATCAGCTCTTCTCACCTCGATCTTACGCCGGCAGGATGCTGGAGCCCGTCAGGAAGATATCGATGGAGCGGGCGGCCTGACGGCCTTCGCGGATGGCCCAGACCACCAGGGACTGGCCGCGGCGCATGTCGCCGGCCACGAACACCTTCTCGCTCGACGTGCGATAGCTCCTGTCGTCGGCGACCACGTTGCCGCGCCGATCCATGGCGACGCCCGATTCCTCCAGCAGCCCCGCCTTGACCGAGCCGGCAAAGCCGATGGCGAGGAAGACGAGATCGGCCTTGAGGATGAATTCCGAGCCGGGAATCGGCTGGCGCTTCTCGTCGACCCGGGCGCAGAGCACGCCGGAGACGCGGCCCTTCTTGCCCTCGATGCCGAGCGTCGCCGCCTGGAACTCGCGCTCGGCGCCTTCCGCCTGGGATGAGGAGGTGCGCATCTTGGTCGGCCAATAGGGCCACACCGTCAGCTTGTCCTCCCGCTCGGGGGGCTTCGGACGAATGTCGAGCTGGGTCACGGAGAGCGCGCCCTGGCGGAAGGCCGTGCCGACGCAGTCGGAGGCCGTGTCGCCGCCGCCGATCACCACCACATGCTTGCCGCTCGCGAGAATCGGATCGTCGGTGACCTCCTCGCTGCCCATGCGCTGGTTGGCCTGGGTGAGATAGGGCATCGCGTAATAGACGCCTGCGAGATCCTGGCCGGGCAGGTTCGGGTTGCGCGGATCCTCCGCGCCGCCGGCGAAGAGCACCGCTTCGAACTCGTTGTGGAGCGAGGCGAAGCTCTTGTCGACGCCGACATTCACGCCGCAATGGAAGACCACGCCCTCGGCCTCCATCTGCTTCACGCGCCGGTCGATGTGGTACTTCTCCATCTTGAAGTCCGGGATGCCGTAGCGCAGCAGCCCGCCGGGCTTGGCCTGGCGCTCGAACACATGCACCTCGTGGCCCGCGCGGGCGAGCTGCTGGGCCGCCGCGAGGCCGGCAGGGCCCGAGCCGATGACCGCGACGCGCTTGCCGGTCGAAACTTCTGCGGGCTCGGGCTTGATGAAGCCCATCTCCCAGGCCTTGTCGGCGATGGCCTGCTCGATGGTCTTGATGGTGACCGGCTGGTTCTCGAGGTTGAGCGTGCACGCCTCCTCGCACGGAGCCGGGCAGATGCGGCCGGTGAATTCCGGGAAGTTGTTGGTGGTGTGGAGATTGCGCGCGGCCTCCTCCCAGTCGTCGGACCAGACGAGATCGTTCCAGTCCGGGATCTGGTTGTGCACCGGGCATCCCGTCGGCCCGTGGCAGAAGGGGATGCCGCAATCCATGCAGCGCCCCGCCTGCTTCTTCAGATCGTTGTCGTCGAGCGGCAGCGTGAACTCGCGGAAATGGCGCACGCGTTCTCCGGCGAGCTGATACTTCTGCTCCTGCCGGTCGTATTCGAGAAAGCCTGTGACCTTGCCCATGGGTTTGCCCTAAAATCCTTATTCCGCTGCCTGCAGGGTCCGGAGACGATCCATCTCCTGGAGCGCACGGCGATACTCGACCGGCATGACCTTCACGAACTTGGTGCGATAGGTCGTCCAGTTGTCGAGGATCTCCTTGGCGCGCGTCGAGCCCGTATAGGTGTGATGGTTGGTGATGAGCTGCATCAGGCGCTCTTCATCGGGGCCGGACATGTTGGCCATGATGTCGATGCGGCCCTTGGTCTCCAGATCGCCGCCGTGATGGTGGAGGCGGCGCATCAGGTCCTCTTCCTCCTCGACGGGCTCGAGATCGACCATGGACAGGTTGCAGCGCTTCGTGAACGTGCCGTCCTCGTCGAGCACATAGGCGATGCCGCCCGACATGCCCGCCGCGAAGTTGCGGCCGGTCTGACCGAGCACGACCACGAGCCCGCCGGTCATGTATTCGCAGCCGTGATCGCCCGTGCCCTCGACCACCGCGATGGCGCCCGAGTTGCGCACGGCGAAGCGCTCGCCTGCGACGCCGCGGAAATACGCCTCGCCGGCGATCGCGCCGTACATCACCGTGTTGCCGACGACGATGGAATTCTCAGGCAGAGCCTTCGAGGCAGACGACGGCGCGATGATGATCTTGCCGCCCGAGAGGCCCTTGCCGACATAATCGTTGGCTTCGCCTTCGAGGTTGAGCGTCACGCCCGCCGCCAGCCACGCGCCGAAACTTTGGCCCGCGGTGCCCTTCAGCTTCACGGTGATCGTGTCGTCGGGCAGGCCTTCGTGGCCATAGCGCTTGGCGACCTCGCCGGAGAGCATGGCGCCCACCGTGCGGTCGGAGCTTTTCACCTTCGACTCGATGGTGACGGCGTCGCCGTTCTCCAGTGCGGAACCTGCCTGCGCGATGAACGCGCGGTCGAGCACCTTGGCGATGGGATGAACCTGACGCTCCTGGTGACGGATCTCGACATTCGGGCCTGCCTCCGGCTTGTGGAAGAGCTTGGTGAAATCGAGACCCTTCGCCTTCCAGTGGTCGATGGCCGCATTCTTGTCGAGGAGATCGGACTGGCCGATCATTTCGTCGAAGGTACGGAAGCCCATCTCCGCCATCAGCTCGCGCACTTCCTCGGCGACGAAGAAGAAGTAGTTGACGACGTGCTCAGGGAGTCCCTTGAAGCGCTTGCGCAGCACCGGGTCCTGCGTGGCGACGCCGACAGGGCAGGTGTTGAGATGGCACTTGCGCATCATGATGCAGCCGGCTGCGATCAGCGGTGCGGTCGAGAAGCCGTATTCGTCGGCGCCGAGCAAAGCTGCGATCACGACGTCGCGGCCCGTGCGAAGGCCACCGTCGGCCTGCAAGGCCACGCGGCCGCGCAGACGGTTGAGCACGAGTGTCTGCTGGGTCTCGGCGAGGCCGATCTCCCAGGGCGAGCCGGCATGCTTCAGAGAGGTGAGGGGAGAAGCGCCCGTGCCGCCCTCGAAGCCCGAAATCGTGATGTGGTCGGCGCGCGCCTTGGCAACGCCCGCCGCCACCGTGCCGACGCCGACTTCCGCGACGAGCTTCACCGACACATCGGCCGCAGGGTTCACGTTCTTTAGGTCGAAGATCAGCTGCGCCAGATCCTCGATGGAATAGATGTCGTGGTGCGGCGGCGGCGAGATCAGGCCGACACCGGGGGTCGAGTGGCGCACGCGGGCGATCTTCGCATCGACCTTGTGGCCGGGCAGCTGGCCGCCTTCGCCGGGCTTGGCGCCCTGCGCCACCTTGATCTGCATCATGTCGGCATTGACGAGATATTCCGTCGTCACGCCGAAGCGGCCCGAGGCCACCTGCTTGATGGCGGAACGCTTCGACATGCCGTTCGGCAGCACGCGGAAGCGCTCGGGCTCCTCGCCGCCCTCGCCGGTGTTGGACTTGCCGCCGATGGAGTTCATGGCGAGCGCCAGGGTCTCGTGCGCTTCCTTCGAGATCGAGCCGAAGGACATGGCACCGGTGGAGAAGCGCTTCACGATCTCCTGCGCGGACTCGACCTCGCTCACGTCGACGGGCGCACGGCCCGCTTCCTCGGCGTTCCTGATGCGGAAGAGGCCGCGGATGGTCTTGAGCTCGTTGTCCTGCTCGTTCACGAGGCGCGCAAACTCGCGGTAGCGCTCCTGTGCATTGAGACGCACCGCATGCTGCAGCGTCGCGACCGTGTCCGGGTTCCAGGCATGCACCTCGCCGCGCTGGCGATAGGCGTATTCGCCGCCGATATCGAGCGCATTGCGATAGATCGGCGCGTCGCCGAAGGCGTCGCGGTGACGGCGTACGTTCTCCTCCGCCACCTCGTCCATGCCGATGCCTTCGATGGTGGTCGCCGTGCCGAAGAAGTCGCGGGACACGAACTCGGTCTTGAGGCCGACCGCATCGAAGATCTGCGCGCCGCAATAGGATTGGTAGGTGGAGATGCCCATCTTGGACATCACCTTGAGCAGCCCCTTGCCGATGGACTTGATGTAGCGCTTGATCGCCTCGTCCGCGTCCACTTCCTCCGGCAGCTCGCCCGCCTCGAGCATCGCTTCGATGGTCTCGAAGGCGAGATAGGGATTGATCGCCTCCGCGCCGTAGCCGGCGAGACACGCAAAGTGATGGATCTCGCGCGGCTCGCCGCTCTCGATCACGAGGCCGACCGAGGTGCGAAGCCCTTTCCGGATCAGGTAGTTGTGCACGGCGGCAGTGGCGAGGAGCGCTGGGATCGGAATGCGGTCCGGTCCGACCATGCGGTCGGTGAGGATGATGATGTTGTAGCCGCCGTGCACCGCCGCTTCCGCGCGGTCGCAGAGGCGGTCGAGCGCGCCGTCGAGGGCGGAGGCGCCGAGTTCGGCATCATAGGTGATGTCGAGGGTCTTGGTGTCGAAGCGGTCCTCGAAATGGCCGATGCAACGGATCTTCTCCAGGTCCTCGTTGGTGAGGATCGGCTGGCGCACTTCCAGGCGCTTGCGACGCGAGGTGCCTTCGAGATCGAGAATGTTCGGGCGCGGGCCGATGAACGACACCAGGCTCATGACGAGCTCTTCGCGGATCGGGTCGATCGGCGGGTTCGTCACCTGGGCGAAGTTCTGCTTGAAATAGGTGTAGAGCAGCTTCGACTTGTCGGAGAGCGCGGAGATCGGCGTGTCCGATCCCATGGAGCCGACCGCCTCCTGGCCGGTGACGGCCATGGGCTGCATCAGGAGCTTGAGGTCTTCCGCGGTGTAGCCGAAGGCCTGCTGGCGGTCGAGGAGAGACACGTCCGTGCGCGACTCGCGCGCCTGCACGGGCTTCAAATCCTCCAGCACGATCTGCGTGCGCTTCAGCCATTCCTTGTAAGGGTGGGCGTTGGAAAGCTGCTGCTTGATCTCGTCGTCGGAGACGATGCGGCCTTCTTCCAGGTCGATGAGCAGCATCTTGCCCGGCTGCAGGCGCCACTTCTCGACGATCTTCTCTTCCGGGATCGGCAGCACGCCCATCTCGGAGGCGAGCACCACGAGGCCGTCGTCGGTCACGAGATAGCGCGCAGGCCGAAGGCCGTTGCGGTCGAGCGTCGCGCCGATCTGCTTGCCGTCGGTGAAGCACACGGCGGCGGGGCCGTCCCACGGCTCCATGAGGGCTGCGTGATATTCGTAGAACGCGCGCCGGTCGTCGTTCATGAGCGGGTTGCCGGCCCAGGCTTCCGGGATCAGCATCATCATGGCATGCGACAGCGAGTAGCCGCCGCGCACCAGGAATTCGAGCGCGTTGTCGAAGCAGGCGGTGTCGGACTGGCCCTCGTAGGAGATCGGCCAGAGCTTCGAGATGTCGTTGCCGAAGAGTTCGGAATCGACCGAGGCCTGGCGCGCGGCCATCCAGTTCACGTTGCCGCGCAGGGTGTTGATCTCGCCGTTATGCGCGACCATGCGGTAGGGATGCGCGAGCTGCCAGGTCGGGAAGGTGTTGGTGGCGAAGCGCTGGTGCACGAGGGCGATGGCGCTCTCGAAGCGCTCGTCCTGCAGGTCGAGATAATAGTCGCGCAGCTGCGTGACGAGCACCATGCCCTTGTAGACGACGGTGCGCGAGGACAGGCTGACCGGATAATAACCGGCCGTGCGCGGGTCCTTCATGTCGTAGACGGCGTTGGAGATGACCTTGCGGGCGAGAAAAAGGCGACGCTCGAAGATCTCCGGGTCGTCCATGCCCTTGCCTTTGCCGATGAAGATCTGGCGATGCTGCGGCTCGGTGGCCTTCACGCTCTCGCCGAGATCGCTCGAATCCACCGGCACCTCGCGCCAGCCGAGAACCTGCAGGCCCTCGTCGGCGATCGCCTTGGTGACGATCTCCTCGACGAGTTGGAAGCCCTCCGGATCGCGCGGCATGAACAGGTGGCCGACGCCGTACTGGCCTTCCTCGGGCAGCCAGATACCGACCTTGGCGCATTCGGCGGCGAAGAACTTATGCGGGATCTGGACCAGGATGCCGCAGCCGTCGCCCATCTTGGGGTCCGCGCCCACCGCGCCGCGATGGTCGAGGTTGTGCAGGATCGACAGGCCCTGCTCGACGATGTCGTGCGACTTGCGGTTCTTCATGTCGGCGATGAAGCCGACGCCGCAGGAATCCTGCTCGTTCGAGGGATCGTAGAGGCCCTGGGCCGGCGGCAGACCTGGATCGCGCACGAACCGGACTTTATCAGCCGTCGTGGCCGTGCGGCTTGGCACTTCGATTTCCAGGTTCTTGGTCGGCACGTTGCTCATGGCAATCCTCACATCCGAACGCGTCTTCTGAGCATCGGACCCAAAAGTGGACACCACTTTTGGGAGAAACCCGATGCTCCGTTTCTAACTGCGCATCGTGTGAACGGAAAACCGGGTCCACTTTTCCGCACGATGCGCGTTCATTTGAGGCGGCTTTTGGGCCTGCCGGATGATCGGATCGTCCGGAGTGCCCGCCGCTTCTTCAGGTTTTCGAGGGTTGGGTCCGGCAGGGGAGCCCGCACCTCGCGGGCACCTTGGGCTGTCGTCAGCCCAGAGTCGCCCGTTCCGCCCACGTTTTGCGGGCGGTGTTCGTGGTATCTCGTTTCGTTCGCGTCGCGCGAAGCATCAAGAAAACCCCAGGGCGAAAGACAGGGTGCAGGCACCCCAAAAGGGACAGCATCGCTGTCCTAATGAGGGCAAAGTGCCAGAGATCTCCGCACTGCACAAGAGGCTTTAGAAATAATTTAGACAAAAGTTACAAGCAGGCGACTCCGAATGTAACAAAAGCAGCTTTTTGGCCCCGGGGACGAAAGTCTCCGCCGATGGGTCAACGATCTTGACATGTTGCCTCATGGCCGCAGCAACGCCGCTTTTCCATAATGGAAGCATGGCAGCCGAGCCCGGAAGCCATTCCCCTTTCCGGGCCGATGGTCTACGAGACGGGACATGAATTTCGCGAGCGACAACATCGTCGGGGGCAGCGCCCCCGTTCTCCAGGCCATCCTCGACGCCAATGCGGGGACGATGACCGCCTACGGCAACGACGAGATCTCGAAGCGGGTCAGGGCGCGCTTCGACGAGATCTTCGAACGCGAGGTCTCCGTCTTCTTCGTCGCGACCGGGACGGCGGCCAATGCGCTCGCTCTCTCCGCTGCGGTGCCGCCCTATGGGCTCTGCGTCTGCCACCGGGAAGCCCACATCATCGACGACGAGTGCGGCGCGCCGGAATTCTTCATGCATGGGGCAAAGCTCGCCGGGCTGCCCGGAATCGGCGCCAAGCTGAAGCCCGAGGACATCGACGCCTATCTGCGCAGCCTGCCCAAGGCGGTAAAGCAGATGCCGCCGAAGGCGCTCTCGATCTCGCAGGTGAGCGAGTGCGGCATGGTCTACGGGCTCGACGAGATCGAATCCTTCGGCCAGGTCTGCCGCGAGCACGGCATGGCCTTCCACATGGACGGCGCCCGCTTCGTCAACGCGCTCGTATCTCTCGGCTGCAGCCCCGCCGAGATGACCTGGAAGCGGGGTGTCGACATCCTCTCCTTCGGCGCCACCAAGAACGGCGGCCTGATGGCGGAGGCCATCGTGGTGTTCCGGCCCGATCTGGCGGAATCGCTCGGCTATCGCTCCAAGCGCGCCGGCCAGATCATTTCCAAGGGCCGCCTCATCGCGGCGCAGTTCGAGGGCTATTTCGGAAACGATCACTGGCTCGACAATGCGCGCCATGCCAATCGCATGGCGCAGACGCTCTCGGAGGGGCTTGTCCGCCTTCCCGGCGTCAGGCTCGCGTGGCCGAGGGAAGCGAACGAGGTGTTCCCGATCATCCCCAAGACCCTGGACGGAGCACTGAAAGCCGCGGGCATTCATTACAATCCCTGGACGGAGCTGAGCCTGCCCGAGACCGAGCGGGTGGCGGATCACGAGATCTTGATCCGCCTCGTTACCTCCTGGGCCACCCGTGAGGACGATGTGCAGAGGCTGCTGCAGGCTGCCTCTTCGGGGGCATCGCGCGAAGCCGCCGAGTGATCTGCCCTAACCCTGCCGCAATCACCCGCGATTGATCATCCCCAGAGACCCTTGACCCAACCAACGGGGCCCCTCCAGCCCCAGCGGGACTTTCAAGGACCAGGATCCAGAATCAAAAAAGCGCCCCGGCATGTACCGGGGCGCTCTTCGTTTGGGGATCGGTTTGAGAGGCTGTTACGCAGCCTGCTTGGCTTCGATGGTCTGAGGGCCGCTCGAGGAAATCGGGATGAGCTTCGGCTTCTTGGCCTCGGGGATCTCCCGCACGAGGTCGAGATGAAGCAGGCCGTTCTCGAGGGCCGCGCCCACCACCTGCACGCCGTCGGCGAGCTGGAACCGCCGGTCGAAGCTGCGGGCGGCGATGCCCTGATGCAGAACGTCGACTTTGCGCTCTTCGGAAGGCTGGCGCTCACCGCGGACCGAGAGGGTGTTTTCCTTGACCTCGATGGTCAGGTCGCGATCGGTGAAGCCGGCAACCGCGATCGAGATGCGATAGGCATTCTCGCCGGTGCGCTCGATGTTGTAGGGCGGGTAGCTCGGGGCCGCATCGACGCTGACGAGCTGGTCGAGCATCGAGAAGAGACGGTCGAAGCCGACCGTGTTGCGGTAGAGGGGAGCAAGATCGTACTGACGCATGGCATATCCTCCGATAGAAGCAACATGCAGAATGGATCCACCTGGCAGAGGCTGGATCCCGGTTAGCGTGCCGCCGTCATGGCCGGCACGAGCTCGATTTGGGATGTGGCGCGATGCCTGTCAAGAGCCTCGTTCCCCAAGACGTAACTGTCCTATATTGAGGGGCAGTTCCTCGATCCTGGATCCTCCCGTGGACTTCATCGCGACCCCCGACAACCCCGTACCCGGCGATCCCACCCTGGTGAGCGTCACGACCCGCGACGGTATTCCGCTCCGCGCCGCCTATTGGATGCCCGAGACGGAGGCGCCGCAGGGGACGGTCTGCGTCCTGCAGGGCAGAGCGGAGTTCATCGAGAAGTATTTCGAGACGGTGGGCGAACTGCTCGACCGGGGCTTTGCCGTCGTCGCCTTCGACTGGCGCGGGCAGGGCCTGTCGGGCCGGCAGGTGAGCAACCGGCGCAAGGGCCATGTCCGGCGCTTTTCCGATTACCGGCACGACCTGGAAGCGATCCGCGACCAGATCCTGGTGCCGCACATGCCCGAGCCGCATTTCGGTCTCGCCCATTCCATGGGCGGCGCCATTGCCCTGAACGCGGCCTACGAGACCTGGCTGCCCTTCCGCCGCCTCGTGACCACGACGCCGATGATCGCCCTGTGCATCATCAAGCGCACGCGGGCTTCCGCCTTTGTGGCGCGGATCCTGCGCTTTCTCGGGATGGGCGGCATGTTCGTCCCCGGCGGCGGCGAGACATCGATTTCCACCCTGCCGTTCAAGGGCAACCGGCTGACCGGCGATCCTAAGCGCTACGCCCGCAACGCCGAAGTCGCCCATGCCATCGGCGCAGGTGCCATCGGCGCTCCGACGGTCGCCTGGCTCGACGGCGCCTTCCGCCTCATGAAGCGCTTCGCCGATCCGCGCTATGCCATCAAGATCCGACTGCCGACGCTCATCGTGGCGGCCGGTGCCGATCCGGTCTGCGCCACGCCGGCGACCGAGCGCTTCGCCGCCCGCCTGAAGGCCGGCTCGGTGATCGTCATCCCGGGCGCCCGGCACGAGATCCTGATGGAGCGCGATGCGATCCGGGAGCAGTTCTGGGCGGCCTTCGACGCCTTCGTTCCCGGCACGCCCGATCCGGTTCCGGGGGCACGCCGGGATCTGGCGGCAGTAGGGTTAGCGGCTGAGCAGCTCGATGGCGGCGGCATGGACCCGGCGGTCGCCCGCAGCGACGATGCGCCCGCCATCGGCCGCTGAACCGCCCTCCCAGGTGGTGACGATGCCGCCGGCGCCCTCGATGATCGGCACCAGGGCGGCGATGTCGTAGGGCTTGAGGCCGGATTCGACCACGAGGTCGATATGGCCGGCCGCCACCATGCAATAGGCATAGCAATCGCAGCCGTAGCGGGCGAGCCGCGCGACGCTCTCGACCCGGTCATAGGCGCGCAGCTCGTCGCCGGCGAAGATCCGCGGGCTGGTGGTGGAAATCACTGCATCCTTGAGCGAGGCGCAGCGGCGCGTCCTGAGCTTGCGCTCGCCGCCCGGCCCCCGATAGGTCGCGCTGCCCCCGTCGCCGAAGAAGCGTTCGCTGGTAAAGGGCTGATGCATCATGCCGAAGACCGGCTGGCGCTTGTAGGTCAGCCCGATCAGGGTGCCCCAGGTGGGCAGGCCGGCGATGAAGGCCCGCGTGCCGTCGATGGGATCGAGCACCCAGACATAGTCCGCATCCGCGTTCTCGGCGCCGAATTCCTCGCCGACGATGCCGTGGGTCGGGAAGCTGCGCTTGATGAGATGGCGCATGGTCGCCTCGCCCGCCCGGTCGGCCTCGGTGACCGGGTCAAACGCGCCGCCGCGGGACTTGTCCTCCGTGGCGATGGCGGTGCGGAAGAAGGGAAGGATCGCTTGGCCTGATTGGGTTGCGAGCTCGTTGACGAAATGCGTGAAGTCGATGAGCCCCATGATGTGCGAATCCCCTGAAGTCTAATGCGGGCGGCCTTGGCCCGCCTGCCATGAGCTTTTATCAAGCGCTTGGCGTGCGGCAAGAGAGCGGCGCCGGAATGCCGTCCGAAAAGACCTGGAAGAAGACCCGAAGGACCATGAGCCGATGAATGTTGCGCCCAAGCTTGGCTCCACCCGCTCCGAGGCGGCTCTCGTCCTCGTCGCAGCGCTCGTGTCGATCTATGCGATCAGCCAGTTCCTGCGCAATTCCATCGGCGTCATCGCCAACGATCTGGCCCGCGAGCTCGATCTCACGGCCACCCAGACGGGACTTCTGTCGAGCGCTTTCTTCTTCGCCTTCGCAGCGGTCCAGATCCCCATCGGCATCCTGATCGACCGCTACGGGCCCAAGCGCACGATGCTGGGGACCGCCGTGCTGACGGTTCTCGGCACAATCCTGTTCGCGCTGGCGTCTTCCGCCTCCATCCTCATTGCGGCGCGGGTGCTGATGGGGCTCGGCTGCTCCACCTTCTTCATGGCGCCGCTGGTCATTTATGCCCGCCGGTTTCCGCCGGAACGCTTCGCGAGCCTCACCAGCCTGCAGATGGGCCTGGCCAATATCGGGACGCTTGCCGCGACCGCGCCGCTCGCGGCCTCGGCTGCCGCTTTCGGCTGGAGGGCGTCATTTCTCGCGGTGGCCGTTCTGACAATCGTCATCGCGTTCGCGATCGCCTTTCTCGTGCCCCGGGATTCCGGCTCGGGAAAGCCGAAGGAAACCTGGGCGGCCACCTTCCAGGGCGTGGCCGAGGCCCTGAAGGTGCGCTCCTTCTGGCCGGTCTTCTTCATGCACCTGACCACCTATGGCTGCTTCGCCTCCGTCATCGGGCTCTGGGGCGGGCCATGGCTGTCGGACGTGCACGGAGCCGATCTCGGAACGCGGGGCCGGATCCTGCTGCTCGGGGCGACGGCGCAGATCTGCGGCATGCTTCTCTGGGGAGCGATGGACCGCTTCTGGCTGAGCTACAAGAAGCCTGTCCTGATCGGCAGCACCGCCACGATCCTGCTTCTCGTCATCCTGGTGACGATGCCGATCGACCGGACCTCCGCCACGGTCTGGTTCCCGCTGTTCGGTCTCAGCGTCGCCTATACGCCGATCCTCACCAGCCATGGAAAGTCGCTGTTCCCGGCGGCGCTCACGGGGCGCGGGATCACGCTCATGAATATCGGCACCATGGGCGGTGCCTTCCTGTCCCAGAGCGTGACGGGAATGCTGATCGACTTGATGGGGCGCTCCGACCAGGGACTCTATCGTCCCGAGGGCTACCGCCTCGTTTTCGCGGCGTTGGCTGGCTGGCTTCTGCTCAGCCTTGCGTTTTACGTCAGAGCTATTGACCCGCATCCGGGGAGGCATGCATTAAAGGCATAAGAAATTCGAACGATTGGCCTTGCAATTTGTGCGATGCGGTGTAATTATTGCAGTGCGATATGGCGATGGCGTCGCCTTATCGTAGCCCTTCGTGGGCGTTTCCTCCCTAAACTTCGGGCCGCTGGCAACAGTGGCCTTTTTTCTTGTCTGGATCAGATCGGCGTAAAGCTGACCGGCCTTCCGGGCCGCGCTCGGGCTCACTCGGCTGCGATCGGCCTGGTCACCCATTCACCGTCGATATCGGAAATCACCTGGGTGAAGGCGCGGGACAAGTCTTCCGCCAGCACGGCGAAGGCAGGCTTCTTCTGCATGCTGCGCTCGTCCATGTAGAGCGAGCGGTTGATCTCGATCTGGAGCGCATGCCGCCCGAGGGCCGGCTCGCCGTAATGTTCGGTGATGAAGCCGCCCGCATAGGGTTTGTTGCGGATCACCGTGTAGCCGCGGCCGCGCAGGGCCGCTTCCACCAGATCGATCAGCAGGGTGGCGCAGCTCGTCCCGTAGCGGTCCCCCAGCACGATATCGGCCTTGGTCCCGTCCTCGCGGCTGACGCTCGATGACGGCATGGAATGGCAGTCGATCAGGACGGCGTGCCCAAAGATCTGGGCCGTGCGGCGAACGAGAAGGCGAAGCGCCCGGTGATAGGGCTTGTAGAGCCATTCGATCCGGTGCAGCGCCTCGTCGACGGGAAGGCGGGAGCGATAGATCTCCTGCCCATCGGCGACGATCCGCGGGACCGTGCCGAGCCCGCCGGCCACGCGCATCGAGCGCGTGTTGGCGAAGGGCGGCAGGCGGCCGTCGAACATGCGCGAGTCGAGTTCGTAGGGCTCCCGGTTGAGGTCCAGATAGGCGCGCGGAAAGCGGGCGGTCATGAGCGGCGCGCCCAGATCCGTCACCGCTCCAAACAGCTCGTCCACGAAGGCATCCTCGGAGCGCCGCAGAGCCATGGCGTCGAGCCGGGATGCGGCCAGGAAGGCGGCCGGATACACCGCACCCGCATGCGGCACGTTGAAGACGAAGGGGATCGTCTGCGCCGAAGGTTCGGTGACGGTGAAGGGAGGATCGAACTCGTCGACGATGGCTGGACGCATCAGGATATTGGTTGTTTTGGAGACGAAGCAGGTGCTCGGATCAGTGTAAGGATGGGCATTCCACTGTCCATGACAATATCGTAGCAAAGCTGCGTCGTTCTTTCACGGCTTGTTTACCCCGATCCCTCATGAAGGTGTGAAACCTTTCGCCACGATTCGGGGCTGGCAACCGATGAAGATCCTTCTCGCAGAAGACGACAACGACATGCGCCGCTTCCTCGTGAAGGCGCTGGAGAACGCGGGCTACGACGTCGCCTCGTTCGATAACGGTCTTTCCGCCTATAACCGCTTGCGCGAGGAGCCTTTCGAGCTCCTCCTGACGGATATCGTCATGCCGGAAATGGACGGCATCGAGCTGGCCCGCAAGGCCACCGAGCTCGATCCGGACATCAAGGTGATGTTCATCACGGGCTTCGCCGCCGTCGCCCTCAACCCGGATTCCCAGGCTCCGCGGGATGCCAAGGTGCTGTCGAAGCCGTTCCATCTGCGCGATCTGGTGAGCGAAGTCGATAAAATGATGGCCGCCTAAAAAAGGCCGGCCTCCAGGCTTGCGCCAGGGCCCGCTTGTGGGTATATCGCCCCCACAGCCGAAGCGGGACGTCAAAATCACCGTTTCCCGGGCGCGTAGCTCAGCGGGAGAGCACTACGTTGACATCGTAGGGGTCGCTGGTTCGATCCCAGCCGCGCCCACCATTTTCTTTTTCCGGCCTTCCCGAAGGGCCGCAGGAGACCGGATATGAAGATCCGTAACTCGTTGAAGTCGATCCGCGGCCGTCACCGCGACAACCAGCTGGTTCGTCGCAAGGGCCGAGTCTACATCATCAACAAGACCCAGAAGCGCTACAAGGCCCGCCAGGGCTGAGCTAGCGGGTGCGGCATCGCCGCACACGAGAAACTGAATTGACCGCGCATGCCGGGACCCTAAAATCCCGGCATGCGTTTTTTCGCGTGCCTGCTGGCCCTCACCCTCAGCCTTGCCGCCCTCCCGCTTCAGGCGCAGGAGCCCGCGCGTCCCAAGGATCCGAAGGAACAGGCCCCGCCTCCTCAGGCCCGCCCCCGCGCGTCCACCCTGGACGAGCTCTTCGAACGCTTGGGGAAAGCCCAGTCCGAGCGGGAGGCCGAAGGCGTCGCCTCCCTGATCGAGCGGCGCTTCGCCCGTTCCGGGTCGGATACGGCCGATCTTCTCCTGAGCCGGGCAGCCGAAGCCTACGGAAAGAAGGATTTCCCGCTCGCCGTCGAGTTGATCGACCGGGTCCTGGCGCTCCAGCCCAACTGGGCTGAGGCCTGGTACAAGCGGGCGACCGTGTTCTACCAGCTCGACGATTCGGTGGCCGCCATGGCCGACCTGCACCGGGCGCTCAAGATCGAGCCGCGGCATTTCAATGCCTGGACGGGCCTCGGCCATATCCTGATGGCATCCGACGACAAGGCGCGGGCCCTGCAGGCCTATCGCCGGGTTCTCACGATCAATCCGCAGATGTCCGACGTGAAGACCATCGTGGATCGCCTCAGCCCCGAGGTTGACGGCCAGGATCTCTAAATCCAGCTTGCGGGGATGCCCCTGCCGCTTCTCATTCTCCTCGCGCCCGCTCTGCTCCTTGCCCTGGGAGCCGCCTTCACCTTTGTCCACTCCCGCTGGATCGAGCGGCGCTATCCGCCGACCGGCCGGTTCGTCGAGGTCGAGGGCTGCAGGCTCCATTACCGGGAAGAAGGCCCCGAGCGCGACGCCGCGCGCGGCACCATCGTCCTTCTGCACGGCGCCTCGTCCAACCTCGTCGAATCCATGCTCGGTCTCGGCGCGCGCCTCTCGCAGCGCTACCGGGTCATCGCCCTCGACCGGCCGGGCCATGGCTGGAGCGAGCGCAAGCGGGGCTTAGGCGAGGCCGAGCCCGCCCGGCAGGCCGCGCTCCTCGCGGGCGCCTTGCGGCAGCTGGATGTGCGCAATGCCGTTATCGTCGGGCATTCCTGGTCGGGAATGATCGTCCCCCATCTCGCCCTCGATCATACCGATGTGACAGGGGCGATCCTCGTCCTATCCGGCATCACCTCGCCCTGGCCGGGCGGCACGATCGGCTGGTACCGGCGCCTGATCGATTCCCGGCCGGGCTGGCTGATGTTCCGCACCCTTGCCGTGCCGGTTCTTCTCATGCTCCGGCCATGGATGAAGAAAAAGACGTTCTGGCCGCAGGCGGCCCCTCGGGGCATCGTGAAGAAAGCCTTCATCCCGCTGGCCTTCCGGCCCAAAGCCTTCGAAGCCAACATGCAGGACTTCGCCGTCATGTATCACGCAGTCGTGGAGCAGAGCGTGCGCTACAGGGACATCCGGCTGCCGACGGTCGTGATCGCGGGCGACGAGGACCAGATCGTCTGGACCGATCTTCACAGCCGCTCCTTCGCCCGGGAGGTGCCGGGCGCCGAGCTGATCCTGATGCCGGGCATCGGCCACATGCCGCAATACGCCGACCGGGAGACGGTGCTGGCCGCCATCGAGGCCCTGGCCGGGCGGGTTGAGCCTGTGGATTCCCTCCCCCTTGCGGGGAGGGGTTAGGGGTGGGGGTGGTTCGACTGGGTACGAGATCTATCCAGTCCGGCGCTGTATCGACCTATAGCTCTCTGGAACAGACGCAGCGCTCTGACTTTCCGCCCCCCTTCATCCCTCCCCGCAAGGGGGAGGGATGAGCGAGTCTCGTCATGTCGACATGCAGGATGAAGGCGAGATTTGAAAGTCTCGCAATTTAAGCCTGAGCCGCGTGCTCCTGGCTGATGAAGGCGATGCGCACCATGTTGGTGGCGCCGGGCGTGCCGAAGGGCATGCCGGCCACGATGATGATGCGCTCGCCGACCGCGGAGTAGCCCTCGCGCAGGGCGAACTTGCAGGCGCGGAACGCCATGTCGTCGATGTCGCTCGCGTCCTTGGTGCGGATCGAGTGCACGCCCCAGACCAGCGCCAGCCTGCGGGCCGTGTTCTGGCTCGGCGTGAGCGCGATGACCGTCGAGTTCGGCCGCTCGCGGGCGATGCGGAAGGCGGTCGAGCCCGAGAAGGTCCAGGCCGCCACCGTCTTCAGGTTGAGCGTATCGGCGATCTGGTGCGAGGCAGCCGCAATCGCGTCCGAGCCCGTTGCCTCCGGCTCCGGATTGAGCGTGCGCATGATCGACCAGTAATTCTGGTCCTGCTCGACCTCTTCGGCGATCCGGTTCATGGTGGCGACCGCATCGATCGGGTACTGGCCCGAGGCGCTTTCGGCCGAGAGCATCACCGCATCGGCGCCGTCATACACGGCGGTCGCCACGTCAGAGACCTCCGCGCGGGTCGGCACCGGCGAGGTGATCATCGATTCCAGCATCTGGGTCGCCACCACCACGGGCTTGCCGAGCTGGCGCGCGGTGCGGACGATGCGCTTCTGGATGCCGGGCACCTTCTCGAGCGGCATCTCCACGCCGAGATCGCCGCGGGCGACCATGACGGCGTCGGAAATCTCGACGATCTCGTCGAGGCGCGCGATTGCCTGCGGCTTTTCGAGCTTGGACATGACGAGCGCCCGGCCGCGGGCGACCTTCTTCACTTCGGCCACGTCCTCGGGGCGCTGCACGAAGGAGAGGGCGATCCAATCGACGCCGGCATCGAGCGCCGCTTCGAGATCAGAGCGGTCCTTGTCGGTCATGGCGGCGACGGGGATCACCGTATCCGGCAGGCTCACGCCCTTGCGGTTGGAGATCTTGCCGGCGACTTCGACGATGGTGGTGGCCGAGCCCTCCTTCACGCTTTTCACGCGCAGCCGCAGCTTGCCGTCGTCGATGAGCACCGTATGGCCGGGCTCGAGCGAGGAGAGGATCTCGGGATGGGGCAGGTGCACGCGTTTTGCGTTGCCGGGCGTCTTGTCGGCATCGAGGATGAAGGTCTGTCCCGGTTCCAGCATGGCGCTGTCGCCCTCGAACATGTCGACGCGCAGCTTCGGCCCCTGCAAGTCGGCGAGGATGGCGATCGGGCGCTTGAACTTGGCCTCGACGGCGCGGATCATTTCGACCCGCTCCTTCAGGCGCTCGCGGGGCAAATGGCTCATGTTGAGGCGGAAGACGTCGGCGCCGGCCTGGAACAGCTTGGCGATCATCTCGGGGTTCTCGGAAGCCGGTCCCAAGGTTGCTAGAATCTTCGTGCGCCGCGCGCGTCTCATCGTCATGGGCCCCCTGGCCGGTTCGTTTCGGTGAGCTGGATCGTCCAGCTCTTCTGCTCACCCGTATCGACTTCGAAGAAGCCGCTGCGATCGAAGCCTCTGGCGAGGCAATCTTCCGTTCCCCGGATCGTGAATTCCCGCTCGCGGGTGCACATGAAGGAGCGTCCGCTCCATTCGCCGCCCCGGTCGTAATCGATGGCGTAGATATAGTAGAAGCGCCCGCCGAGCTGTCCCTTCAGCAGGGTCTCGCAGCCGCGGGACGTGAGGTTCCACCAACCCTCCGTCACCCAGCCCTGCGCGTCGCGATAACCGAGAGCGATGCCGACCCGGCTCGACGTCATGTTGCACAGGCGCAGGTCCGCCTTCGCCGGCGAAGCGGCCAGCAGAAACCCGCCGACGACAAACGTCACGGCTGCAAGGCTTCGCCGCCGGAATGCAGACGATGGGGAGAATGCGGCGCTCATGGATATGGTTTGGTCAATTCGAAGGAATGAAATCGCACAATGCCGGGACAACTTTGGCGAATCCTTGTCGGTCAGAAGCGTCCCCGGAGCAAGACTTTCCAGCATGCCGGCCGCAGAATTCGCGCGCCGCGCGGTCTCATCGACATGAAGGCGCGGCTATCCGGTGGCTTTCACTCCCCGTTCGAAGGGTGTTTCGACCCCGATCCGTCATTCTGATCGGCCTTCGGGCGGGCGATCCAGATGCCGAAGAGGATCAGCGCGCCGCCCAGGCTCTGGACCAGGGTCAGCTCCTCGCCGAGGATCGCCCAGCCGAACATTGCCGCTGCGATGGCCTCGAGAAAGATCACGAGGGACGAGAAGGTTGCCGGCAGGCGCCCGAGCGCGATGGCGAGAAGCCCCTGGCCGCCCGCATGGCTGACATAGGACATGGCCAGAAGCGCCGCGATGCCCTGCGCCGTCTGCGGGATCACCCGCGTGTCGAAGAGAACCGCAATGACGAGGAGGATGGCGGACGTGATCAGGCCGGCCTCGAAGGTCACCCGTGCGGCGCCGGCCGTCTTCCTGGCCTTGCTGGCAGCCAAAAAATACATGCCGAAGAAGAAGGCCGTGGCGACTCCGTAGAGATCGCCCTCGATCCGGGCGGGATCGGCGTGAAGGCTCTGTCCGATCAGGGCCGCGCCGCCGAGAAGGCAGAGGGCGAGGCCCATGAAGGTGCCCCGGGACACCTGCTGCCGGAACACGAGCCAGACGGTCAGCACGACGAAGAGCGGTGCCATGGTGGCGAAGAAGGTGGCGTTGGCCACCGTCGTCTTGAGGATCGCCAGGTGCCAGAAGAACAGATCCCCGGCGAAGACGATGCCGCCGAGGATGCTCGCCCTGGAGAAGCGGACCTTCGGGGCGTCGGCGGGCGCTCGCTTCTCCTCGATTCGCATCCAGGCATAGAGCAGGGGCAGGCAGAGCGAGACGCGCCAGAAGGCGCTGGCGAAGGGCCCCACATCGGCCGGCGCTCCGCCCATGTCGGCGGAGGCGAAACGCACGAAGATCGGGGAAATCCCCATGGCCACGGCGCCGAGGCAGAGCGCGGCAAAAGCGGAGGCGAAGCCCGAATCGACGCGGGCCGTGGTGGATGTCGGGGACATGTCGGTCGTGAAAGTCTGTTGCGCGGAACGTCGCGTTGTCAGGGTTGGAGGGGCAGGGTAAGGCTTTTCCTCCGCCGTTCAATCCATCCGCCCTGAAATCCTTGCCCCATGTCCGCTTCCGCCGCGCTCAGGCTCGACGAGCCCTCTCTTGAGCCCTGTCCCGTCGAGATCGTTCCCGGCCCGGTCGAATCGGGCATCCTGATCCTGTGCGACCACGCTTCCAACGCGGTGCCGCCGGATTTGGGCGATCTCGGCCTGCCGGAAGCCGAGTTCGAGCGTCACATCGCCTACGACATCGGCGCGGCGGCCGTGACCCGCTCGCTCGCCAGGCGCCTCGGGGCTCCGGCGATTCTCACCCGGTTCTCGCGGCTCGTCATCGATCCCAACCGGGGCCGGGACGACCCGACCCTGGTCATGCGCCTCTCCGACGGCGCCGTCGTGCCGGTCAATGCCGGAGCGGATGAGGCGGAGGTGCAGCGGCGCATCGCCCGGTTCTACGATCCCTACGACGATGCCATCGCGGATGCGATTCACCGGGCTATGGCGGCCGGCCATCCGCCGGTCGTCGTGACGGTGCACAGCTTCACGCCGGTCTGGCGCGGCTGGCCCCGGCCCTGGCACGTGGGGATCCTGTGGGATGCGGACGACCGCTTCGCCAAGCCGCTCCTGGAAGGGCTTCAGGCCGAGGGCGGACTCGTCGTCGGCGACAACGAGCCCTATGATGGGGCGCTCGCCGGCGACACCGTCGACCGGCATGCCACGATCCGGGGCCTCGCCAATGCGCTGATCGAGATCCGGCAGGATCTGATCGCATCGAGTGAGGGCGCCGAGGAATGGGCCGAGCGCTTCGCCCGGTTGCTCATGCCCTTGGCTGCCCATGCGGATTTGCGCCTGCCGACGATCTTCGGCACGCGGACCCGCGACCGCCTGCGCCAGCATGGAGGATCAAGCCCATGAAGGACATCGACCCGATGATGGACATCGACGAGAAGACCCGAACCGAGCTGGAGGCCGCCGCCTTCCGCAGGCTCGTCGGGCATCTGCGCGAACGCACGGATATCCAGAACATCGACCTCATGAACCTGGCCGGCTTCTGTCGCAACTGCCTGTCGAACTGGCTAAAAGAGGCCGCCGACGAGCGTGGCGTCGATCTCTCCAAGGAGGACAGCCGGACCCATGTCTACGGCATGCCCTACGAGGAGTGGAAGGAGCGTCACCAGCGCGAGGCTTCTTCATCGCAGCTTGCCGATTTTGAGAAATCGAAGCCGGGGCATTAAAACGGCTTCAACCAAATGACCATAACACTGGCGCCAATGCCATCAATCAGGGGCTTCATTCATGGATGACGCAGCTTTCAACACCGAATCCGTCGCAGCCGACCAGCTGAAGGCCTTCATCGAGCGCATCGAGCGCCTCGAGGAGGAAAAGGCCGGCATTGCCGGCGACATCAAGGACGTCTATGCCGAGGCCAAGGGCAACGGCTTCGACACCAAGGTCCTGCGCAAGATCATCTCCCTGCGCAAGCGCGACTACGCCGAGCGCCAGGAGGAAGAGGCGATCCTCGAGCTCTACATGCAGGCGCTCGGGATGGTGGGATAGCGCGAAGCACGTGCCATCGGGTGTTTCAAAGGCCCTGCAGCATCACGCTGCAGGGCCTTTTTATTTCGGAGCGCTGGGCGTCACTCTCAGCCTCATCCTGAGAGTCTGGCTCGTCATCCATCATGAGGCGTAGGTGCCTTCTCCCTCCCCCTTGTGGGGAGGGCCGGGGTGGGGGTGTCGGCGCCCCACCTTGATAGGCTTTCGCCCGCACCCCCACCTCCAACTCCTCCCCACAAGGGGAGGAGGGTTTCCCGCGCTTTAAGAGCCAGCCTCTCACGATGAGGGCTTAGGTTGTGGCATGCTGTGAGGATGGATGTCTGACGTGTCGGCCAGCATCAGCCTCTGCAAGACGTCGAGCGTCTCGGACGGGAGAGGGGTCGAGCGGCGGGTTTGCCTGTCGACCATCACGATCGTGGCCTCGGTGGTCGCCACGAGACGCCCGTCGTTGAAGATGCCCTGGGCCAGGGTGAACGAGCTGCGTCCCACGCGCACGTCGCCCGTGCCGATATCCACCGTGCCGGGCCAAAAGAGTTCCGCGCGGAAATCGATCAGCAGGCGCGCGATCACGAAGCTCCGGCCCTCGCTCGCGAGGGGCCTTTCCGGATCGTACATGAAGGCGACCCGGCCAACTTCGGAAAACGTGGCGAAGACCGCGTTGTTGACGTGGCCCTGGCGGTCGAGATCCGCAAACCGGATATCGGTGGAGGTCAGGCTCGGGTAGTCCTCCAGCACGCGTTGGGTCTTTAGGTCATTCATCGAGCGTCCTTGCGATGAGGCCATAAAATACGTTGCGGCGAAGGGCTCAAGCGAAAAGACTCGCCTCCCGCTCGCCCTGGGCGATCCAGTTTCATATAAGAACCCGAACGCGAAACGCTGGAGAGATTCATGAAGCTCGCCCGGGACCAAGTATCCGAACCTGCCGACGCGAATGCGCGCCGCACAATCGCTCCCGTCATCTGCTATCCCGTCGAGACCTTGCCGCGACCGGATCTCGACGCCTATCGCGCGGCGCGCGAAGGCTGGCAGAAGGTGGACGAGGTGATCGTGCCGCCCAGGGACGCGCGCACCTTCAACGTGCCGGCCGGCTGCTTCTTCCGGATCGTGAGCATCGAGGGGCCGCAGGTGGGTGACCTGAACCTCTGGGCCGCGGAAGACATCGACGAGCGCTTCTTCTCCGGCAAGACGCGGGCGCTTCACGGCACGCATCTGTCGACCGGCGACCAGCTCTGGTCGTGCCTGCCTTACCTGCGGCCGATGGCGACGATCACCCACGACACCCTCGACTGGTACGGCTTCGACGAATACGGCGGCTCCGTCCATGACGTGATCGGCACCCGGTGCGATCCCTATACGCACCGGCTGCTCTCGGGCCACGAGTACCATCATTGCTGTCACTCGAACCTGACCCGCGCGCTCGCCCATCGCCTTTCCCGCCCGAAAGACGAGGTCGAGCCGGCGGTGCACGATGTGTTCAACGTCTTCATGTGCACCGGCTTCACCCGAGACACGGGGCAGTACTTCATGAAGGCGAGCCCGGTGCGGCCGGGAGACTACCTGGAATTCTTCGCCGAGATCGACCTGCTCGGCGCGCTCTCCGCCTGCCCGGGCGGCGATTGCAGCGCGGAGCATTCGAGCGACGTGGCCGTCTGCCACCCCCTGCTGGTCGAGGTCTTCAGGCCGAAGGCGCCGCCGCAGGGATGGGCCTCGCCGGCGCGCAACGGCTACAGCCGCAAGCACGAGGACTGAAACGAAAAAGGGCTCCTTTCGGAGCCCTTTTCTCTCATCGCACCACGTTCAACGGCTTGACCGCCGGTCCAGTGAAGCGGTTCGTGGCCAGGTCGCCGACGGGCTTGCTCGAGAAGCCCATATGCAGGCTCGGCTCCGCCGACATCAGGGCGCTGAGCGCCGTGGCCGGAGGTTTCTTCGCAGCCGTCGACGCCTTGGCCACCGGTTCGGGTGCCGGCTTGGACTTTACCGCCTTTGCCAGATCCTTCGGTGTCGAGCCCGTCACCGGAATGTCGACGGGCGCAGCCGAGGCCACCACAACGGGGCGCAGGTCCGGCCGCGGCGGCGGCAGCGGATGCTGGATCGCCGCCATCTCCGTGGAGCCGCGCAGTTCCGGGATGCCCGGGATCGGGTTCGTGTCGGCCAGGGAGCCGGGACGGGCCGGCGGCAGCGGCGCATAGGCGAGGGCGACGGTGCCGGTGACGGCGTCGGTATCCGCGTCGTCCGCATCCGGCCGCCGGGGCGGCATCGGCGCGAAGGCCATGCCCTTGGCGATGGACAGGTCGGCGTCCCGTGCCTCCGGTCCCTGCTGCCAGCCGAGGGCGGGTCCCGAAGCGGTCTGGACCGTGCCCGGCGCGCCGTTGATCCGGGTCGGCGGCAGCGGCGCGGCCGGGGGCGGCGTCAGATCCTCACGCAAAGCGGGAGCGATGGCCGCCACCACGGCGGGTGCCGGCTGCTCCGGCCGCGGCTGGATCGCGACAGGCGCCCGCCGTGCCGGCTCGGGAGCCTGGACCGGTTGCAGCGCGGCAAAGACCGTCGCATTCGAATCGCTGGCGTAGTAGCTCGAGGCCGGCTGCGGCTGCTGGCGGGAGGCGATGAGCGCCCGGCCCGGTCGTGAGGCCGCGCGGATCTCCTCCGCATCCTCGTCCTCGTCGTCGCCGCCACCGAACAGGGTCGCCCAGAAGCTCTTGCGACGCGGCTGCGAGGAGATCGCCTCTTCGGCATCGGCATAGGCCGAATAGCCGGCGACCGTGCCGCCCTTGGCAAGCACCTCGGCCCGCGCCTCGTCATAGCCCGGCAGAGGGCGGCCGTCGGACGGGATATGGACGGTCTTGCCGTCAGGGAAGATGTTGGCGAGCTGGGCGCGGGTCATGCGCGGCCAGGCGCGGACGCTGCCGACGTCGAGATGCACGAAGGGCGTGTAGGCGTTGGGATAGTAGCCGACGCCCCCGTTCTGGATCCGCATGCCGATGGCGCGCAGGCGCACGGTGGACACGTCGGGCAGGTAGAAATCCATCGCCTTGCCCTGCATGTGCTGGCTGTTCTTGGCCACCGCGCTGGAGCGCCGCCTGAGCATGGAATTGGTATTGGGTGAGCGGTAGCCCGAATTCACACGGATCGGCTCGTTCGACCCGGACTCGCGGTAGACCTCCCACACCGTATCGAACAGGCGCGGGTCCATGCGCGTCGGCTCGTCGCGCCGCCAGTCGCGCAGGAACCAGTTCAGCTGCTGCAGGCCGCCTGAATCGTATTGGCCGTTGCGCCGGAAGGTGACGCTGAGGCTTTCCTTGGTGTTGTTGTTGTAAAGGCTCAACGTGCGGGTATCGCCGTTGGCGACGGCATCCTGCGTGCCGTGCGCCCCGCCCACCATGACGGCCAGAAAGGCCGCAAGACCAATGCCGACGCGGAGCGCCAGAGCATCGGACCCAAAAGTGGACCCACTTTTGGGATTCATCCGATGCTCATTTTGAACCGGCGCATCGTTGGACGCGGTAAACCGGACCCACTTTCCCGCACGATGCGCGAGGCGGTCAGTACGCAATACTCTCACTGTGATACTCGTCTTTACCGGTCCGCACCCGGAGATGCGGCAATCCTTATAGTGAAAGGATCTTTGCCGAAGACGGTTACCTTCGCGTTAAGTGAGGATGAGAAATCGGCCGAAAAACGTGGTGGGAAAAGGGGATTATTCGGACAGGTTCAGGGCGGCGCGGACCTTGCGGTCGAGGCCGTAGATGTCGTCGAAACGCTTCACCTCGCCCTTCTCGTCGACCGCGAGGGTGAAGTAGGTCAGGTGAACCGGCAGGGGATTGGTGAGGTTCACATAGCGCTCGCCCTTGCCGATGAGCCCGCGCAGCTTCTCTTCGGTCCATTTGCCGTCCTTGCCCATGATCTCCTCGGCGAGCTCGAAGGGCTTGTCCACGCGCACGCAGCCATGGCTGAAGGCGCGCTTGCCGGCCGCGAAAAGATTGCGGTTCGGCGTATCGTGCAGGTAGACCGCATGCTGGTTCGGGAACATGAACTTCACGAAGCCCAGCGCATTGCGCTCGCCCGGCGGCTGCTGCACCGAGATCCGGTCGCCGCGGCGGATGATCTTGTAGCCCTTGCGCGCGGCGTAATAGGGATCGTTCGCGAGCGCCGGAAGGATCTCTTTCTTCATGATCGAAGGCGGGATCGTCCAGGACGGGTTCACCACGAGATATTTCATGTTCTCGGAGAAGATCGGCGTCTGCGACTGCTCCTTGCCGACGATCACTCGGGCCTGATGCACCACATTGCGGCCCTCGACCACCTGAAGGCGGTATTCGGGGACGTTCACCATGATGTGCCGCTGCCCCAGATCGGCCGGCAGCCAGCGCCAGCGCTCCATGTTGGCGATCAGCTCCGACTGGCGCTGCGCTACGGACGGGCCGGAGAGGGCGGCCACCGTCTGGGGGTTCAGGACGCCCGTGTTGGGCAGGCCCTTTTCCTTCTGGAAGGCGGCGACCGCCGAGGCCAAGCGCTCGTCGTAGATCGTCTGGTTGTCCGAATCCTTCGCGAGATTGAAGCGCGCGCGGATCAGCGGCACGCGCGGGTCCTTCATGCCCACGCGCAGGGTCGGGCCCTTGGGCAGGCGCACGCTCGGCTGCGAGGGATGGCTTTCGCGCAACTGCGCCAGGCGCTCCTTCAGGGCCCGGTAGCCGGCATGCGGCGGGTTGTAGGATTCGAGCGCTCCGCCCGCATCGCCGGCGGCGGAGACCCTGCTCAGCACCTCGTCGACCGCCGGCAGCGACAGCTTCGGGGTCACGAGCGCCGAAAGGCGGGCAAGATCGACTCGCGCCCCGCGGGCGTCGCGGGCGTAGCGGATCGCGGCAAGGGAGAGCTTCACGTCGGATTTCGCCCATTGCGCGGGCGGCGCATCCTTGCGCAGGCCCCGGTCGGGCAGGGCGTAATCGGCGGGATCGAGGCCGTCCTCGTCGGCTGACCTCAGGCGTTCCATCGCGCCGGACGCGGCGGGCGACCAGGCGCCGTCCCGGGCCCAGATCAGCGGGCGCTCGGCTTTCGCATAATAGGCGGAGAGCGCCTCGCGGTCCTTGCCGCTCACGCGCATCTCGCGCATGGCGGCATCGTCCGCGAAAAGTCCCGCGACGGCCATGCGGAAGACATCCGCCTGCATCAGGGCGGTCACGGGCGCCGCATCGGGGAGCGGAATATCGATGGCGGGGGCCGGCTTCAGATCGGCCGCATCGATGGCGACGGGAGCCGGTTCGATCGCCGGGATCGCGTCGGAGGCCATGCCCGCCGTCGCGGGCGTCTCGACGACGTCATGGAAGGAGGGCTCTGCAGGAGCAACGGCCAGAACGGGCGTGGACGCATCCTGCGGGGGGCTGCCTGCATCTTCCGCGAGGGCGGAGAGCGGAAGGAGGGAGACCGACCCAATCAAACCGAGCCAAATGGCCGCCTTGCGCAAGTCACGCATGACTTTGCTCCTCATCGCAATGAAAGTGGAGGATAGGAGATTCCTCCATCAAATGAATTTCGTCAGTGTTCGCGCGCACGTTCTGTTACGCTTAACGCGCGAAACGTCATGCGGCTTCATCGGATAGGCCAAGTTCTTTCAATTTTCTGTAAAGAGTCGACCGTCCGATTCCCAGATGCCGCGAAATCGCCGACATGCGTCCGCGATAATGGGCAAGCGCGAAGCGAATCGCCTGCGCCTCCAGATCGGCGAGCGTGAACATGTCGCCGGCATCGTCGACGAGCGGGAGGGCGTTGGGGTCGCGCCGCGCAATGCGCTCGCTTGCGTAGGTTGTCTGCAGGACAGGCGCTTGGGCAATCGGAAGCGGCGGGATCTCGATGCGCCGACCCTGCAGATGGGACGCGATCTGCGGGAATTCCGTCGGCGTGAGAAAAGGACCCTCGGCCAGGATCACGGCGCGGTAGACCGCGTTCTCGAGCTGCCGCAGGTTGCCGGGCCAGTCGTAGCGGGCGAGCAGGCCTGCGGCCTCCGCGGACAGGCCCCTGATCCGCTTGCCCTCGTCGGCCGCGAAACGGCGGACGAAGCGATGCGCCCAATCGGCGATGGCCTCCCGTTGCGCCCGCAAGGGGCGCACGGATATCGGCAGGGCCTGGAGGGCGTAGAAGAGATCCTCGCGAAAATGGCCGGACCGCACCGATCCGGCGATGTCCAGACCCGCAGCAACGATCCTGACGTCGTGGCGGCGCGGAGAGCGTGCGCCGTCCTGCCGGTGCAGGAAGGCTAAAAGTTCGCTCTGGTCGTCCGCGCCGAGCCGCTCGACATCGTCGATGAAGAGGGTGCCGCCATGCGCTTCCTTAAGTGCGGCGGGAAGGCGAGAGGACAGGCCCTGAACGGGAGCCTCTCCGGCGTGAAGGCGGATGAAGGAACGCTCCCGGCGCTCGCCGCAATCGTGGATCGCCCGTGCCAGGGCCGGCGCGCCGCTTCCCGGCTCGCCCTCGATCAGGACCGGCAGGGAGGACCTTGCGGCGCGCTCCGCCAGCCGGCCGATCCGCTCCCGCTCGGAGCCGGCAGCGGGTTTCTCGGTCTCGCCGCGAAGGGCACGGATGTCGTCTGCAAAGAGCCGTGGAAGAGGCATAAGGCGGCGGGACGCTTTCGAGAATCGGTCGCGCGATGCTGGTCGGGAAAGGGTAAACCGCCTGTTAACGGGGCCATCCCGCCCTCGGTTGGAATGGGTTGATCCGGAGAGCGCGGCGGCCAATATGTGTGGAAGAATTTTCCTCACCGATCCTAGGCAGGCCTTCGCCCGTGACCGTTCAGACAATCTCTCCCTCGCACCATCCCTCCAGTGCCGGCGCCGTGCAGGCCGAACTCGGGGCCCTGCCCGAATGGAACCTCTCCCATCTCTATCCCGGCATGGACAGCGAGGCGTTCAAGGGCGATCTCGCCAGGGCCGAGGCCGAGTGCAAGGCGTTCGCCGCCGCCTATCGCGGCAAGCTCGATGAGATGGCGCGGGACGAGCGGGCATCGGAACGGCTCGACGAGGTGGTGAAGCGCTACGAGGCGCTCGAAGACCTTCTTGGACGCCTCATGTCCTATGCCGGCCTGGTCTATTCCGGCGACACCACGGATCCGATCCGCGCGAAGTTCTATGGCGACACCCAGGAGCGCCTGACCGCCGCCTCGACGGAACTCCTTTTCTTCGGGCTCGAGCTCAATCGCATCGAGGACGCCGTGCTCGACAAGGCCATGAGCACCGGGCCGCTCGCCCATTACAGGCCCTGGATCGAGGACCTGCGCAAGGACAAGCCCTATCAGCTCGAGGACAAGATCGAGCAGCTCTTCCACGAGAAGTCGGTGACCGGCCGTTCGGCCTGGAACCGCCTCTTCGACGAGACCATCGCTTCCTTACGCTTCACCGTGCGCGGCGAGGAGCTGCCCATCGAGCCGACCCTCAACAAGCTGCAGGACCCGGACGAGAGCGTGCGCAAGGACGCCTCGGACGCGCTCGCCAAGACCTTCAAGGCGAACCTGCGCACCTTCACGCTCATCACCAACACGCTCGCCAAGGACAAGGAGATCTCGGACCGCTGGCGCGGCTTCGAGGACGTGGCCGATTCCCGCCATCTGGCGAACCGGGTCGAGCGCGAGGTGGTGGAGGCGATGGTCTCCGCCGTGCGCGAGGCCTATCCGCGCCTGTCCCACCGCTATTACGCCCTGAAGGCGAAGTGGTTCGGCAAAGACAAGCTCGACCATTGGGATCGCAATGCGCCGCTGCCGAAGGTCGAGCAGCGCACCATTCCCTGGAACGAGGCCAGGGACACGGTGCTCTCCGCCTATTCCGCCTTCTCGCCGCGCATGGCCGACATCGCGCAGCGCTTCTTCGACGAGGATTGGATCGACGCCCCGACCCGGCCCGGCAAGGCGCCCGGCGCCTTCGCCCACCCGACCGTGCCCTCGGCGCATCCTTACGTGCTGCTCAACTACCAGGGCAAGCCGCGGGACGTGATGACGCTGGCGCACGAATTGGGCCACGGCGTGCATCAGGTCATGGCCGGCCCCAACGGCGCGCTCATGGCGCCGACGCCCCTGACGCTCGCCGAGACGGCCTCCGTCTTCGGCGAGATGCTCACCTTCCGCCGCCTGCTCGACCAGACCACCAATCCCGTGCAGCGCAAGGCGATGCTGGCGGCCAAAGTCGAGGACATGCTCAACACGGTGGTGCGCCAGATCGCGTTCTATTCCTTCGAGCGCAAGGTGCATGTGGAACGCCGCAACGGCGAACTGACAGCCGACAAGCTGTGCGAGCTCTGGATGTCGGTGCAGGACGAGTCCCTAGGCCCGGCGATCCGTCTCGGGGAAGGCTACGAGAGCTTCTGGACCTACATCCCGCACTTCATCCATTCGCCGTTCTACGTCTACGCCTATGCCTTCGGCGATTGTCTGGTGAACTCGCTCTACGGCGTCTACGAGCGCTCCAACGAGGGCTTCGTGGACCGCTATTTCGCGCTGCTCTCCGCCGGCGGCACCAAGCATTACTCGGAGCTTCTCGCTCCCTTCGGCCTCGATGCCAGCGACCCCGCCTTCTGGCAGATCGGCCTGTCGATGATCGAGCGGCTGATCGGCGAGCTCGAGGCGATGGAGTCCGCAACGGCGTAAATGCTCTGCCCCGAGCGGCGGCTGACTTGCCGCTCGGGGCATATCGACCAAATCACATGACGAGCGCTGTACGGGGGCCGATTCGGAGTCGACCATGGCAGTTCGTATCGGGAGTCAGGCTGCGGACAGGCTGAGCGGCACCAGCGCCGCCGATGTGATCTACGGCTATGATCCGAATGCCGGAACGCCGCCCACGATGGCGGCCAACGCGATCGCCTCCGGCCTGGTCAATCCCCTGTACCTGACTTCGGCTCCGGGCAATTCCAACCATCTTTTCATCATCGAGAAGCGCGGGCAGGTGAAGGTCTATGATGCCGGCACCGGCCAGGTCCTCGCCACGCCTTTCCTCACCGTGAATGTTGCAACGGACGGGGAACAGGGCCTCCTCGGCCTCGCCTTCGCACCGGATTTTGCGACGAGCCGGCGATTCTACGTCTATCTCAGCACGACGGACGGCGATGTGGAGATCCGCGAATACCAGACGCTGGCCAACAATCCCTTGGTCGCCAATCCGTCCAGCATGAGGCTCATCGATCGGATCGATTACCCATCCTCCACCAACCATCGCGGCGGATGGATCGGGTTCGGGCCGGACGGCTATCTCTACGTGGCGACCGGGGATGGTGCGAACGGAGCCAATTCGCAAAGCCTCAATCAGCTGGGCAAGATCCTGCGGCTCGATGTGAATGGCGATGCCTTCCCTGCCGACGCGAGCAGAAACTACGCCCTGCCTGTGGACAATCCGGCGTCCATAGACGGGATCGCAGGCAGCGCGATAGGGACGGGGATCTATGCGGCGGGCCTGCGCAATCCATGGCGCGTGAGCTTCGACCGGCTGACCGGCGAGCTTTATATCGGCGATGTCGGCCAGAGTGCCTATGAGGAGATCAATCTCGGAAGCCCCGGCGCCAATTACGGCTGGAGCGTCACCGAGGGGCCTTTTAAGCCCGGATCGTTCCCGAATTTCACGAATCCGATCCATGCCTATGACCGCAGCATCGGTCAGGCGGTGACGGGCGGCTATGTCTATCGCGGGCCGGAGCAGGACTTCCAGGGAACGTATTTCTTCTCGGATTTCGTCAGCCATAAGATCTGGTCCCTGCAGCGCGCCTCAGGCTCCTGGTCGTTCACGGATCTGACCGGTCGGGTGGCCGTCGGCGGCGGTCCGATCGGTTCCGTTTCGTCCCTGGGGGAGGATGCATCCGGAAACCTCTACATCGTCGATTATGGAGGCAAGATATTCCGCCTCGATCTCAAATCGCGCGGCGGCCCCGATCCCGCCGACGATGCGGCGGACATTCTCAACGGGGGCGGCGGCAACGATCGGATCTTCGGCGGCGGCGGCAACGACTCGCTGTTTGGCGGCAGCGGCGATGACAATCTCCAGGGTGGGCCAGGGGCCGATCTCCTGTCGGGCAGCAGCGGCTTCGACTATGCCGATTATCGCGATTCCGCAGGCCGCGTGCTCATCGATCTTGCGAAGCGCACGCAGGCCGGAGGCGATGCGTCCGGCGACCGCTTGTCGAGCATTCAGGGCGCGTGGGGCAGTGCGTTCAACGACGCCATGAAGGGATCCGACTCCCATGACAGTCTTCGCGGTGGTGGAGGGAACGACAGTCTCGCCGGCATCGCAGGCAATGACAGGCTTTATGGCGATGCCGGTCGCGATACGCTCGTCGGAGGGCCAGGCAAGGACTTGTTGTCCGGTGGGCCGGACGCCGACGTGTTCCGCTGGCAATCGATCGGCTCCGTCGGTGTCTCCCTCGATCGCGTGGACCTTGTGCGGGACTTCAGCACGAGCGCCCACGATCTGCTGGATCTGGCGAGGATCAATGCCAATGCTCTTCGCAGCGGCAACCAGGCTTTCGCTTTCATCGGCAGAGGCGAGTTCACGGCAGCGGGACAGGTTCGGTACGAGGTCGTGGGAACGGAGGCGCGCGTGCTTCTGAACACCGATGCCGATCAGGATGCGGAAGGCATCATTCGTCTTGCCGGTATCCGCAGCCTGAAAGCGGGGGACTTTCTCCTCTAGCCATGCGGGTTCTGGCGGCCTTTCTGCAGGACACAGAAACGGCGTTGTCAGGCTTGACTCTCTGAGGCCGGAACTCGCCAAATTCCCCACGACGGAGTTGGGATGCCTGTTATGCCGGTCGACACGCATTACGCCAGAAGCGGCGATCTGCGGATTGCCTATCAGGTGGTCGGCGAGGGACCGCTCGATCTCGTGTTCGTCCCCGGCTTCATCTCCAACCTCGATCTCTATTGGGACGAGCCGAACATGGCTCACTTCCTGTCCCGGCTTGGCTCCTTCAGCCGCCTGATCCTGTTCGACAAGCGAGGCACCGGCCTGTCGGACCGGCTCGGGAACCTGCCGAGTCTCGAGGAGCGCATGGACGACGTGCGCGCGGTGATGGATGCGGTGGGCAGCGAGAAGGCTGCCCTCTTCGGGATTTCCGAGGGCGGCGCCATGAGCATGCTTTTCGCTGCAACCTATCCCGAGCGAACCCAGGCGCTGATCCTCTACGGCACCTATGCCGACTTCCATACCTGGGTTCTGCCGCATGAGCGGTTCGAGCCTTTTCTGGAGAAGATCGACCGGACCTGGGGGCAGGGCGAGAGCCTCACCGCCTTCGCGCCGACGAAGGTCGGGGACGAGCGCTTCCGGCAATGGTGGGGACGATTCGAGCGGCTCGGCGCCAGCCCGTCGGCCGTGATCGCGCTCATGCGCATGAACAGCCAGATCGACGTGCGCCACATCCTGCCGACGATCCGCGTCCCGACCCTGGTTCTGCACCGCGCGGGCGACACGCGGGTCAATGTCGAGGGCGGCCGCTATCTCGCGGCCAACATTCCCGGCGCGAAATATGTCGAGTTCCCCGGCATCGACCACGTCCTGTGGGCCACCGATGCGGGCCCCGTCGCCGACGAGATCGAGGAGTTTCTCACCGGCACCCACGCCGAGAGCGAACCCGACCGGGTGCTGGCCACGGTCCTGTTCACGGACATCGTCGATTCTACAAGCCGCGCCGAGGAGATGGGCGATCGCGCCTGGCGCGTTCTCCTCGACCAGCATGACAGGATCGTGCGCGGCGAGATCGGCCGCTTCCGCGGCCGGGAAATCAAGACGCTCGGCGACGGATTCCTCGCAACCTTCGACGGGCCCGCCCGCGCCGTCCGCTGCGCCGGCGCCATCATCGAGGCCCTGCGCACGTTGAGCCTGCAGGTCCGCTGTGGCGTCCATACCGGCGAGATCGAGATGATGGGAGACGATATCGGCGGCATCGCGGTGCATATCGCGTCCCGCATCGCTGCGCTCGCCGATGGCCGCGAGGTCCTGGTGTCGCGTACGGTGCGCGATCTCGTCGCCGGCTCCAACCTGCACCTGGAGGACCGGGGCGCCTTCGCCCTCAAGGGCCTGACCGAGCACATGTCGCTTTTTGCCGCCGTCGGCAGCCAGAGGGCCTGACGCCGCAGCGACCTAGCGTTCGGCGCCGCACGACATATCTTAAGCTCTCCGGTTTCAGAGCAAGAGATCTCACGTCATGGCCGATTCCGACCGCGAAGCGAACCGCTTCTCCGCGCGCGCTGCCCGCTATGCCCGGGTCGGCGCCAATATGGGCGGGGTGGCGGCGCGCATGGCGGGATCGCGGCTCTTCGGGGGCGATGCACGCGATGCCTCCAATGCGGCGGTGCTGGCCCAGGCGCTCGGCGGCCTGAAAGGGCCGATCATGAAGGTGGCGCAGCTGCTGGCCACCATCCCCGACCTCATCCCGCCGGAATACGCCGCCGAGCTGCAGAAGCTGCAGAGTGAGGCGCCGCCCATGGGGGCAGCCTTCGTCAAGCGCCGCATGCAGGCGGAGCTCGGGCCGCAATGGCAGGGCCGGTTCGGCTCCTTCGATCTCAACCCCGCCGCCGCCGCCTCCCTCGGTCAAGTCCATCGGGCCAGCACGAAGGATGGCGAGACCATCGCCTGCAAGCTCCAGTACCCGGACATGCAATCCGCCGTGGAGGCGGATCTCCAGCAGCTCGAATGGGTCTTCGCCGTCCATCGCCGCATGGATCCGGCCATCGACACCCGCGAGATCGCCAAGGAGATCGGCGAGCGGGTGCGCGAGGAGCTCGATTACGAGCGCGAGGCCAGGCATGCGGCTCTTTATGCCGAGGCCCTTTCCGATGTGGACGAGGTCCGTGTGCCGCGGGTCCATCCTGAGCTGTCGACGAAGCGCCTCCTGTCGCTCGAATGGCTCGAGGGCGAGAAGATCCTACAATTCACGGAAAGCCCCGTCGAGATCCGCAACCGGCTGGCAGTGGCGATGTTCAAGGCCTGGTGGCATCCCTTCAGTCATGCGGCCGTCATCCACGGCGATCCGCATCTCGGCAATTACACCGTCTTTTCCGAAGGCGGCGAGCCGGGGGGCATCAACCTTCTCGACTATGGCTGCGTCCGCATCTTCCATCCGCGCTTCGTCGGCGGCGTGGTCGATCTCTATCGCGGCCTTCAGACCGACGACCGCGCCCGCGTCGTCCATGCCTACGAGACCTGGGGATTCAAGAGCCTCTCGAACGAGCTGATCGACATTCTCAACATCTGGGCCCGCTTCATCTACGCCCCGCTCCTCGACGACCGGGTCCGCACCGTGGCGGACGGGGTGAAGCCCGGCGAATACGGCCGCCGCCAGGCCTTCGAGGTGCACAAGGCCCTGAAGGAGAAGGGGCCGGTCACCGTCCCGCGGGAATTCGTTTTCATGGACCGCGCCGCCGTCGGTCTCGGCGCAGTCTTCCTGCATCTCAAGGCGGAGCTCAACTATCACCGCCTCTTCGAGAACGAGATCGAGCGCTTCTCCCTCGAAAGCCTGGAGCAAAAGCAGAAAGAGGCGCTGAGCGCTTCCGGTTTACCAAGTCCTGTGTAATGAGGTTGCATCTTGCGCCGTTCGGCCTTAGGGCATGACGAAGCGTTAGGGGCACCTGATGAAGATCGCTTTCGTTCACCAGAATTTCCCGGGCCAGTTTTTGCGCCTGTCCCGGAGCTTCGTCGCCGAGGGGCACGAGGTCGTGGGCCTCGGGATGGTCAAGCAATGCGCGATCCCGGGCGTGAAGTACTATTCCTACAATGCCGTCCCCGGTCCGGAGGACGCGCCGTATCAGAACCGCTACTCCCCCGTCATTCCGCGCCTGCGCCGCGCCTACGGCGTCGCGCACAGGGCCAAGGAGCTGGCGCAACAGGGCTTCGAGCCGGATGTGGTGGTGGTCAATACAGGCTGGGGTGAGAACCTCTTTCTGAAGGACATCTGGCCCAAGGCCCGCCACGTCGCCTATTTCGAGTATTATTACCACGCCAAGGGGCAGGACCTCGACTTCGATCCCGAGTTCCCGGTCACCAACGAGGAGGTAATCTGGCGCCTGCGCCTGAAGAACTCCATGCAGCTCGGCGCCCTCGATGCGGCGGACCTCGCCGTGGCCCCGACGCGCTACCAGCGCGACACGTTCCCGACCTATCTGCACGACCGGCTCGCCATCATCCACGACGGCATCGACACAAAGAGGCTCCAGCCCGATCCCAAGGTGCGGATCCAGCTCGGCCAGGATGGGCCCCATCTCACCCGCGACACCCCCATCGTCACCTACGTGACCCGCAACATCGAGCCGATGCGGGGCGCGCATATCGTCTTCAAGAGCTTGCCCTATCTCCTCGATATCGACCCGGACCTCCGGGTGGTGATCATCGGCGGGCGCGGCACCAGTTATTCCGGCTCGGCACCGGAGGGAAAGACCTGGTTCGACGTCTTCAAGTCGAGGATCGAGCGGCCTGTCGACTGGTCCCGGGTGCATTTCGTCGGAAACCTGCCCTACGACCAGTTCGTGAAGGTGCTGCAGGTCTCCTCGGCCCATGTCTACATGACCTATCCCTTCGTGCTGTCCTGGTCCTCCATCGAGTCCATGGCGCTGGAATGCCGGATCGTGGCCTCGGATACGGAGCCGGTGCGAGAGATCGTCCAGGACGGAGTGAATGGGCGCCTCTTCCCCTTCTTCGACGAGAAGGCGCTCGCCGAGCGGGTGCGCGAGACCCTGACCGATAGGGAGAAGTCCGCCGCCATGGCGGCGGAGGCCCGCAGGATCGCGGTGGCGCAATATGATTACGAGACCGTCTGCCTGCCGCAATGGCGCGCGTTTCTCGGGATCAGTTAAGAGCGAAATGCATTCATAAAGTTTTCATTTGGAGCCATTCGAAAGATTGCGGCTCCTCATCTCATGCGTTAAACGCAGCCATTAACACGTGACGCTGAACAGGGCTTTGAAGTATGGCCGATACAAAACACGCGCCGCATGGGGGCTACAGTCCGGATATGGATGCCCGCACCCATGAGGAGACCTATCAGGGATTCGTCAAGTTCGCGGAGATCGCGACCGCGGTCATCATCTGCCACGTCCTGGCGCTGGCCGTCGGCGGCATCAAGCATGCCTGGGTGACGGCGATCTTCGGCGTCATCCTCTCGCTCGCCGCGGGCGGTCTCGGCGCCATGGCTCCGTCGATCGGCGTGCGTGCTCCGGCAGCCGTCGCCATTCTTCTTCTTCTGGCGCTCGTCTTCTACTGAGCCTCGAGAGAGCGTTGACGGAAACAAACGACAAGAGCTTGATCTCGAGCCATTGACCTAATCGCAGGGGGACCACAATGCGGATCGCCGTTCTCTCCGAAACCGATGGAGCGGAGACACGCGTTTCCGCCACCCCTGAGACCGTCAAGAAATACAAAAGCCTCGGCGCTGACGTGGTCGTCCAGGCCGGGGCCGGCGCGAAAGCCGGCGTTCCCGACGCCGAGTTCGAGGCTGCCGGCGCTTCGATCGCTTCTGGCGCCGCCGAGGCCCTCAAGGATGCGGATGTCGTCCTCAAGGTCCGCCGCCCCGCCGAGGGCGAACTGACGGGCGCCAAGCCCGGCGCCCTGGTCATCGCCATCATGGACCCCTATGGCCAGGACGCGGCCCTAAAAAGCCTCGCCGATGCCCAGGTCGCCGCCTTCGCCATGGAGCTGATGCCCCGCATCACCCGCGCGCAGGTGATGGACGTTCTCTCCTCTCAGGCCAATCTCGCCGGCTACCGGGCCGTCATCGACGCCTCGGCCGAATACGGCCGGGCATTTCCGATGATGATGACCGCCGCCGGCACCGTGCCGGCCGCCCGGATCTTCGTCATGGGTGCCGGCGTCGCCGGCCTCCAGGCCATCGCCACCGCCCGCCGCCTCGGCGCGGTGGTGACCGCCACCGACGTGCGTCCCGCCGCCAAGGAGCAGGTGGAGAGCCTGGGCGCCAAGTTCGTCGCGGTGGAGGACGAGGAGTTCAAGCAGGCCGAGACGGCCGGGGGCTATGCCAAGGAGATGTCGGCGGAGTACCGGGCCAAGCAGGCCGATCTCGTCGCCTCCCACATCGCCAAGCAGGACATCGTCATCACCACGGCCCTGATCCCTGGCCGGCCGGCGCCGAAGCTCGTGACCCGGGCCATGGTCGAATCCATGAAGCCCGGCTCGGTCATCGTCGATCTGGCGGTCGAGCGCGGCGGCAACGTCGAGCTGGCTCAAGCAGGCGGGGTGGTGGAGCATAACGGCGTCAAGATCGTCGGCCACCTCAACGTGCCCGGACGCCTCGCCGCCACGGCGTCCAGCCTCTACGCGAAGAACCTCTACGCCTTCGTCGAGACGCTGGTGAACAAGGAAACCAAGGAACTGGCCGTGAAGTGGGACGACGAGCTGGTCAAGGCCACCTGCCTGACCCGCGACGGCGCCATCGTTCACACCGCATTCCAGCCGACCGCTTAACCCGTCCAAGGGGAGGACACCATGGCAACGCTTACGCCCGAACAGGCCGTCGAGCAGGCCCGAGCGGCGGCAGAGGCCGCGAGACGCTCGGCCGAGGCGGCCCAGACCATCGCCGATCAGGTCGCCGATGCGGCAGGAGCCGCCGCGGCCGCCGTCACCCACGGGGCCGTCGACCCCACGGTGTTTCGCCTCGCCATCTTCGTGCTGGCGATCTTCGTCGGCTACTACGTGGTCTGGCAGGTCACCCCGGCGCTGCACACTCCGCTCATGTCGGTTACCAACGCGATCTCCTCGGTCATCGTGGTCGGCGCGGTCCTGGCGGTGGGCGTCGACGTGGCGCCGGCTCTGGGCGAGGGGCCGATCTGGGCGCGGGCGCTCGGCTTCATCGGGCTCGTCCTTGCCTCGATCAACATCTTCGGCGGCTTCCTGGTGACCCAGCGCATGCTCGCCATGTACCGCAAGAAGGGGTGAGGCGATGTCGGCCAATCTAGCCTCGATCCTCTATCTCGTCTCGGGCGTCCTCTTCATCCTGGCCCTTCGCGGCCTGTCGCACCCGACCACCTCCCGTCAGGGCAATCTCTACGGCATGGTGGGCATGGGGATCGCCATCCTCACCACCCTGTTCGTGTCCCCGCCGAGCGGCATCGGCGGCTGGGCGCTGGTGATCCTCGGCCTCGGCATCGGCGGCGGCATCGGCGCCGTGGTCGCCAAGCGGGTGCCGATGACGGCCATGCCGCAGCTCGTCGCCGCCTTCCACTCCCTGGTCGGCCTCGCGGCGGTCCTCGTGGCCGCGGGCGCGCTCTACGCGCCGCAGGCCTTCGGCATCGGCTCGGTCGGCACCATCCACGGCGGCTCGCTGTTCGAGATGGCGCTCGGTGTGGCCATCGGCGCCATCACCTTCACCGGCTCCGTGATCGCGTTCCTGAAGCTCGACGGGCGCATGTCCGGCAAGCCGATCCTGCTGCCGAGCCGGCATCTCCTCAATATCAGCCTCGGCCTGCTGCTCCTCGTTCTGCTCGTCTTCTTCATCCGCACGGAGAGCCACGCGGTCTTCTGGCTGATCGTGCTGATCTCCTTCGTGCTCGGCGTCACGCTGATCATCCCCATCGGCGGCGCGGACATGCCGGTGGTGGTGTCGATGCTCAATTCCTATTCGGGCTGGGCGGCGGCGGGCATCGGCTTCACGTTGGGCAACCTTGCGCTCATCATCACCGGCGCGCTGGTCGGCTCCTCGGGTGCGATCCTGTCCTACATCATGTGCAAGGGCATGAACCGCTCCTTCATCTCCGTGATCCTCGGCGGCTTCGGCGGCGAGACGGCGGCCGCCGGCAGCGGCGCGGTCGAGACCCGGCCGGTGAGGCAGGGCTCGGCTGACGATGCCGCCTTCATCATGAAGAATGCCTCGAAGGTCATCATCGTGCCGGGCTACGGCATGGCGGTGGCGCAGGCGCAGCATGCCCTGCGCGAGATGGCGGACGAGCTGAAGGCCGAAGGCGTCGAGGTGAAATACGCCATCCATCCGGTGGCGGGCCGCATGCCGGGCCACATGAACGTGCTGCTCGCGGAAGCCAACGTGCCCTACGACGAGGTGTTCGAGCTCGAGGACATCAACGGCGAGTTCCCGCAGGCCGACGTGGCCTTCGTGATTGGCGCCAACGACGTGACGAACCCCGCCGCCAAGACCGATCCGGCCTCGCCGATCTTCGGCATGCCGATCCTCGACGTGGAGCGCGCCAAGACCGTGCTGTTCATCAAGCGCGGCATGGGCTCCGGCTATGCCGGCGTCGAGAACGAGCTGTTCTTCCGCGACAACACCATGATGCTCTTCGGCGACGCCAAGAAAGTGGTCGACCAGATCTTGAAGAACCTCTGATCCGGTTCGGATCGTTGAGAATGCCCGGCCTCGTGCCGGGCATTTTTATTGGGATCGACAGTGGCAATGAACGACCATCATGACGGCCCGCGCAAAAACTGATTTAAGAAGCCGTCTTCTGACCCGGATACTCTCATGTCGTCCATCGCCCTCCGCACCGCCCTTCCTTTCGACAAGGACAAGGTCGTCGAGCTGATCCACCGGCTCAACGTCTTCGAAGCCGATCTCGTCGGCGACCGGCGGCGCGATTACGGAGCGGCGGCGGAGTATTACGACGAGCTGATGCAGCGCCTGTCCCGGCGCAACGGCCGCATCGTCCTGGCGGAGACGGAAGGGGTCGTCGTCGGCGTCATGGGTTTCTCGCTCGATCAGGATGCCGCCTACGTGTCCGACGGCCTGCGCAACCACGGCACGGTGACGGACCTGATCGTGCATGACGACTGGCGCGGCCGCGGCATCGGCAAGATGCTGCTGGCCGAAGCCGAGCGCCTGACGAAGGAAGCGGGTCTGAAGCGCCTGTTCATCGGCGTCCTCGTCGCCAACGAGCGCGCCGAACGTACCTATCGCGCCTTCGGCTTCGAGCCCTACGTGTCGATCATGTCGAAGGACGTGTGAAGGGACGGGTAAGCCGTCCTGATTTCCTCGGCTTTATCGTCAGCTTTCAGCAATCGAGAAGCCCGAGGCTTTCCACATACAAAAGAAGCGCATGCAGGTCCGCATGCGCTTCCAGAAGTCTTTCGATGAGGCGCAGGTGCGTTCTCCCTCCCCCTTGTGGGGAGGGATTAAGGGTGGGGGTGTTGGCGCCGGAGCCTGATAGGCTATCGCTCACACCCCCACCTCCAACTCCTCCCCACAAGGGGGAGGAGGGTTTCCCGTGCTTTGCGAGTCAGACTCTCAAGAGCGGAACAGGCCGCCGCCCTGGAGGCGGGTCGAGCCCTGGCGGGCGACGCTGTTGCCGTTGTCGATGGCGAGCGCGTGCTGGTAGCTCTCGATCGCCTGCTGCCGGTCGCCCTTGCGCTCGTAGGCGACGCCGCGCCAGGCCCAGGAATTGGCATCCTTGGCATCGACGTTGAGGGCTGCGTTGAAGTCCTCGATGGCCTTGTCGAACTGGTTGGTCGCCACGAAGCTCTGGCCGCGGGCAGCGTAAGGCGCGCCGACGAAGGGGTTGCGGTCGATGGTGGCGTCGAAATCCAGGATCGCCTGCGGGTGCATGCCCTGGCGCTGGTAGAGCAGGCCGCGGGAATGGAGCGCTTCGGCGGATTCGGGCAGGAGGCGAGTCGCCATGTTCAGGTCGCTCAGCGCCTCCTGATACTGGTTCTGCGCCCGGTACAGGTTGGCGCGGCCGATATAGGCCGGGCCGTAGTTCGGATCGGCCTGGATCGCGCGGGAGAAATCGGCCAGCGCCTGATCGTTACGGTTCGTCTGGCGCAGGGCGAGCGCCCGGTTGGTGTAGGCTGGCGCGTAATTGGGATCGAGCTGTACCGCCTTGCCGAAATCCGACATGGCGCTGCTGTAATTGCCGACGCGGGCGTAAGCCGCGCCGCGGGTGTTATAGGCGCCCGGATCGTTCGGGTTGCGCTGGATCACGTCCGAGAGCGAGGAGATGTTGACGGTGCTCGTGCCCTGCGTGTCCTCTTCCACCACCGCGATGCGCTGGGCGGGGCCACTGCCCACGGTGCTGCAGGCGGAAAGGCCGAGGGCGACGAGGGTCAGGCTCAAGGGGGCAAAACGGCGAATCGATGGGGCGAACACCTTCGTCTCCAGCTTATCTACTCACGTACCAAGGAAGCGGCACTCTGGCGGGAAATCCTTAACAGCCGTGAAACAAGGCATCAAAAAGGCGCTGCCGCGCAAGAGGCCTGCCTATCGGTTCGGAGGCCAAGCCCCAGACATGCAAACAGCGCCCCGCTTCACGCGAAGGGCGCTGGTTCACAACCGATAGGCCAGCCTTGAGAAAGGCTTGCTCAGAAGAGCTTAGCGGGTCGTCGGGCGGGGCTTCGAAGGCAGCAGGCCTTCGCGCTGCATGCGCTTACGGATCAGCTTGCGAGCGCGGCGAACGGCCTCAGCCTTCTCGCGGGCCTTCTTCTCAGACGGCTTCTCGTAATGACCGCGAAGCTTCATCTCGCGGAAGATGCCCTCACGCTGCATCTTCTTCTTGAGAGCGCGGAGCGCCTGGTCGACGTTGTTATCCCGGACAAGAACCTGCACGCGAATTCCTCGTTTTGATCCGTTTCGATTGTGATAAAAAACAACGAGGCGCGTCATGCGCACCTCTCACTGGCCGGCGTCGATACCAGAAGAAGCCTTGCCTGTCCAGGGTTGCCCTTCAAGAAAAGCGCCGGTCAAGTGTGACAACGGCCCCGGTTTGAAAAGGTTCAGCCCTTCTCCGGAAAAACCCGCGTGACGTGTCCCATCTTGCGGCCCGCCCGGGCCTCGGCCTTGCCGTAGAGGTGCAGATGCGCCCCGGGCTCGGCCAGGATTTCCTCCCAGGCATCGGCATCGTGCCCGATCAGGTTCTTCATCTCGACCCGGCCGAGCCGGGCCGTCCCGCCGAGCGGCCAGCCGCAGACGGCGCGCACATGCTGCTCGAACTGCGAGGTCGCGGCGCCGCCCAAGGTCCAGTGGCCGGAATTGTGCACCCGCGGAGCGATCTCGTTGACCACGAGGCGCTCACCGCCGCCCGCGGTCACCAGGAACAGCTCGACCGCCAGGACGCCGACATAATCGAGCGCCTCGGCGATGGACCGGGCGATTCCGACGGCCTGCTCTTCCGTCGCATCCGAGACGCCCGCCGGAACCTGCGTGGTGTCGAGGATGTGGTGGCGGTGCTCGTTGGCGCACAGGTCATAGGCGGCAAAGGCGCCGGAGGCTGTGCGGGCGGCAACCACGGAAACCTCGCGCTCGAAGGGCACGAAGCCTTCGAGGATGGCGGCGGCGCGGCCGATCTCGTCCCAGGCGGCAACGGGGTCGGTCTCGGGCCGGATCATCACCTGTCCCTTGCCGTCATAGCCGAAGCGCCGGGTCTTGAGCACGGCCGGTCGGCCGATCCGCTCCAGCGCCGCAGCAAGCTCGGCCTCGTCCGAAAAGGTCTCGAAGGGAGCGACGTCGATGCCCAGGCCCGCGATGAAGCTCTTCTCCAGGAACCGGTCCTGCGACACGGCCAGCGCCTGGGCGTTGGGGGCGAGCAGGGCATGGGCGCTTAAGGTCGAGGCGGTCTCGCTCGGCACGTTCTCGAACTCATAGGTCACCACGTCGACCGCCTTGGCGAAGCGCACCAGGTTCGCCTCGTCCTCGTAAGCCGCGATGGTGATTTCGGTCGCCACCTCGAAGGCCGGGCTGTTTTCCTCCGGCGCATAGATGTGGGCCTTCAGGCCCAGCTGTGCGGCGGCCATGGCGATCATGCGGCCGAGCTGTCCGCCGCCGAGGATACCGAGGGTGCAGCCGGGACGGATCATCGGGTGGTCAGCCTTCGTTGGAGGGCCGCTCGGCCACGCTGTCGCTCTGGCGCTTGCGCCACTCGTCGAGGCGCTGGCTGAGGGCGGAATCGTGCAGGGCGAGGACGGCGGCGGCGAGAAGGGCTGCGTTCACGGCGCCCGCCCGACCGATGGCGAGCGTGCCGACGGGAATGCCGGCCGGCATCTGAACGATGGAGAGGAGGCTGTCCTCGCCCGACAGCGCCTTGGATTCCACCGGCACGCCGAAGACGGGCAGGGGGGTCATGGCAGCGGTCATGCCGGGCAGGTGGGCCGCGCCGCCTGCGCCGGCGATGATCACCTGGAAACCCTCCGCCTTGGCGTTCCTGGCGAAGGCATAGAGCCGGTCCGGGGTGCGGTGGGCGGAGACGATGCGGGCATCGTAGGCGATGCCGAGCGCGTCGAGGGTCTCGGCGGCATGGCGCATGGTGGCCCAGTCGGACTGGCTGCCCATGATGATGGCAATGGGGGTTCCCGTCATGGCGTGCTCCGGCATGAGGCCTTGATGTCCAGCGGGAATAGCGAAGCCGCCCGGGGCAGGCAAGGCCGTTCACCGCAAAAGGCTAGCGCATCGTGCGGAAAAGTGGATCCGGTTTTCCGCGCCGAACGATGCGCCGCTTAATGGACTGAGCATCGGATTGGATCCCAAAAGTGGGTCCACTTTTGGGGCCGATGCTCTAGGCTTCTGATGCTCTAGGCTTCTTATGCAATGATGTCGGGGGTGAGCTGATCCTCGAGCCGGATGATCACATCCTTCAGGGCGAGCTTGCGCTTCTTCAGACGCTGGACCTGCAGCTGATCCCCCGCAACCATGCTCTCCAGTGCGTCGATCGCCATATCCAGATCGCGATGTTCCTGCTTGAGGCGGGCCAAGTCCGCTTCCAGTTCAGCCAATTCGGTCATTTAAACTACCCAAGATGCCAGGTCGTTGTCGGCCGCCGGGCAAGAGGGGCGGAATTATGCTCTCGGGGCCTGTGGAGGGCAAGCATCTTCCATGGTCGATTCTTCGAATTTCGCCTTCGACTCGCCACACTCTCGCTGGCACAATTGCGCCGTCAGTAAACACATAGGAGGAACTGACATGCCGCTGCAGAATCACCTGACGGAACTGGAACGGAAGCATCGGGCTCTCGAGCGCGAGATCCAGGATACCCTTAACAGACCGTCGATGGATGACATGAGGCTGGCAGAACTCAAGCGAAGGAAGCTTCAGCTCAAGGACGAGATCGCAAGACTGAGAACCTCCGAAACGGCGGTGCACTAGCCGCGAGGTTCCTCGAGAATTCCCACACCAGGAAGCCGTCGCTTCACATCCGGGGCGACGGCTTTTTGCTGGCGAGGTCAGAACAAAGCGGCCGCGCCGTCATAGACAAGCTTTATCCCCACCAGGACCAGCAGCACATAGACGGCCGTGTAGAAGCTCTGGCCCGAGACGCGCCGCACGAGCATCACGCCGGCCCAGGTGGAGGCGATAGCCACTGGAAACAGGGCGCCCGCCGTTGCCATGTTCTCGACCGTGAACTGCCCGAGCGCCAGATAAGGCGGCACCTTGATCCAGTTGACGAGGGCGAAGAGCACCGCACCTGTGCCCACGAAGATATCCCGCGGCAGCCGCTGAGGCATGACATAGATCTGGAAGGGCGGTCCGCCCGCATGGGCGACCATGCTGGTGAACCCCGTCACCCAGCCCCAGAAGATGCCGCGCGGCACATCGGCCGGGGCAGGCTTCGGCGGGGTTTTGCGGCGCTCCACCACCATGCGGCGGACGGCGAAGGCCACGGAGATCAGGCCGACGGCCAGCTTGACCGCTGCATCGGAGACCTGGGCCGCCAGGAGATAGCCCGTCACGATGCCGGAGATGGCGCCGAGGAGCAGAATGATCACGTTGTGGCGGTCCCAGGTGTGCCGATAGGCCCAGACCGATACAACGTCCTGGACGATCAGGATCGGCAGGGTGATAGCCGCCGCCTGCACGGGCGATACCACGAGCGCCATCAGGGGCAGCGAGAGGGCGCCGAGGCCCGAGAAGCCGCCTTTGGCAAGCCCCAGCAGGATGACCGCTGGAACGGCGGCGGCGTAGAAAAGAGGATCGGTAATCACGAATGCACTCGCCGAAAGTCGACTCACCGAAAGTCGCGCCTGACCACGGCTTAGGGGCCTGCTACCACAGCAGGCTCTTGAAGTCTCATGCAGTGAACGCAACGGGGAGCGCCATGCCATCGACCCAAAGCCGCTATCGAGAGGTCTATGCCGGATGGCAATCCGATCCCGTGGGATTCTGGGAGGCGGCCGCGTGGGATATCGATTGGATCAGGCCGGCGGACAAGGTGTTCGACAGCCAAGCCGGCGTCTATGGGCGCTGGTTCGTCGGGGCTGAGTGCAACACTTGCTACAACGCGGTCGACCGGCATGTCGCCACGCGCGGCGACCAGGCGGCAATCATCTACGACAGCCCGGTCACCAACACGAAGCGCAGCATCACCTATGCCGAGCTGCAGGACGAGGTGGCGACGCTGGCCGCCGTGCTGCAGGAGATGGGCGTCGTCAAAGGGGATCGCGTCGTCATCTACATGCCGATGATCCCTGAGACCAGCTTCGCGATGCTGGCCTGCGCCCGCATCGGGGCGATCCATTCCGTGGTCTTCGGCGGCTTTGCGGCGAAGGAGCTCGCGACCCGCATCGACGACGCCAAGCCGAAGGTCATCCTCTCCGCCTCCTGCGGCGTCGAGGGCGCCCGGGTCATCCCCTACAAGCCGCTGCTCGACGAGGCGATCACGCTCTCCACCTCGAAGCCGGAAGCCTGCCTCGTCTTCCAGCGACCGCAGCTCGCATGCGCGCTTAACGACGGCCGCGACCGGGATTGGACGAGCGCCGTCGACGCCGCGCGGGCCGAGGGACGCAAGGCCGAATGCGTGCCGGTCGCGGCCACCGATCCGCTCTACGTGCTCTACACCTCGGGTACGACCGGCGTTCCGAAGGGCGTGGTGCGCGACAATGGCGGCCATATGGTCGCGCTCAAATGGTCCATGGGCCATTTCTTCGGCGTGAAGCCGGGCGAGGTGTTCTGGGCCGCCTCGGACGTCGGCTGGGTGGTCGGCCATTCCTACATCGTCTACGGACCGCTTCTCCACGGCTGCACGGCCGTTCTCTACGAGGGCAAGCCGGTGGGCACGCCCGATGCCGGCGCCTATTGGCGGGTGATCTCCGATCATGGGGTCGTGACGCTGTTCACCGCGCCCACGGCCTTTCGCGCCATCAAGAAGGAGGATCCGAAGGCGGAACTCCTGAAGACATACGATCTCTCCTCGTTCCGCGCCCTGTTCCTCGCCGGCGAGCGCGCCGATCCCGATACGGTGAAATGGGCCGAGGACATTCTCCGGGTGCCCGTCATCGACCATTGGTGGCAGACGGAGACCGGCTGGCCGGTGGCCGGCAACCCGCTGGGACTAGGAGCTCTCCCCGTGAAGCACGGCTCTCCCACGGTGGCGATGCCGGGCTATACCCTCGAGGTGCTGGACGAAGGCGGCAAGCCTGTCGCTCCCAACACCATGGGCGCCATCGTCATCAAGCTGCCGCTGCCGCCCGGGGCGCTGCCGACCCTCTGGCAGGCGGACAAGCGGTTCAAGGAATCCTACCTCTCGGTCTATCCCGGCTACTACAACACCTCGGATGCCGGCTATCTCGACGAGGACGGCTATATCTGGGTGATGGGCCGCACCGACGACATCATCAACGTCGCCGGCCACCGTCTCTCGACCGGCGGCATGGAGGAGGTGCTGGCCTCCCATCAGGCGGTCGCAGAATGCGCCGTGATCGGCGTGAAGGATTCGCTGAAGGGCGAGGTGCCGTGCGGCTTCGTGGTGCTGAAATCCGGCATCGACCGGCCGCCGGAAGAGGTGGAGGCGGAACTCGTGGCCCTGGTGCGCGACAGGATCGGGCCGGTGGCCGCCTTCAAGCTGGCGATCACCGTAGCGCGCCTGCCCAAGACCCGGTCCGGCAAGATCCTGCGCGGCACCATGAAGAAGATCGCCGATGGCGATGCGTGGTCGACGCCCGCCACCATCGACGATCCCATGGTCCTGACCGAGATCGGGGACGTGCTGCGAGCGAGGGGGCTTGTCGGAGCACGCGATGGAGCCTGAGTCGTGGCATTGGTGTCGGATGCCGATTTTATCCTACGGCCCGATTTCGCTGGCAGGAATGCCCTGGAGACCCCAATTCACCGGCTCAACCTCGATAAGGACCGTCTGGATGTCGCTCGCAGGCACTCCGAACGCGCCGAGCTCCTCCACGAGGGCTGCATAGAGGCGTCGCTTGATTTCCAGTGAGCGGCCAGGAAAGAGGGTGATTTCCACCATAACGTACGACGGCCCCTTGCCCTGTGGAGCGATCATGGCGCCGTCATCATGCTCCATCAGCCGGATGCATCCATGATCGCGAATCCCGAGGCCGGTTTGCAAAGCGCGTTGCACCGCTTCGACCACCTCACGTCGGCGAGGCTCGATCCAACCGCGGCGTGTGTCAATTCGGGTTGCTGGCATAGGGTCGAAACCTAATAACAGAGCTGTTCCAATCGCCATCATCTGACACCGCAGGAGCGCTGGCTAGAGCCTCGGACCGGAAATGAGACTCCTGGCTTCTGTGCGAGGCCGAGCTGTGATTCACTGCCTGGACTGGGAGGTGGATTATGGGTCATTGCTATTCCCTGGATCTGCGGGTGCGCGTCGCCGACTTTGTCGATGCAGGTCATTCCTGCCGGGCGGCAGCCCAGCACTTTGACGTCAGCGAGAGTTTCGCCATCAAGCTGGTGCAGCGGAAGCGGCGGTTCGGCTCGCCGGCACCGGCCCGGCAAGGCCGTCCGCCCGGACGCGGCAAGCTGGTGCCCTATGAGAGCTTCTTGATCCAGACGGTCGAGGCCGAGCCGGCCATCACCATGCCCGAGCTGGCCGCAAGGCTGCTGACTGAGCATGGGATCGTTGCGGCTCCCGCGATGCTCTCGCGCTTCCTGTGCCGGCACGGCTTCTCATATAAAAAAATGCCTGATGGCGGCGGAGTGCGCACGCGCCGATGTGCGGGATGAGCGCCGGGTCTGGCATGCCCAGCGCCAGCCGCGCATGCGCCAGGAGACGCACCGGCTGGTGTTCCTGGACGAGACGTATGTCAACACCAAGATGACGCGCCTGCGCGGGCGGAGCCGCAGGGGCCAGCGCCTACGCATGAAAGCTCCCTTTGGACACTGGAAAACCCATACCTTTCTGGCTGGGCTACGGTGCAACGAGTTGTGCGCGCCGTGGATCATCGATGGCCCGATCACCCGGTTGGCGTTCGAGGCTTACATTGAGACGCAGCTCGCGCCGACGCTGCGCAAAGGCGATGTGGTGATTCTCGACAACCTGGCTGTCCACAAGAGCGAGAAGGCCGCTCAGTGTCTGAAGCAACGCGGAGCCTGGTTCCTGTTTTTACCTGCTTATTCGCCTGATCTTAATCCAATTGAACAGGCCTTTGCCAAGATCAAAGCGCACTTGCGCAAGGCCGAGGCCCGAACGTTCGACGCGCTCTGGCGAGCGCTCGGTGAGATCTGCAACCTGTTCGAACCACAAGAGTGCTGGAACTACCTTAAGGCTGCCGGATATGCGTCCGTTTAACCGTCCGATGCTCTAGCGCATCGTGCGGAAAAGTGGGTCCACTTTTGGGTCCTGTGCTCTAGAACCGATATTGTGCATCGGGCGCCCATGGCCCTGGGCCGGACAGGATGCCGAAAGGTCGGAATGACAGGGCAATCGGACAATGACCTTCAGGCGAGCTTCGAGGTGCTTCTGGCACAGGTGCTCACGACGGATGAGAAGGCGCAGGAGCATGAAGCCTTGAAGAAGGCGCGCGGGTCGGCGCGCAGGCAGGCCGTTGCGGCAAAGGCGAGCTTCGAGCGCAATCGCGACAGGCCCGCAAAGCCGCGCAAGCGGCGTCCCAGGCGCCAGGGCTGAGCGTTAGCGCACCGGGCGTCAGCATTGGATCCGATTTTCCGCACGCTGCGCTAGACGATCCCGCAAACGAAAAGGCCCGGAGCGATCCGGGCCTTTTTGCGTGAACCTTACTCTTCGTCCTCGTCGGAGCGCTTGAGCTGCTTGAGCTTGGCGAAGACGGAGTTGACGTCGATCTTCTCTTCCTGGACCGGCTTCGGGCGGCTCATGTCGGCGAAGGGGTCGACCCGCTCCGGCGCCGTGGAGACTTCCGCTGGCATCAAGGTGCCGCCATGCTCCTGAACTTCCACATGCGGACGGTCCTTGGCGGCGCGCTGGACCTCGAAATCGAGATCGATCTGCGAGCACAGGCCGAGCGTCACCGGATCCATCGGGGAGAGGCTGGCCGAGTTCCAGTGAGTGCGTTCGCGGACCTGCTGGATCGTGGTCTTGGTGGTACCCACGAGGCGCATGATCTGCGCGTCCTTCAGCTCGGGATGGTTGCGCACTAGCCAGAGGATCGCGTTCGGGCGGTCATGGCGGCGAGAGACGGGGGTGTAGCGCGGCCCCTTCTTGACCCGCTTCTGCTCAGGCAGCTTCACCCGCGATTCGGCGAGCCGGAGGCGATGGTTCGGGTCACCTTGAGCCTTCTCGATCTCCTCGCGGGTCAGCTGGCCCATGGTGATCGGGTCCGAGCCCTTGATGCCTGCCGCGACTTCGCCGTCGGCAATGCCCTTCACCTCGAGCGGGTGGAGCTTGCAGAAATCGGCGATCTGGTCGAACGACAGGGATGTGTTCTCGACGAGCCAAACGGCTGTCGCCTTCGGCATCAGCGGTCCCTGGGACATGTAAGCGAACCTCCTTCAGGCCGGGCGCCGGCCAATCGGCGCCGCACGGCAAAACTCTCTCTCGCTCCGAACCGGTGCGGACCGGAGCATCTCGTCTCACGATGTGAGGGAAACGAGATGATTATAGGGATCGTGCCGCGATGTTGCAAATATTTGGAGCACCGGACGCGAAACCCAACCTCACCTGCGCCCGACGCGCGCTTTTTCGGCTCGCGCCAGCGTCCATCGCGCTGAACCCGGGCCGTTCGTGGGTCTCCCGACGCTAGAGGATGAGAACGATCTTGCCGATATGCTCGCCGCCATCCATGCGGGCATGGGCCTTGGCCACGTCGGCGAAGGCGAAGCGCGAATCCATCACCGGCCGGCACCGCCCCTCAGCCAACAGAGGCCAGACCTTGTCCTCGAGGGAGCGGGCGATCAGGGCCTTCTCCGCCGGCGGGCGCGGCCGCAGGGTCGAACCCGTATGGGTCAGGCGCTTGACCATCAGCCGGCGGAAATCGACCTCGGCCTTGGGTCCCTGGAGAAAGGCGATCTGCACGATCCGCCCGTCCTGGGCCGCGGCCTCGTAGTTGCGCGGGATGTATTCGCCCCCGACCATGTCGAGGATCACGTCGGCGCCCTGGCCTCCGGTCGCCTCTTTGACCGCCGCGACGAAATCCTGCGTCCGGTAATTGATGGCGATGTCGGCACCGAGCCGCAGGCAGGCGTCGCATTTCTCCTGGCTTCCGGCGGTGGCGATCACCCTGGCCCCGAAGGCCTTGGCGAGCTGGATCGCGGTGGTGCCGATGCCCGAGGTGCCGCCATGGACGAGAAGGGTCTCGCCCGGCTGCAGGCGGCCGCGGTCGAACACGTTGGTCCAGACGGTGAAATAGGTTTCCGGAACCGCGCCGGCCTCCTCGATGGACAGGCCGGCGGGGATGGGAAGCGCGTTGCTCTCGTGAACGACCGCATAATCCGCATAGCCGCCGCCCGGCACCAGGGCCATGACGGGTGTGCCGACGGGATATCGCGTGGCGTTCGGGCCGGCGGCCGCCACGTCGCCGGCGATCTCGAGCCCGAGGATGTCGGGAGCGCCGGGAGGAGGGGGATAGCCACCCTGGCGCTGAATCACGTCAGGGCGATTCACGCCCGCCACCTTCACGCGGACCAGGATTTCGCCCTCCTTCGGTTGGGGAACGGGACGCTCGACGACCTTCAAGACGTCCGGCCCGCCGCTGCCTTCGGCGACGACTGCCCGCATCATGTTCGGAAGTTGCCCCATTTTTCCCTCCTTTGGCCAACAATCTCCCCCGGATATAGGCTCCGTTGGCAAGGAAAACACGCCGGACTAAGTTGACGACGAACCGCTGAAGAGGAGAACGCAATGGCCTTCGATCCCTTCGCCGATGAGCCGCGCAAGATCGTGCGCGGACATGAGATCGGCCAGGACCTCTCACTGCTCTCCATCGACGAGCTCGATGAACGGGTCGAGACGCTGGAGCGCGAGATCGCCCGCCTCAAGGAAGCGAAGGCCGGCAAGGAAAGCTCCCTTGCGGCCGCGAGCGCCTTCTTCAAGCTGGGGCAGGACTGACGCGGGTGTAACGGGGAAACGTCCTTAACGGCCCGTTAACCATTCTCGGCTAGGAATGAGGGCGTCCGGAGCCTTCTCCCGGATGCCGAGTGGCTTTGAAGCCCACTCTGTTTGACGCTTCCCTGTTAGACTTGAAGAGCCGCCCGAGAGCGGCTCGATTTTTGTCGGATTCGGGCTTAACCTTAAGAAGAGGTTACCGAGGCAAGCCTTGCCTGTCCGTCCTATAATCGTCCCATGAATTGAACAGACCTCCGGCCCGTTACGGCGGAGTGCAGTCCCTGGGAGATGTGCGTGAACGAACCCGACGTGATCCAGCTCGACGTCGATCCTGTCCGGTTCGGGCAGAGTTTCGTGGGTTCCGACGCCTTCAAGGCCCTGTTCCAGGAGGGCATGGAGCTCGTCGAGGAGACGGCGGCCTATCTCGACGGCGCGGGCCGCGAGGAATCGCGCCACCTGTCGCGCCAGGCGAGCCTCGTCTATGCCAGCGAGAGCATGCGCCTCACCACCCGCCTGATGCAGATCGCTTCCTGGCTCCTGCTGCAGCGCGCCGTGGCTGAGGGGGAGATCTCGGCCGACCAGGCCCAGACCGAGAAGAGCCGCGTGCGGCTCAATGCGTCCGACAGCGCCACGACGATTGCCGAATACGAGGCGCTTCCGGAGCGCCTGCGCGAGCTCATGGGCCTCGCGACCCGGCTCCACGCCCGCATCCTGCATCTCGAACGGCTCATCGCCGAGGCCGGGGCGGAAGGCCGGCCCTCGGCCCAGAATCCGGTCGCGGCCCAGCTCGGCCTGCTGCAGCGGGCTTTCGGCCCAGCGGAGTGAGAAGCAACGAAAAAGCCCCGCCGAAGCGGGGCTTTTTGCAGTCCTGTCTGAAACGATCCGCGTCGCGGATTACTTCTTGGCGCCGAGGCCCAGGTTGCCGAACTTCGAGTTGAAGCGCGACAGACGACCGCCGCGGTCGAGCAGCTGCTGCGTGCCGCCGGTCCAGGCCGGGTGGGTGTTCGGGTCGATGTCGAGGTTGAGGGTGTCGCCCTCTTTGCCGTAGGTCGAGCGGGTCGTGAACTCGGTGCCGTTGGTCATGACCACCTTGATGAAGTGGTAATCGGGATGATCGGTTTCTTTGCGCGCCATTGCCATAGTCCTTCTTGCGGCCAGCCAAGCCTGGTCAGCCCGCAGCGTAGATCGAGCCTGAATTGATGAATGCGCGCCTATACCTCACTTAAGACCTTGAAACAAGCCGGGGCAAAGGTGCTAAACCCTGCCGCAACGAGATTTCCCGGAAACGAAGGGTGTCATGGCCGATTTCTCCGAAGGGCAGACCCGCCCCAAGGCTGCGCTGAGCGCCTTGAAGCCGCTCATTCCCTATGGCCTCGCCTACAAGGGCCGGATCGCGGCGGCGCTGGCGGCTCTGGCTATGGCCTCTGCGGCAACGCTGGTCGTGCCCGTGGCGGTGCGCCGGGTGATCGATTTCGGCTTTTCCGAGCAGGGCCGGGCCTACATCAATGCCTATTTCGTCCTGCTGATCATCGTGGTGGGCGTGCTCGCCCTGGCGAGCGCGCTGCGCTATTACCTCGTCATTACCCTCGGCGAGCGGGTGGTGGCCGATCTGCGCTCTGCCGTCTTCCGGCATCTGACCTCCCTCGATCCCGCCTTCTTCGACCAGACCCGGAGCGGTGAGATCGTGTCGCGGCTCACCGCGGACACGACCCAGGTCAAGGCGGCTTTCGGGGTCAGCATCTCGATCGCCCTGCGCAACCTCTTCCTCTTCCTGGGCGCCACCGTGCTCATGATCATCACGAGCCCGAAGCTCTCCGCCCTGGTGCTGCTCGCGATACCCGTCATCGTCCTGCCCCTGGTCTTCTCGGGACGGGCCGTGCGACGCCGCTCACGAGCGGCGCAGGACCGGCTTGCCGATGCCTCGGCCTATGCGGCAGAGGCCATCGGCGCGGTGCGGACCATGCAGGCCTTCGGCATGGAGCGCCTCACCGCCTCCCGCTTCACCGCCGCCGCCGAGGAGGCATTCGACGCGGCACGGCTTTCCACCACCATGCGGGCCCTCCTTACGGGTGCCGGCATCTTCCTGGTCTCGGCGAGCGTGGTGGGCGTACTCTGGTACGGAGCGCAGGACGTGCTGGCGGGCGAGATGACCGGCGGGCGCCTGTCGCAATTCGTTCTCTACGCCGTCTTTGCCGCGAGCTCCCTCGGCCAGCTGTCCGAGGTCTATGGCGAGCTCGCCCAGGCGGCCGGCGCCGCCGAGCGCCTCGGTGAGATCCTCGCCGCCAAGCCTGCGGTCGAAGCGCCCCGCAATCCCAAGCCGCTGCCCAACCCGCCCCTCGGCACGGTGGCCTTCCAGGACGTGCATTTCTCCTATCCGACCCGCTCCGAGCAGCGGGCTCTGCACGGCCTGAGCTTTGCCGTTTCCTCCGGCGAGCGTGTCGCCATCGTCGGACCCTCCGGCGCCGGCAAGAGCACGATCCTGCAGCTGCTGCTGCGCTTCTACGATCCGCAGGGCGGCACGATCTGGGTCGATGGCGTGCCGGTCGCCGAGGCCGATCCCTTCGCGCTGCGCGCCCGCATGGGCCTGGTGCCGCAAGAACCGACGATCTTCGCCGAGAGCGTGCTCGACAACATCCGCTACGGCCGCCCCCAGGCGGCGGAAGAGGACGTGCGCCGGGCGGCCGAGCTCGCCTCGGCCGACGGCTTCATCCGGGCCATGCCGCAGGGCTACGAGACCATGATCGGCGAGCGCGGCGTGACCCTGTCGGGCGGCCAGCGCCAGCGCCTCGCCATCGCCCGGGCGATCCTGAAGGACGCGCCCATCCTGCTCCTCGACGAGGCGACCTCGGCGCTGGACGCGGAGAGCGAGCGCAAGGTCCAGACGGCCCTCGATCGGCTGATGGAAGGCCGCACCACCCTGGTCATCGCCCATCGGCTCGCCACCGTACGCTCCGCCGACCGCATCCTGGTGATGGACCAGGGCCGGATCGTGGAGGAGGGGACCCACGAGGCGCTCCTCGCCCAGAGCGGCCTCTATGCCCGGCTGGCCCGGCTTCAGTTCACGGCCGACGAGGAGCATGTCGCGGCTGCGGAGTAGCCATTGCCCTAAAAAGATGCACCTCCGCGGGCTGACTTCCTCCGAGCTACTCCCATTTGATTTCCATTAAGCCGAAACGGGCGCTTGGGACCGGCAGGGAGGAGGCATGGTCGTGAGCAGGCGGCATCCGCAGGATTCCCCCCGCATCAACATGTATGAGGCCTGGGACCTGCAATATTGGTCGAACCGGTGGAACGTCCCGCGGCAGAGACTCGTGGACGTCATCCGGCGCGTCGGCGACCAAGTCGAGGATGTCGCCCAGGCACTGGGGAAGAATTAGCCGACGATCACTCGGCCATCGTCTCGCCGGAGCCGCCAAGTTCGGCCGGAAAATCCTTCAGCTTGGGCAATCCGTCCCGCATGGGCAGCACCGTCTCCGCATAATTGACATGGACGGCGGGGACGAAAGCCAGCGTTGGAATCGTTGCGGCATACACGTCCACGACGCCCCAAAGCGGGTGCCTGTTCATCAGGTGCCCGCCGCATTTCGCGCAATATTGACGCTGGCTGCGCTCGGTCTTCTGGAATGTGGCGACATGCTCTTCCCCGGATGTGATCCGCACGGCCTCCGGCTTCCAGAGGCTGAAGGCATTCACGGGCCCGGCGGACCACGAACGGCACGATTGGCAATGGCAGTAGCCCATGGCCTCGGGGTCTCCATCGACCTCCACTGTGACTGCGCCACAAAAACAGCTTCCCAGGTGCGTCATGGTTCATCCCTTCAGGTTTGCCCCATCACAGACAGCCGGCAGATGCAGGAGAATGACACGAAGACGGGTCAAGCGAACCGGCCAGCGGTCCTGCCATCATAAACCGAACCGCGGCACCATTATAGGCAACGATGCGAGTGGCCGACGTGACGGACGACACCTCCTCGACGTGCATCCTCAAAATCGACATGCTGGGTGCATGACAACTTTGTACCCACCCATCGAGCCCTACGAGACCGGCATGCTCGATGTCGGCGACGAGCATCGCATCTATTGGGAAGTATGCGGCAATCCCGATGGAAAGCCTGCTCTGGTTCTCCATGGCGGTCCCGGCTCCGGCTGCACCGTGAATGCGCGGCGCTACTTCGATCCGAAGGCCTATCGCATCGTGCTGTTCGATCAGCGCGGGAGCGGGCGCAGCACGCCGCATGCGAGCGTTCCCGATGTCGATCTTTCGACCAACACGACAGGGCATCTGCTCGCCGATATCGAGCGCCTGCGGCAGCATCTCGGGATCGGGCGCTGGCTGGTGCTCGGCGGATCCTGGGGCTCGACCCTGACGCTCGCTTATGCCGAAGAGAATTCCGAGCGCGTGAGCGAGATGGTTTTGTTCAGCATCGCGACCACCACGCCTTCGGAAATCGACTGGATCACCCGGGGCGTCGGCATGTTCTTTCCCGAGGCTTGGGAGCGCTTTCGCGACAATGTCCCGTCGGCAGAGAGGGAGGGCAATCTCGCCGAGGCCTATCACCGGCTCCTCATGCATCCCGACCCCGCCATCCATGAAAAGGCGGCACGGGCTTGGTGCGACTGGGAGATGGCCATCGTCGCGGTCCATCCCGGTCACACCCCGCACCCCCGATACGAGGATCCGGCGTTCCGCTTAGGGTTCGCACGACTGGTGACCCATTACTGGCGGCACCGGGCCTGGCTCGATGATGGGGTTCTCCTGCGCGGTGCAGGTCGTCTCGCCGACATTCCCGGCATCCTGATCCACGGCCGGCTCGATATCGGCGGACCGCTCGTCACGCCCTGGCAGCTTCACCGTTCATGGCCGGGGAGCGAGCTGATCGTCGTGAGCGAGGCGGGACACGATGCGCGCGATCCGGGAATGACGGAAAGCATTGTCGCCGCGACGGACCGGTTCGCGTGACTCAGCGCTCCGTCAGTTTCAGCTCGATGCGCCGGTTGCGGGCGTAAGCCTCATCCGTCGTGCCGTTGTCGAGGGGCTGGAACTCGCCGAAGCCGGCGGCGACGAGGTGCTGGGGCTGGACGCCGCGGGCGATGAGCGCCTGCACCACGGCGATGGCGCGGGCGGAGGACAGGGCCCAGTTCGACGGGAAGTGCGACGTCGCGATGGGCCGCTGGTCGGTGTGGCCGTCGACGCGAATCACCCAGGGGATGTCCGGCGGCACCTGACGCTCCAGCTCGACCAGGGCGGAGGCGATGCGGTCGATCTCCCCTGAGGCCTCCGGGCGCAGCATCGCCTGGCCGGCCTGGAAGAGCACCTCCGACTGGAACACGAAGCGGTCGCCGACGATGCGCACGTCGGGGCGGGTGCCGAGGATCTGCCGCAGGCGCCCGAAGAAGTCGGAGCGATAGCGGGCGAGTTCCTGCACCCGCTGCGCGAGGGCGACGTTGAGGCGGCTGCCGAGATCGGCGACGCGGGCCTGGCTTTCCCGGTCGCGGTTCTCGGAAGCCGAGAGGGCCTCTTCGAGCGCCGCAAGCTGGCGGCGCATGGCGAGGATCTGCTGGTTGAGGATCTCGACCTGGCTGAGCGCCCGGCCGGTCGTCTGGCGCTCGGTCTCGAGCTGGGTGTTCAGCTCCCGCGCCTGGGCCTGAACGGAGCCGCCGGTATCGAGAAGCGCCTGCAGGCGCGCGCGCTCGGCCTCGTTGGCGCGCAAGGTCGTCTGCAGCGAGGTGACGGACTCCTCGATATTGCGCCGGTTCGAGCGCTCGAGGGAGAGAAGGTCGGTGAGCTCGGAGATCTGGCGGTTCAGCCGGTCGAGCACCGTGTCGCGGCCGGACAATTCGCGGGAGAGGAAGAACTGGCCGACCGTGAAGACCGAAATGAGGAAGATGATGGCAAGCAGCAGCGTGGACAGGGCGTCCACGAAGCCGGGCCAGTAATTGATCTGCCCCCCGCGCCCGCGCCTACGTCCTCCAGCGCTCGAGACCGGCATCAGGGCAGCCTTTCACGGGAGAGGCGGTCGAGAACCTGCTTCAGCTCCTTCTCGCGGGTGGCCTGCGCCTCGACCCAGTCGCGGATCATCTGCTGCTCCGCCCGCATGTGCTGGACGAGGCCCTGCACGCCTTCGGCGAGGTTCGCCATGGCCTGGGTCGCCGCCCGTCCGCCGGCGCCGTCGTTGACGGCGGCGGTCAGGCGGTTGAGGGCGATGGCCAATTCCTGCGGGGTGCCGGTGCGCAGGGCAGGCTCGGCCGGCGTGTCCATGGTGGAGGTGGCGAGCCAATCCTCCAGCTCCGTGTAGAAGCGGTTCTGGGCCTGGCCGGCCTGGAGGTCGAGAAAGCCGAGGACGAGGGAGCCGGCGAGGCCGAAGAGGGAGGCCGAGAAGGACAGGCCCATGCCCTGCAGGGGGCCGGCGAGCGAGTTCTTCAGCTCGTCGAACAGGACCGCGGAATCCTGACCGGTCCTCAAGGAGGAGATGATGCGGCCGACCGAGCCCACCGTGTCGATGAGGCCCCAGAAGGTGCCGAGCAGGCCCAGGAACACGAGAAGGCCGGCCAGATAGCGCACGATCTCGCGGCTCTCGTCGAGGCGCGCGCCGATCGAATCGAGGACGGAGCGGGTCGCGGCGATCGAGAAGCCGGACTGGCCGGGGCGGCTGCCGAAGAGGGCGGCCAGCGGCGCAAGCAGCACCGGCGGGTTGGGGGCGGCGATTTCTTCCTCGCCCGGCCGCTGGTCGTTGACCCAGCGCACCTCGCGAAACAGGCGCCCGACCTGCCGGATCGCCAGCAGGATGCCGATGAACATGACGCCGAGAATCAGGGCGTTGAGGCCGGGATTGGCCTGAAAGGCCTCCCAGATCTGCCGATAGAGGATGAAGGCAACGAACGCTGCCAGAAGCAGAAAGACCCCCATGCGGATGAGGTAGATCCACGGTGGGGTAAGGGGGCGATCCGCCATCTCTATCCTGTGCCTTGGTGCTTCGGGGCGGATCCAATGTGACCGCGCCCGTCCGAAGGATCAAGCGCGACCATGGTGCTCTGCAACCTGCGCGAACAGAAATATCGGCCGGGGCTACCCCTTTGCCTTCTTCAGGAGCTTGAGCAGTTCGCGGTGCATGATCTCGTTGCCGCAGGCGATCGAGCCCTTGGTGAGCGGGTCGCCGCCGCCATCCGCGTCGGAGACGAAGCCTCCGGCCTCACGGATCAAGAGAATGCCCGCGGCGACGTCCCAGGAATTGAGGCCGCGCTCCCAATAGGCATCGAAGCGCCCGCAGGCCACATAGGCGAGATCGAGGGAGGCTGCGCCCCAGCGGCGCATGCCGCCCACATAGGCCATCACGGAGGCTGCCTCGCGCAGATAAAGGCCGTGATCGCCCTTGCCGATATGGGGCAGGCCGTTGGCCACCACCGCATCGGCGAGATCGCCGCGGGCGGCGACGCGGATGCGGCGGTTGTTGAGATAGGCGCCCTTGCCGCGCTCGGCGATGAAGAGTTCGTCCTTGGCCGGGTCGTAGATCACGCCGGCAACGATCGTGCCGTCGCGCTCGAGGCCGACGGAGATCGCGAATTGCGGCAAGCCGTGCAGGAAGTTCGTGGTGCCGTCGAGCGGGTCGATATGCCAGCGATGGCTCGGATCGGTGCCCTCGACGATGCCTTCCTCCTCCATGATGAAGCCATAGCCGGGGCGGGCCTTCTCCAGCGCCTCGCGCAGGATCTTCTCCGCCTTGCGGTCGGCGGCGGTGACGAAGTCGCCGGGGCCTTTGCGGGAGACCTGCAGGTTCTCGACCTCGCCGAAATCGCGCTTCAGGGAGCGCGAAGCCTTCATCACGGCATCGGTCATGACGGTCATGAGGGGCGAGCGGATCATCGTACAGGTCCTGGCAAAGAGCGGTTTTCAAAAGAGAAGTGGTCGATGGACCACGGGAGGGTTTGCGTCAAGCGGTGGATCAACCGGGCCAAGGCGCAATTGATCCAAAAGGCTTCAGGTTTTACGCGTTTAGCGCATGCCGAGGCGTTCGGCGGCCAATTTCTCCGCGCGGGTGCGCTCGTCGGCGGTCAGGTCCTTGAAGGCATTGTCGAGCCACGGGTCGCTGAGGCCCTGGGCGGCGGCGAGGATATGCCAGGCGGCGGCATCGACCCTGTTGGCGGGCACGCCGCGGCCGGCGACGAGAAGGCGTGCGAGGCGGTTCTGGGCGATGGCGTTGCCCTTGGCGGCGGCGCGGCGGAAATAGCGCGCGGCCTGGGATTCGCTCGCCGGAACTCCGTCGCCGTTGAAGAGCAGGATCGCATATTCCACCTCGCCGACCGAGCTGCCGTTGCGCGCGGCGCGCTCGAACAGGCGGGCGGCTTCCTGCGCATTCGAGGCGACGCCCCGTCCCTTGAGATAGAGCACGCCGAGCGCATGCTGAGCGTCCGGGATTTCCGCCTCCGCCGCCTTCTTCAACAGATCGACGGCCTTTTGCAGATCCGCGTCGCTGCCGCTGGTCAGCAGGAGCAGGCCGAGGTTGTGGGAGGCCACGGGGCTGCCCTTGGCGGCGGCCTCTTCCAGCCAGGCGCGGCCCTGCGCCTGATTCTTCGCCATGCCGCGCCCGTCGAGCGCCATGAGGCCGAGGGAGGCGAGCGCATTGGCATCGCCGCGCTGCGCTGCTAGGCGATACCATTCGGAGGCCTTCTTCGGATCGATCGCGACGCCCAGGCCCTGGTTGTATAGCTCGCCCAGAAGGGTCATGGCGGCGGCATCGTTGTTGTTCTTCTCCAGTCGCAGGTTCGCCTCGCGGAACGCCGTCAGATAGAGGCCGCGCTGGTAGGCGCCGTAGGCGAAATCGGGCTGTGCCGCATGGCTCGACGTCGCGGAGACCGCGAGAAGGACGCCGCCGATGATCCAGGACGACCGCATCAGCGCGAAGCCTCCTGGCGTTCCAGAATCTCGGCTGCTGCCTTCACGGCCGCCGCCGGCCCCTCCGGATGGGTCCAGACCGCATCGCTTAAGCCGATGAACTCGGCCTGCGTCGCGGCGAGCGGTGCGACGGCGTCCAGGCTTGGCGCGAAGGCGACGCAGGGTGTCTCGAAGATCTCGGCCCACCATGACGCCCGCTCGACCACGCTCTCCAGGGAGGGCAGGGACCCGTCGGGACGGGGCTCGCCGAAGAGCAGGTAATCGGCCCCGGCCTCTCCGAGGCCCATGGCGTCGTCCTTGCTGCGGATCGCGCCGGCTCCGATGGCGCGCTCCGATTTCAGCCGCTCGCGCAATTCGCGCAGGCGGGCAGGATCGCCGGGGATGTGGACGCCGTCGGCACCGCCCCTTGCGGCCACATTGGCGAGATCCGCCTTGGCCTCGGAGGCGACGATCACGGCCGCCCCATGCTCCTGCGCCGCGGGGGCGAGGGCCTTCACCAGGTTGGTCAGACCGCGCTCGTCGGCCGGCGCCAGCCGCAGCAGGACGGCCGCGACAGCACCGGTCGCGCAGGCCTCGGCGAGCCGTGGCGCGAAGGAGGCGTCGTCCAGGACGGGGGTGATGAGATAGAGGCGGGCGGCGGTATCGGCCATGGGTCCAGGTCACGAGATGAGGAAAGACAGCGTTCCCATAGCGAAAACGGGGCCATCTTGCGAGGCCCCGCTTGTCGATCACGATTGAGGCGAATGTTGAGTCCGACCGCATCTTTCCCTCCCCCTTGCGGGGAGGGGTGGGGGTGGTGCGACCGGGTGAGCGATCAACCAATTCAGACGCTGTAGCAACCTTCATGCTTCTCGAATGAAGCACCCCGCTTTGACTTTCCGACCCCACCCTCAATCCCTCCCCGCAAGGGGGAGGGAAGAGAGGCGGAGTCCGGAAGCCCTCTTTACTCCGCCGCCTGACGGCTTGCGGCGAAGGTCGGGTCGAGCTCGCCGGAGGCGTAGCGCTTGGCCATCTCGGCGAGCGTGAAGACACGCTTGATCTTCGAGGCCTGGCCGGCGGTGTTGAACTCCTGCAGGCGCTGTTTGCAGAGCTTCGTCATCGCCTCCATGGCGGGCTTGAGGTACTTGCGCGGGTCGAACTCGCCCGGGTTCTCGGTCAGGACCTTGCGGATCTGGCCGGTCATCGCCATGCGGTTGTCGGTGTCGATGTTGATCTTGCGCACGCCGTGCTTGATGCCGCGCTGGATCTCTTCCACCGGCACGCCCCAGGTCGGCTTCATCTGGCCGCCGTACTGGTTGATGATGTCCTGCAGGTCCTGCGGCACCGAGGACGAGCCGTGCATCACGAGATGTGTGTTCGGGAGCTTCTTGTGGATCTCCTCGATCACGTTCATCGCGAGGATCGCACCGTCGGGCTTGCGGGTGAACTTGTAGGCGCCGTGCGAGGTGCCCATGGCGATGGCGAGCGCATCGACCTTGGTCTCGGCCACGAACTTCACGGCCTCGTCGGGATTCGTCAGCAGCTGGTCGTGCGAGAGCTTGCCCTCGGCGCCATGGCCGTCCTCGGCCTCGCCTTCACCGCTCTCCAGCGAGCCGAGCACGCCGAGCTCGCCTTCCACCGAGATGCCGCCGAGATGGGCCATCTCGACCACCTTCTTGGTGACGCCGACATTGTAGTCCCAATCGCCCGGGGTCTTGCCATCGGCCTTGAGCGAGCCGTCCATCATCACCGAGGTGAAGCCGGCCTGGATCGCGGTCATGCAGGTGGAGGGCTCGTTGCCGTGGTCGAGATGCACGCAGACCGGGATATGCGGATAGATCTCGGTGACCGCGTCCATCATGTGCTTGAGCATGACGTCGTTGGCATAGGAGCGCGCACCGCGCGACGCCTGGATGATCACCGGCGCATCGACCTCGCTCGCCGCTGCCATGATCGCGAGCGCCTGCTCCATGTTGTTGATGTTGAAGGCAGGCACGCCATAGCCTTGCTCGGCTGCGTGATCCAGAAGCTGCCTCATGGTGATGCGGGCCATTTCGTCCTCCTTATTGGGCGCTGGCTTTTAAGCGCACCGAAACTGAACCGTAGCTTAAGCGATGTTTCCGACGCGCTTCCCGAACGAGGAAGGGTTAGTCCCTTGCCCGGAAGAGCTTTTAGGCTCTCAGCGCGTCCACGCCGGGCAGGGGCTTGCCCTCGAGCCATTCGAGAAAAGCGCCGCCTGCGGTGGATACATAGGTGAAGCTGTCGGCAACGCCAGCGTGGTTGAGCGCCGCCACCGTATCGCCGCCGCCGGCGACCGAGACGAGCTTGCCGTCCTTGGTGCGTTGCGCCGCATGCCGGGCCGCGGCCACCGTGCCCTGGTCGAAGGGCGGGATCTCGAAGGCACCGAGCGGGCCGTTCCACACCAGCGTCGCCGCATCGTTGATCGCAGACGAGATGCGCTCGACCGATTGCGAGCCGACATCGAGGATCATCTGGTCCTCGGGGATCGCATCGATCCCGTAGGTGTGGTTGTGCGCGCCCGCCTTGAACTCGTAGGCGCAGACGCCGTCGACGGGCAGGATGATGGCGCAGTTGGATTCGCGCGCCTTTTCGATGATGCGCATCGCCGTCGCCGCGAGATCCTTCTCGGCGAGGGACTTGCCGACACCGAGGCCGGTGGCGTGGATGAAGGTGTTGGCCATGCCGCCGCCGATGACGAGGGCATCGACCTTGGTGACAAGGTTTTCGAGCAGGTCGATCTTGCTGGAGACCTTGGCGCCGCCGACGATGGCGACGAGAGGGCGCTTGGGCGCCTCCAGGCCCTTCGTCAGGGCGTCGAGCTCGGCCTGCATGGTGCGGCCGGCGTAAGCGGGCAGCACGCGGGCGAGGCCCTCCGTCGAGGCATGCGCCCGGTGCGCCGCCGAGAAGGCATCGTTGACATAGAGATCGCCTAGCGTCGCCAGTTCCTTGACGAAGGCCGGGTCGTTCTTCTCCTCGCCCGGGTGGAAGCGGGTGTTCTCGAGAAGAAGCACGTCGCCGTCTTTCAGGGCGCTAACGGCCTTGGCTGCGGCCTCGCCGATGCAGTCATCGGCGAAGGCCACGGGCTTGTTGAGGTGCTTTGCGACCGCTTCCGCGACAGGCTTCAGGGATTCCTTCAGGTCGCGTCCCTTCGGGCGTCCGAAATGGGCGAGAAGGATCACCTTTCCGCCCTTGTCCGCAATCTCCCGAATGGTGGGAAGGACGCGCTCGATGCGCGTCGCGTCCGTCACCCTGCCGTTCTCCATCGGGACGTTGAGATCCACCCGGACGAGAACGCGTTTTCCCTTGACGTCGGCCTGGTCGAGCGTGCGGAAGGCGGTCATGAAGCGGCCTCCCTTAGATGAGCTTCGCCATGGCGACGGCGGTATCCGCCATGCGGTTCGAGAAGCCCCATTCGTTGTCGTACCAGGACAGCACGCGCACGAAGTTGCCTTCCATCACCTTGGTCTGGTCGAGGTGGAAGACCGAGGAATGCGGATCGTGGTTGAAGTCGGACGAGACGTTCGGCTGGTCGGTGTAGCCGAGAATGCCCTTGAGCGGGCCGTCGGCGGCAGCCTTGATCGCCGCGTTGATCTCTTCCTTTGAGGTGTTCTTCTTGGCGACGAACTTGAAGTCGACCACGGAGACGTTCGGGGTCGGCACGCGGATCGAGGAGCCGTCGAGCTTGCCGTTGAGGTCGGGCAGGACGAGGCCCACCGCCTTGGCGGCGCCGGTCGAGGTCGGGATCATGTTCAGGGCCGCCGCGCGGGCGCGGTAGAGGTCCTTGTGCATCTGATCGAGCGTCGGCTGGTCGTTGGTGTACGAATGGATCGTCGTCATGAAGCCTTTCTCGATGCCGACCGCATCGTGAAGCACCTTCGCCACCGGGGCGAGGCAGTTCGTGGTGCAGGAGGCGTTCGAGATGACCACGTGGTCCTTCGTCAGCTTGTCGTCGTTGACGCCGTAGACGACCGTGAGATCGGCGCCGTCGGCCGGGGCCGAGACGATGACGCGCTTGGCGCCGGCGGTCAGATGCGCCGAAGCCTTCTCCTTCGAGGTGAAGATGCCGGTGCATTCCATGGCGATGTCGACGCCGAGCTCGCGATGCGGCAGGGTCGCCGGATCCTTGATCGCCGTGACGCGGATCTTCTTGCCGTTGATGACCAGGAACTCGCCGTCGACCGCGACGTCGGCCGGGAAGCGGCCGTGCACGGAATCGAAGCGGAGCAGGTGAGCGTTCGTCTCGACCGGTCCGAGATCGTTGATGGCAACCACCTCGATGTCCTTGCGGCCGCTCTCCACGATGCCGCGGAGGATGTTGCGTCCGATGCGACCGAATCCGTTGATCGCGACCTTCACCGTCATAGTCTTAGCTCCCTTGTGTAACGAGGCCTAAGGTTTCTCGTGCCTCAGAGATTGTGTGTCCGGAGAACCTTTTCGGCCACGGCTTCGGGGGTGATGCCGAAGTGCTTGTAAAGGTCCTTGTAGGGCGCGCTCGCCCCAAACCCATGCATGCCGACGAAAATTCCGTCCGGGCCGATGACCGAATCCCAGCCGAAGCGCACGGCCGCCTCGACCGCAACCTTGATCGGCGCATCGCCGATGATCCGGGCGCGAACCTTTTCCGGCTGAGCCAGGAACAGGTCGAGGGAAGGCACCGACACGACACGAACCGCGAAGCTCTGGTCCTCCAGGAGCTTCTGGGCGGCGAGCGCGATCTCAACCTCGGAGCCCGAAGCGAAGATCGTGGCGCGGGCCTTGCCCGATGCCGGCGACAGCTCGTAGGCGCCCGTGGCCGAGAGATTGTTCGCGCCACCCTCCTTACGCACCTGCGGCAGGTTCTGGCGGGTGAGGGCGAGCGTCGACGGGCCGTCGGTGCGCTCGAGCGCGAGCTGCCAGCATTCGGCAGTCTCGATCGCGTCCGCCGGGCGGAACAGGCGCATCTTCGGCATGGCGCGAAGCGCCGCCAGATGCTCCACCGGCTGATGGGTCGGGCCGTCCTCGCCCAGCCCGATCGAGTCATGGGTCATCACGTAGACGACCGGGATGCCGGCAAGCGCCGCGATGCGCATGGCGGGGCGGGCGTAGTCGGTGAAGACCAGGAAGGTCGCGCCGGCCGGCACGTAGCCGCCATGCAGCGCGATGCCGTTCATGGCTGCCGCCATGCCGTGCTCGCGGATGCCGTAATGGATGTAGCGGCCGGCATAATGGCCGGGCGAGATGGCGGTCAGGTTCTTGGTCTTGGTGTTGTTCGACGGCGTCAGGTCCGCCGAGCCGAGCACCAGCTCCGGCACCGCCTCGGTGATGACGTCGAGGGCGATCTCGCTGGCCTTGCGGGTCGCGACATTCTGCGGCTCGGCGACGAGTTTGTCCTTCAGCTTGGCGACCGCATCGGCGAGCCCCTGCGGACGCACGCCCTTCACGCGGCGCTCGAACTCGGCGCGCTTGTCGGCGGGCAGGGCCTTCAGGCGCTCGGCCCAGGCCTTGCGCTGGCGGCGGCCCTTCTTGCCGGCCTTGGCCCAGGCGTCGCGGATGGTGTCCGGGATCTCGAAGGGCGCGTGGTTCCAGCCGAACGCGGCCTTGGCGCCGGCCAGCTCCTCGGCGCCGAGCGGCTCGCCGTGAGCCTTCGAGGTGCCTGCCTTCTTCGGGGCGCCGAAGCCGATGGTGGTCTTGCACGCGATCAGCGTCGGCTTGTCGGACTTCTGGGCGCGGGCGATGGCGCGCTGGATCGCCTTCGGATCGTGGCCGTCGACGCGCAATGCGTTCCAGCCGCAGGCCTGGAAGCGCTTCACCTGATCGACCGAGTCGGACAGCGAAAGAGGACCGTCGATGGAGATGCCGTTGTCGTCCCACAGGACGATCATGCGATTGAGCTTCAGGTGGCCGGCGAGCGCGATCGCCTCGTGGCTGAGGCCTTCCATCAGGTCGCCGTCGGAGGCGAGCACATAGGTGTGATGATCGACGAGATCGTCGCCGTATTCGGCGTTGAGCATGCGCTCGGCGAGCGCGAAGCCCACGGCGGTGGCGATGCCCTGGCCCAGCGGGCCCGTGGTGGTCTCGACGCCGGGGGTCATGAAGTTCTCAGGATGCCCCGGGGTCTTGGAATCGAGCTTGCGGAAGTTTTTCAGCTCGTCGATGGTCACGCCCTTCACGCCCGTCAGGTGCAGGAGCGAGTAGAGCAGCATCGAGCCGTGGCCGGCCGACAGGATGAACCGGTCGCGGTCGGGCCAGGTCGGGTCCGTGGCGTCGTATTTCAGGAACTTGGTGAACAGCACCGTCGCCACGTCCGCGGCGCCCATGGGCAGGCCCGGATGGCCGGATTTGGCTTGTTCGACGGCGTCCATGGCGAGGACGCGCACGGCGTTCGCCAGATCGGAATGGGTGACGCGATCGGCGGGGACGGTATCTTGCACGGCGAGATCCACAGTCTTGAGGGCCCCGCAACGGGGCGGTCTGTCCGGAAAAAGGCGTGGGCTCCTTAACACGCGACCGGGGCGAGTCAAAGGCACCCGGCGGCTGAATTCCCTGAAGAGGGGACTCATAATGACTGCTGGTTCGCTACAAACACAGGCGCCTTCTCCCTCCCCCTTGTGGGGAGGGATTAAGGGTGGGGGTGTTGGCGCCGGAGCCTGATAGGCTATCGCTCACACCCCCACCTCCAACTCCTCCCCACAAGGGGGAGGAGGGCTTCACGGCGTGCTGATTCATTGATGAGCCAGACTCGCAGGGCCGTTGCCTGGGCTCCGCTTGGGGGTATCCTTGCCCCGGCACGGCCCGACCGAAAACCGGGTCCACTTTTCCGCACGATGCGTTAGTGTCGTTCCCGATTCCAGGAGGCACGATGGCGGCACCCACACTCGACGAGGCGATGAAGCGGCTGGAAGTGGCCTTGGGGCTTCTCGAAGCCTCGATCTCGCGGCGCCTGGATGCCGATACGCGACGCGGCGGCCTGGAGACCGAGCTCCAGCTGATGCAGGACGACCGCGCCCGCCTCGCCGTCGAGCTCGATGGGGCCCTGACCCGCCTGCACCGCTTCGAGGCCGCCACCGACGATGTGTCCCGGCGGGTCCGGCAGGCCATCGGCGCCGTCGAAACCGTGCTTGCCCAGGCCGGCCAGCTCGTGACCGAGGAGGGCTGAGGATGCCCCAGGTCACCGTGACCATTGCCGGCCACACCTACCGGATCGCCTGCGCGGAGGGCGAGGAGGCCCATCTCGAAGGCTTGGCGGCCGCCTACGATGCCAGGGTCGAGGAAATGCGGGGCACCTTCGGCGAAATCGGCGACCTGCGCCTCCACGTGATGGCGGCGATCGCACAGGCCGACGAGCTGGACGAGGCCAAGCAACGGATCGCCGCGCTCGAAGCGGAGGTGGCGGCACTCAACAGCGTCAACGCCGCCAGGGACGAACGCCTCGAGCGGATCGAGATGCGGCTTGCCGAGGGCATCCAGATGGCAGCGGAACGAATCGAGGGCCTCGCGCGCAGCCTCAACGCGGCGGGGCAGGGATAGCTATCATGCCTTGCCGTCATCCCGGACGCCGTCAGGCGATCCGGGATCGTGAGCAGGATAAGGCACTATTCTTGTTCGACGATCCCGGGTTCTGCTGTGCAGCCCCGGGATGACAGGCTCTTGCCTCATCAGCCCTCCGAAAAAGACTGGCTCTCGCCCGAACTTTCCCCTTCCCCCCAGGCGTCCCGATCCCTACATAGATTGGGCGGGGCTGCGGGGCGCGTTAGGAGTTCATATTCCCCGGGGCCTTATCGATCCTGAAGGGAGCTGTCCCTGACCCGGTCCCTGGACCGGGACATACGGCGCCCACCTACTTTGTAGGTTCCCGGGATCGCTTCTCCGACGGTTTCTGTGGCTCCGCACCTTTCATGACCTCTTCTCCCCCTCCCGCAGCATTGAAAGAGCGCCTGCGCAACGGGATGCTCGCGCGCCGCGATGCGCTCGACGAAGGCTTCCGCGACGAGGCCGCCGGCCGAATTCTCGAGCGTGCTCTCGACCTTCAAGACCTGAACGGCATCACCCCCGTCGGCGCCTATTGGCCGATCCGCAGCGAGGTCGATCCGCGCCCGCTCATGGAAGCGCTTCTTGAGCGAGGGCAGGATGTCTCCCTCTCCCAGATCCTCCATCCCCACTTGAGCTGGCGCCTCTGGCAGCCCGGCGACGTGCTGATCAAGGGCGGCTTCGGCGTGCGCGAGCCCGGCCCGGATGCGCCGGAAGTTTTCCCCAAGGCGCTGATCGTTCCCCTCGTCGCCTTCGACCGCAGGGGAGGGCGCATCGGCTACGGCAAGGGTCATTTCGACCGGGCCATCGCGGGTCTGGAAACGCAGCATCCGGTCTTGACGGTCGGGCTCGCTTATGCGGTTCAGGAGATCGACGAGGTTCCGATCGAGCCCCATGACCGGCTCCTCGACATCATCGTCACGGAAGCCGAGCTCATTCGGACGAAATCCGCATAGGGACTTATCATGCGTCTTCTTTTCCTCGGCGACATCGTCGGGCGGCCCGGCCGCAACGCGGTGATCGAGCGCCTGCCCGGCCTTCGCGACCGCTGGCAGCTCGACTGCGTCGTCATCAACGGCGAGAACTCCGCCGGCGGCTTCGGCATCAACGAGGCGATCTGCGACGAGATCCTGGCCGCCGGCGCCGATGCCATCACGCTCGGCAACCATTCCTGGGACCTGCGCGAGACCCTCGTCTTCATCGAACGCCAGCCGCGGCTGCTGCGCCCGGTGAACTATCCGCCTGGAACGCCCGGGCGCGGCGCAAACCTCGTCGACACGCGCTCGGGCCACCGGGTTCTCGTGGTCAACGTCATGGGCCGCCTCTACATGGACCCGCTCGACGATCCCTTTGCCGCTGTCGACCGGGAGCTCGAGACCTGTCCCATGGGCCAGGTGGCCGATGCGGTGATCGTCGACGTCCATGCCGAGGCGACGAGCGAGAAGGAGGCCATGGGCCATTACTTCGACGGGCGGGCGAGCCTGATCGTCGGCACCCACACCCATGTGCCGACCGCCGATCACCGGGTCCTGCCCGGCGGCACGGCCTACATGACCGACGCGGGCATGTGCGGCGACTACGATTCCGTGCTCGGCATGCAGAAGGAGGAATCGATCCGCCGCTTCCTTCAGAAAACTCCCGGCCCGCGCATGGAGCCGGCCCTCGGCGAGGGCACGCTTTCCGGCATCGCGGTGGAGACCGACGACCGCACGGGATTGGCCAAGCGCGTGGCGGCTCTCCGCCTCGGGCCGAACCTGGAAGAGACCTGGCCCCGCTTCTGGGACTGAGGCCATTTCTCACGTCATGGCCGGGCTTGTCCCGGCCATCCCGATCCGGTGAAGCGCCGCGCTTTTCTTAATCGGGATCACCGGCACGAGGCCGGTGATGACGTGTGGGATGTATGGAAGGGAAATGCTCGACAGCGGACGCTCCCTTGGCGCGGAGCGTTGCCGTTCCCATCTCTCCCGTCACGGAGGAAGCCGGTGGACGTGGATACAGAGTCGAAGGGCGCGAGGAAGAGCATCTATCGCGCGGAGAGCGAGTTCCACCGGGCGCATGCGCACCAGAGCGCTTCCGCGGTGCTGCGCGCCGTGATCGACGAGGCCAAGGGTGAGACGATCTCGATTCGGGAGATCATCGAGGCCTTCGGCGAGCGCGCCTTCGGCTTCGTGCTGATCCTGTTTTCCCTGCCCAATTGCGTGCCGGCCCCGCCCGGAATCGCCGGCATCGTCGGCACGCCGGTCCTGATCTTCGGCATCCAGATGATGCTGGGCCACACCCGGCCCTGGCTGCCGGGCTTCATTCTGCGGCGCACCGTCTCGATCGCGAAGTTCAAGCGGCTCATCGACATCGCCGAGCCTAAGCTCCAGAAGCTCGAGAGCTATTGCAAGCCGCGGCTGCTCCAGCTCTTCGGCCCGTTCGGGGACCGGGTGGTCGGGTTCTTTGCCTTCCTGGTCGCCGTGTCGGTGCTGATCCCGTTCCCGGGCACCAACTTCCCGCCGTCCATCGCGCTGGTCATCGCCTCCATCGCCGTGATGGAGGAGGACGGCTATCTGCTGATCGTCGGCTATCTCATCGGCCTTGCCGGCCTTGCCTACACGGCCACGGTGCTCGGCGCCTCCTACCACCTGATCCTGGCGACCATCCACAACCTGCCGTCCTGGCTTGGGTTCTAAGGGCATCGGTATTTTCCGGATCGGATGCGGGGGGCTTTGCCTGAAGCCCTCCGCCGTCCTATAAGCCTGCCATCGTCAACTTCTCCGGCCTGACGGGCGCTTGAACCACAAGCCGCCCTCGGCCGAATATTCCGGAGGCCCCGATGGCCGGGCATTCACAGTTCAAGAATATCATGCACCGCAAGGGCAAGGTGGACGCGGTGCGCTCCAAGGTGTTCTCCAAGCTCGCCCGCGAAATCACCGTCGCGGCCAAGATGGGCATGCCCGATCCCAACATGAACCCGCGCCTGCGCGCCGCGATCCTCGCCGCCCGCGCCGAGAACATGCCCAAGGACAACATCCAGCGCGCCATCAACAAGGCGACCGGCGGCGATGCGGAGAATTACGACGAGATCCGCTACGAGGGCTACGGGCCCGGAGGCGCGGCCATCATCGTCGAGGCGATGACCGACAACCGCAACCGCACGGCCTCCGACATCCGCTCCTACTTCACCAAGAGCGGCGGCAACCTCGCCGAGACCGGCGCCGTCTCCTTCATGTTCGACCGGGTCGGCTACGTCGAGTTCGGACCGGAAGTCGCCGATGCCGACGCCATGCTGGAGGCCGCCATCGATGCCGGCGCGGACGACGTCGTCTCCTCCGAAAACGGCCACGAGATCTATTGCGACCAGGGCAATCTCAACGAGGTGACCAAGGCGCTCGAGGACAAGTTCGGCGAGCCTAAGGCCTCCAAGCTCGTGTGGAAGCCCCAGACCCCCGTCGCCGTCGACGACGAGACCGGCGAGAAGCTCATGAAGCTCATGGAGTCCCTCGAGGAGCACGACGACGTCCAGAGCGTCTACGGCAATTTCGAGCTTTCCGATGCCCTCATGCAGAAGATGGCAGGCTGAGTGAGCGAACGCGTCCGCATCCTCGGCCTCGATCCCGGCCTGCGCAACACGGGCTGGGGCGTCATCACCGTCGAGGGGACGAAGCTGTCCTTCGTCGCCTGCGGGGTCGTGACCTCGGACGGGGACCTCGCACTGGCCTTGCGCCTCAAGCAGCTTCACGACCGGCTGACGGAGGTGATCCGGACCTGGACGCCCGACGAGGTGTCGGTCGAGGAAACCTTCGTCAACAAGGACGCCCAGGCGACCCTCAAGCTCGGCCAGGCCCGCGCCATGTCCCTGCTGGTGCCTGCGCTCCATGGGCTGCCGGTGGCGGAATACGGCGCCAACCAGGTCAAGAAGACCGTGGTCGGCGTGGGACATGCCGACAAGGATCAGGTGCAGGCCATGGTGAAGATCCTGCTGCCCAAGGCTGACTTCAAGAAAGCCGACGCGGCCGACGCCCTCGCCATCGCCATCGCCCACGCTCACCACCGCAAGGCCCGCGCTTTGGCGGCGAGCTATTAATTTGTTACAGAAGAGCAAAGCGTCATCCCAGACGGCGTGAGCCGATCCGGGATCGCGAGACCAATCGGGCGCCTCTTCCCTCCCCCTTGCGGGGAGGGGTAGGGGTGGGGGTGGTTCGACTGGGTGAGCGGTCAGGTAAGAACGGCGCTGTATTGACCTCATGCTTCCATGATGAGGCGCAGCATCCCGACTTTACGACCCCCACCCTCAATCCCTCCCCGCAAGGGGGAGGGAAGCAGGAGCGACAAAGAACGTGATCGGCAAACTCAAAGGCGTGGTCGATTCCTACGGCGAGGATTTCGTGATCCTCGACGTGCACGGGGTCGGCTACGTGGTCCATTGCTCCTCCCGCACCCTCCAGAACCTGCCGCCCACCGGCGAGGCGGCGGTTTTGTCCATCGAGACCCATGTGCGCGAGGACATGATCCGCCTGTTCGGCTTCCGGTCGGATTCGGAGCGCGAGTGGTTCCGGCTGCTCCAGTCGGTCCAGGGCGTGGGCTCCAAGGTGGCGCTCGGCATCCTCTCCGTGCTCGATCCCGGCAACCTCGCGACCGCCATCGCTACCAGCGATAAGGCCTCCGTCGCCCGCGGTCCCGGCGTTGGCCCTAAGCTCGCTCAGCGCATCGTGTCGGAACTCAAGGACAAGGCGCCCGCCTTCGCCTCCGTCGACCCGGCCCTCATCCGCCTCACCGGCGCGGTCGAGGACAGGAGCGCGCCGGCGCCCGTGACTGACGCCATCTCGGCCCTGGTCAATCTCGGCTACCCCCAGGTCCAGGCCTCGGCAGCTGTTGCCGCCGCGATCAAGCAGGCCGGCGAGGAGGCCGAGGCGAAGACGCTGATCCGGCTGGGTTTGAGGGAGCTTGCGAGATAACCCTCTGTCATCCCCGGCGGCCGCAGGGCCGGGGAGGGGATTCACGGACACACGCTGTCGCTCTGGATTCCCTTCCCTCGCTTCGCTCGCCGGGAATGACAAGAGGAGTTCATGGTCCACCGCGTGGGTGCGTTCCTGTTTTGATCTTGTTAAGAATGGCGTATTAGAGCCTCATCGCTTATATGAAGCCCCTGGAAGGTAAGCCTCTTTGACCGATTCCCGCCGCCTGATCAGTCCCGAGAAGCGCGAGGACGATGCCGAAGCGTCGATCCGGCCGCTGTCGCTCGACGATTTCACGGGCCAGAAGGCCGCGCGCGCCAATCTCCAGGTCTTCATCGATGCAGCGAAGTCCCGGGGCGACGCCCTCGACCACGTGCTCTTCGTCGGGCCGCCGGGGCTGGGCAAGACCACGCTCGCTCAGATCGTCGCCCGCGAGCTCGGGGTCAATTTCCGCTCGACCTCCGGCCCGGTGATCGCGAAAGCCGGCGATCTGGCGGCGCAGCTCACCAACCTCGAAGAGCGCGATGTGCTCTTCATCGACGAGATCCACCGTCTCAACCCGGCGGTGGAGGAAATTCTCTATCCGGCCATGGAGGATTATCAGCTCGACCTCATCATCGGCGAGGGCCCGGCGGCCCGCTCGGTGAAGATCGAGCTGCCGAAATTCACGCTTGTCGGCGCCACCACCCGCGCAGGCCTGCTCACCACGCCCTTGCGTGACCGCTTCGGCATCCCGATCCGGCTCGAGTTCTATACTGTCGACGAGCTCGAGCTGATCGTACGCCGCGGCGCACGGGTGCTCGGCCTCGGCATGAGCGAGGAGGGCGCCAACGAGATCGCCCGCCGCTCCCGCGGCACCCCGCGCATCGCCGGGCGCCTGCTGCGCCGGGTGCGCGACTTCGCCATCGTGGAGGGCGTCCAGACCGTCTCCCGCGATCTCGCCGACCGGTCGCTGCGCCTCCTCGACGTCGACCCCATCGGCCTCGACCTGATGGACCGCAAGTACCTGACCATGATCGCCGGTTCCTTCGGCGGCGGTCCGGTCGGCATCGAGACCATCGCCGCGGCCCTCTCCGAGCCGCGCGATGCCATCGAGGATATCATCGAGCCCTATCTCATCCAGAAGGGCTTCGTGCAGCGCACTCCGCGCGGACGGGTCCTCACCCCCCATGCCTTCCGGCATCTCGGCATCCAGGAACCCACCCGCGAGAGCGCGGCGCAGTTCGGGCTGTTCAACGGGGATGGGGATGAGTGAGAGGCGCGATCAGGGCGGGATGATCGGCTCTCATCTTTCCGGCTTCATGCAGGACGGCGCTCATGTCCTGCCCATCCGCGTCTATTACGAGGACACGGATTTTTCGGCCCGCGTCTATCACGCCAGCTATCTGCGCTTCATGGAGCGCGGTCGCACGGAGCTGCTGCGGGCGGTCGAGGTGGCGCAGTCGGACCTTCACGCGGAGATGGACGGCCTCGCCTTCGTGGTCCGCAAGATGATGATCGACTTCCGCGGCGGAGCCGTCATGGACGACGTGCTCGCCATCGTCACCCGGCCGAAGGAGATGCGCGGCGCATCGATGACGCTCGCCCAGGAGGTCCGGCGCGGCGACGAGGTGCTGGTCGCTGCCGATGTCATGGTCGCCGCTGTCAGGGGCGGGCGGGCCGTGCGGATTCCGGACGAGCTGCGCGCGGCGCTGACGGCGGCTGCACCTTAGGACCACGATGCCTTGTCGAGCACGGGCGTGCGCTCGACCGGAAAGCGGCGGCGCTTGAACCGAGACGACAGAGCGGCTCCTCGATTGCCCTGCAACGGAGCTTTACCGGCCTTCTGAAACTCGAGTCCCATCAGCCAAACTACCACGGACATCCGGAATCGGGTGAAGAGCCGACCGATGCACGTCTGCGCTGAATAGCCGGGCTCGAGTCACTCCGATGATCTCTAGTGTGACGCTCCAGCGCGACTGGCCATCTGGGTGGCCATGACACGGTCGTTGATCGGAACATCCAGCAGCGCGGGACCGTCGCCTGTCGCGAAACGCTCCACGAAAGCTGGCAGTTGGATCAGATCGTCGAGCCGTCCGGCCATCAGCCCGAAACCTTGTGCCACTGCCACTAGGTCAGGGCGGCCGAAAACGGCACCGCTGTCGGTTACGCCTCTTGCTCGCAATTTATGGATCTCCGACCCGTAAGCACCGTCATTCAAGACTACGACCAGCACCCGCAGTCCGCAGCGCTGCATCGTTTCCAGCTCCTGCACATGCATCATCAGGCTGCCGTCCCCATCCAGCAGCACCACCGGCTGCCCAGGACGAGCGGCTGCCACTCCCATAGCGAATGAGGTGCCATTGCCGATCGCGCCGAACTCGCGGATGGTCAGGAAGCGGTCGTGTGGCCGACCGCGCATCTGGGCCGTGAAGGACGATACGTGGCCCGACGTGTTCACCAGATGCCAGTCCTTAGGGATTGCCCGATCCAGAGCCAGCACTGCCGCACGAGGATCGTGAACGCCGTCAGCGCTGCTCGGTTCGGCCGCCGGAAATACCGGCGTCTCGCGCAGCCGCGCTGCCAGCGCCTCACTGCGCCAGTCGGCGGCGCGTTCGGGAACGGCTGCGGCGAGGGCCTGAAGCGCCAGCGTCGCATCCCCCCGCATATGGATGTCGGCTGCCACCCGGCCTTGGCTGAGTGTCGCCGGGTCGGTGTCGATCTGCAGAACCTGCGCGTTGGGCCAGAATTTGCCGCCCATGGAGGTGTGGTAGGCCAGCGACGTCCCTGCCGCGACTACGAGATCCGCCTCCTTCAACACCTCCGTTGCAACCGGGGAGGCGAGGCCTCCGGCAATCCCGGCATCGAAGGGATCGTCGTGGTAAAGGCCTCGCGCGGGCAGCGTCGTAGCCAGCAGACCGTCGCATCGAGCTGCCAATTCCCGAGCAGCTTCTACCGCTGCCGGAGCCGTCGCGCCCAGACCGCCAAGGATGACCACCCGCCGCGCCGCTGCAAGTCTTCTCGACGCTTCGGCGAGATCGTCGGGATGTGGTTGGATGGGCGAGCGACGGGCCAGCACCTTCCATGCAGGCGGGGGCAGGAGAGGCTCCTCCGCCAGCGGGCGGTCCTGAAGGTCCATCGGCACGCCCAAAACCACCGGGCGACGTTCCTCCACGGCCTGGATGAAGGCATCGCGCACGGCCTCCGCCATGCGCTCAGGCGCATGAAGGCGCTGATAGGCGGCACCGGTAGCCTGGACGAACGGAGCCTGCTCGATCATCTGGTTATACCACGCGGCTTTCAGCGGCGGCTCTCCCGCGAACACCACCAGTGGGATACGAGCCAGCACGGCGGCAGGCAGCGCCGTCATCGTCTGGGTCAGGCCCGGGCCACAGGTGACGCTGGCCACGCCGACCCGCCCGGTCACCCGCGCCCAGGCCATGGCAGCGGCCACGGCACAATGCTCATGCCGAACATGCACCATGCGGCAGCCGCGTTCGGCCAATCGCGAAGCCCAGTACATGTTGGCATCGCCCAGCAGTGCAAAGCAGGTATCGACCTTTTCCTGCAGGAATGCCGAAGCGAGCAGATCGTAGAGCCGCAAGCCGCGATTTTGCTGAGACGTGCTATCCGACATTCGAAAGTCTCCGCATGGTTGGTTCACAAGTCAGACGCCAGGGATGACCTGAAGTGCGGGCGCCAAGCTGCCAAGCAGGGTCTGAGGCCAGGGGATATGCAGCAGGCGCTCGAACACGAGATAGAGGAAGGCGGTCGTGCATGCCGACATTGCAAGCACAAGCGACCAGCGCTCACGGGCCTCCAATCTCATATAGGCTACGACAAAAATCGCATTCGTCACGAACAGGCCCAACGTGGCCAATCCAGCCAGAATGGCCAATAGCCACAAGGCGAAGATGCCTGCCCGCGCGGCGATGCCGCCTTTACGCTGTCCGGCCACCTCGTAGGCCTTGTTTCCCGTGCTCAGTGCGACCAATGCCACGCGCCCATCGGGCGCCTCGGCGTAAACGGGAGCGCGTGCCTCTTCGAGATCGGTGCCGATGCCGGCGCAGGCCATGCCGGCTGCTTCGCAATGCGCACGGGTGGAGCGGATGCCCAACGTGCCGAAATCGAATGAATGGTTGCTCGCAGCGGAGACCAGATCGACGCCTGCCCATGCCAGCTCGTCGGCAACGGACGGCGGCGCAATCAGGTAGCTGCCTGTCCAGTTGGCGCTTTTCGGGCCTTCCAGTTCCGCGGTAGAGCCGATGACGGTCTCGAGATGGGCGTAGGTCACGTCTCCCGCGCGCATCCGGTCCATTACTCCGGCGAAGCCCGGATGGCCGTACCGCGACCATGGCCGGGCCATCATGCATTCACCGGCCAGCACGATCTTCATCTGGAGCTCCTCCCTCAAGGCAAATCGAGATGGTCTATATTGGTTTTATTTGGTATACCAATGTGAACCAAAGAGATCTGTCAACACCTTTTCACCCTGGAGGCGCATGTGCTACGACCATTTCAGAGTTGGAACGACCGGCCTGCAGTCCAGGTCAGGGACACCATGGAAGCTGAGCCACTAAAAGCCATTCGCTCTCGCGATCCCGATAAGTCCTTGCCGGACTGGGTTTATTCCCAGATCCGCGAAGCCATTCGCTCCGGACATTTCATCCCTGGCGCCCGCCTGCGCGAGCGGGATGTGGCGACGCAGCTGAATGTCAGCCGCACGCCGGTGCGCGAGGCTTTGCGGCGGCTCGAGGTTGAGGGCCTGCTGAGTGCGTCGCCCCAGAAAGGGCTGCGGGTCGCGGAGCTGGATTCGCAGATGATCAACGAGCTGTATTTCATGCGGCAGGAACTGGAAGGAACCGCCGCTTGGCTGGCAGCCCGCAACGCATCGACGGCCGAACTGAGGCTGATGCGGCTGATCGTGGATGAAGAGGCGGAGCTTCTGGACAGCCCGTCCGATCTGGGCCGACTGAACTATGCCTTGCATCAGACGATCCAGGGCGCCGCGCAGAACCGCTATCTGGTGACCTCGCTGAATGTGCTGCGCGACGGGATGATGCTCATTTCATCGACCAATCTGCATAGCCCGACGCGGGCTAGGGCGGCCCATGACGAACATTGCCGGATCGTCGAGGCCATCGAGCGCGGCGATGCCGATGGGGCGAGGGCGGCCGCACGGGCGCATGTCGTTGCTGCGCATGAGGCAAAGCTTCGGGAAAAGTCGGCGATCGCCTGACGGCTGCTCCGCCGTCTCATAGAAAATGTGGTGCCCGTCCGCTGTGGATCGGCTTGCTGCTTTCGCCCTGGGCGAGGGGAGGCCAGGATCCTTATGCCCGCCACGGCGCTTGGCGGTGACGGACCGGTCTCACCGCGGAGTGACGCCAGCAGGCCGAGGTCATTATATCAAATTGATATATCTGAAAGGCAAATTGCAAACCTAGTAATACCCCCCTTGCATGTTACCTTTGAAATGTACGGGAGCCAGATCGATGGGTCTCGTTGGGACGAGTTTCGAACTCAAGACATCTTAGGCGAATGCGGCAAGGCATTGCGGCGCGCAGTAGCGGGCAACGCGCTGGGCCAGGGAGGATTTATGACGACATCGCGCAATTGGAAAGTGACGCTGGCGGGCGAATGCATGCTGAACCGTCCGTTCGCCATGCACGACGAACCCGACTTTCTCAAAGTCGGCGAACTGCTGAAGGATGCCGATATCACGTACGGCCACCTCGAGATGAATTTTGCCGATTACGATGAGCTCAAATGGCCGGCGCGTGGTCAGGGCATCGGCAGCTTCATGATGGCGGATCCCGAGATTGCCAAGGACCTGAGGTGGGCCGGCTTTGACATCATGTCGACGGCTCACAACCACAGCTTCGACTTCGGCGCCGAGGGGCTTCTGGCCACAAAAAAGCACATGAAGGCCGCAGGCATCGTCACGGCGGGCACCGGCGCCGATCTTGAGCTGGCGAGTGAGCCTGGCTATGTGGAGAAAAAGAATGGCCGCGTTGCGCTCGTCTCCACCAGCTCGGGAAACCAGCACTTCATGTGGGCCAGTCATCCGAAAGGCGCGCTGCGCGGCCGGCCCGGCGTCAACCCTCTTCGCCTGAACTTCGAATTCATGATCGATGAGCAGACAGCTCGAAACCTCAAGGATTTCGCGCAGAAGCTCAACATCGCGAAAGCGCCGAAGCATGGCAGGGAAGGCTCCTTCGGTATTCAAATCCCCGGCGCTCAGCAATGGGGCGATCCCGACTCCTTCTTCGTCGGCGATCGCTGCGAGATCATCAGCCGCTGCCATCAGAGGGATCTCGATCGCAACTTGCGCTCCATCGACGAGGCGCGTTCGATGGCGGATCTCGTCATCGTCGCACATCACTTCAGCGTCTCGGACGGTCCGCGCGGCGACACGCCTCCGAAATTCGTCCAGCAATTCGCTCGTGCTGCCATCGACGGCGGCGCGGATATCTATGTTGGGCACGGTTGGCATCGCACGCTCGGCATCGAGATCTACAACGGCAAGCCAATCTTCTACGGTCTCGGAAACTTCTTCGCCCAGTCTGAATTCATCCAGCGCGTGCCCTACGATAGCTACGACGCCTGGGGGCACGACGTGGACCGCCTGCCGATGCTCACGCCGGCTGCCCATCCACTCCATCCGGGACTCGATACGCCGTCGGACACATGGTGGAGCTCGGCCATCATTCAGCTGGAGATGGACGACCAGAAAGTGAAGCGCATCCTCCTCCATCCGGTGGAAATGGGGCGCGACTCCTCCGGTCAGGCCAACCAGACGCGCCGGACGGGCAAGGGCGAGCATCACCTCACCGAGGGACGCCCGATGATGGCAAAGGGTGAGGATGCCGTGCGCATTCTCGATCGGTACCGTCGCCTGTCGGAGCCGTTCGGAACCTATATCGAGATCCGAAACGGCGTGGGAATCGTCGAGCTTTGAGACTTGAAGCTGCGGCCTGCGGCAGAGAGGATCCGCCGCAGGCCGCACAAGCAAAACAGATGAACTGACGCGGTTCTGCGCCAAGGGCATCGTAGAAAAGGGAGGTGACGCATGCAGCACGCTGACCAATTGGTTGCCGATGCGCGCACCGTCGCGAATGCCACAAGTTCGTCGCCGTTGCTGGATGTCAGCGATCTCACCGTCACGTTTCCCGGTGCAGCAGGACCTGTCCAGGTTGTCAGGGGACTGAGCTATTCCATCGCCCGCGGAGAGACGCTCGGCATCGTCGGGGAAAGCGGTTGCGGCAAGACGATGACCTCTCTTGCGCTGCTCGGGCTGATTGCAGGCGGGAAGGTCGGGGGCACGATCGGGTTTAATGGAAGCAATCTGGCTTCCTTCTCCCAGCGCCAGTGGCAGCAGCTGAGAGGACGCGATATCGCGATGATCTTCCAGGAACCGATGACCGCCATGAATCCGGTCATGCAGGTGGGCCGCCAGATAGGGGAGGTTCTTACCAAGCACGAGAAGCTTTCCCGGCGAGTGGCGGATAAGCGTGCCGTCGACCTTCTCGCATCGGTCGGAATTCCATCGCCGGCCCGGCGGGCTCAGGATTACCCGCATCAGCTGTCCGGCGGCATGCGCCAGCGCGCTATGATCGCCATGGCGCTCGCCTGCCGGCCCCAGCTTCTGATTGCGGACGAGCCCACCACCGCCTTGGACGTTACGATCCAGGCGCAGATCCTCGACCTGATGCTGACGCTTCAGGACGAGGCGAAGATGTCGATACAATTCATCAGCCACAATCTCGCGGTCGTGTCGGAAGTCGCCCATTCGATCATGGTCATGTATGCCGGCAAGGCTGTCGAATACGCACCCTCCGACGACCTGTTCGCCAATCCGCTGCATCCCTACACGCAGGGCCTGATCGCGACTCTGCCGGATCCCGACAGGCAGGTGAAGCGCCTGTACGTCATTCCCGGCCGCGTAACGTCCGGCATCACAGTCGGCTGCCGTTTCGCCGCCCGCTGCCCGCGGGCGGACGAGGGATGCCGCCGGACGGAGCCGGATTTCGTGGAGGTCGCGCCGGGTCATCACGTAGCCTGTCACAAGGTTGGATCATGACCGAACTTCTGACGCTCGATCGTATCCATGTCGACATCCCTCTGGAGGGTGGCTTCCTCAAACCAAAGACCGTGCTGCAGGCCGTCAACGACGTCTCGCTCACGGTCTCGAAGGGCGAGACGCTGGCGCTCGTGGGAGAGAGCGGAAGCGGAAAGACCACACTGGGCTATGTCGTGGCGGGCCTGCGCAAGCAGACGGCCGGAACGGTCACATTCGGCGGCAACCGAGCGAATGCAGACGGGCGTCCTCCGGTGCAGGTGATCTTTCAGGATCCCTTCTCCGCACTGGATCCGCGCATGGTCGTTGGCGAGATCGTCGCAGAACCTCTGCGGCTGAAGGGCGTCGCGTCGAAAGCGCGATTGGCGAGGGCGATCGAGGTCCTCGGCCAGGTGGGGCTCCCTCCGGAGGCGGCCGGTCGCTATCCCCATCAATTCTCAGGCGGTCAGCGCCAGCGCATCGCAATCGCGCGGGCGTTGATCGCGGAACCGGAAATGATCGTCGCCGACGAGCCCTTGTCTGCCCTCGACGTTTCGATCCAGAGTCAGGTGCTCAACCTGCTGGACGACATCAAGCAGCAGCACGGGATCAGCTATCTTTTCATCAGCCATGATCTTGGTGTCGTCCGGCACTTAGCAGACCGGGTCGCCGTGCTTTATCTTGGGCGGCTGATGGAAGTCGCATCGCGCGACGATCTCTTCGGTACCCCGAGTCATCCCTACACGCAGGCTCTGCTCGCCGCCGTTCCCCGCATCGGCAAAGGGCGTCGAAAGAAGGAGCAGATCCTGAGAGGCGAGATGCCCTCGCCGCTTGCTCCTCCCTCCGGCTGCGTCTTTCACACACGGTGCCCGCGCGCACAAGCCATCTGCCGTGAGACGAGGCCGGAGCTCCTGCCGGCTCCGGGTCGCCCCACGCAATTGTCCGCCTGCCATTTCAAGGACTGAGCCGATGTTGAGATACACGATATCGCGCCTTCTCCAAGCCGTGCTCGTCATTCTCGTGATGTCGCTGCTGCTCTTCATGCTGATCGGGCTGATGCCCGGCGATCCGGTGGAGAACATGCTCGAAGGCAACCCATCGCTCACGCCGGAGACGATGGCGCAGATGCGCGCTCTCTATGGGCTCGATCAGCCCGTCTACGTCCGCTACGGACACTGGCTCTACTCGGCGCTGCATGGCGATCTCGGCTATTCCAGCGTCTACTTTCGCCCCGTCCTCGAGGTTCTGGGGCCTGCGATCGTCCAGACGGCGAAGCTCCTCGTGGCGACCGAGATCATTAGCATTCCGCTAGCGATGCTGCTCGGCGCCCTTGCGGCGCGCAGGCCCGGCGGCTGGACGGACAGCCTGATCAGCCTCTTCGCCTTCGCGAGCATTTCCCTTCCCGGCTTCTGGACGTCCCTCATCCTCATCATCGTGTTCTCGGTAAAACTGGGATGGCTCCCCGCCAGCGGCACACCGCTGATGGGAGATGCTTCGTTGAGCGAGCAGATCGTCCATATGATCCTGCCGGTAACGGTCCTGACATTCTTTCATGTCGGCCCGCTGGTGCGCTACGTCCGCGCGTCGATGATCGAGACGCTGAATTCCGATTTCGTCCGAACCGCACGCGCGAAGGGTCTGTCTGAAAGTGCAGTCATCATCCGCCATGCGCTGCGCAATGCTCTTATCCCGATGGTGACCGTGCTGGCGCTGGGGTTCGGGTCCCTGTTTTCAGGTGCCTTGGTTGTCGAAACGATCTTCGGCATGCTGGGCATGGGCAAGATCATCTATGACGCCGTCAGCAACATCGATTTCAACCTAGCGCTTGTCGGCCTCCTGCTGGCGACCATCGTCACTCTGCTGTCGAGCCTTCTGGCCGACCTTGCCTATGCCTGGCTCGATCCGAGGATTGTCCTGAAATGAGCACCGCGACCTTGTCAGACGTCTCGACACTCTCCCGTGAGAACTCGGTCTGGAGAAAGCGCTGGGAGAGGTTTCGCCACAACAAGCTGGCGATGGTATCGCTGGTCTTCGTTCTACTTCTGGCTTCTGCCTGTGCGATGGCTGGACCGATCGAATACCTGATGGGCCTCGATGCCAACGCGACCAGCCTGCTGCGGCGGTTCCGGCCGCCATCCGCTCAGCATTGGCTCGGCACCGACGATCTCGGCCGGGATGTCCTCCTGCGACTGCTCTATGGCGGGCAGGTGTCGATTGCCGTCGGCCTTCTGGCAACCTTCATCACGGCTGTCATCGGGATCGCGGTCGGTGTGATTGCCGGCTACGTCGGGGGGCGGTTCGACAACATCCTCATGCGGATGACGGATTGCATTATCGCTCTGCCTCTGATCCCGGTTCTGATCGTCCTTGGCGCCGTGGACCTCACGAAGATTGGTCTGAGCCAGGATTCTGCCGCTTCGCCGACGGTGGTCTTCCTGAGGATCGTGATCATCATTGCGCTCGTGGACTGGACCACGATTGCCAGGATTGCACGCGCGGGCACCATAACGGTCCGCAATGTCGATTATGTGCGGGCTGCGACCGTGAGCGGCGCCAGGGGACGCTACAACATCCTCGTTCACATCCTGCCGAACATCGCAACGCCACTGATCGTTGCCATGACGCTCTCCGTCGGCCGCATCATCCTGTTCGAGTCGACCCTGAGCTTTCTCGGCTTCGGCATCGTTCCGCCGACGCCGACATGGGGCAACATGCTGACCAACGCACAGCAGCTGATCATCTCGGCGCCGATGCTCGCCGTCTACCCGGGCCTTCTCATCTTCAGCACGGTCATGGCGGTGAATTTCGTCGGCGACGGGGTGAGATCTGCCTTCGACCCGCGCGCGGAGACAGGTTCAGGTTCGCATTGACAAAGCGCGGTAAACAAAAGCCTAGGGAGGAAGAAATGAAGTCTGTAAAGTCAGTTCCAATATCGTTCGCCAAAGTCATCCTGGCCGGCGCCGTCATTGCGGCTGCCGGATCGTCCGTGGCGACGGCACAATCCAACAAGAGCCAGCTCGTCGTGGGCCAGCTTCAATTCCTGACGAACTTCCATCCGTTGGTTCAGGTCAACAACACCAAGCGCCTGGTCGTCAACTATTCGCTGAGGCCGATGACGGCTTTCAACGAGAATGTCGAGAACCAGTGCATCCTTTGCGAGACGCTTCCGACAATCGAGAACGGTCTTGCGAAAATCGTCGACATGCCTGATGGCAAGAAAGGCATGAAGGTGACGCTGGCCCTGAAGAAGGGGCTCGCCTGGGGCGACGGTGTGCCGGTTACGTCGAAGGACATCGAATTTACCTGGAAGATGGGACGCGATCCGAAGATCGGATTTTCCAACTACAATGCGTGGGACCGCGCCTCGGAACTGGAGATCGTCGACGACAGGACCGTCATTCTGACGCTTCCTCAGGTTCTTTCCAGCTACAATTCCTGGGATCAAGTTCTGCCGGCGCATCTGGAAGGGCCGGTCTATGCAGCCAATCCGACGCTCGACACATATGTGAAGCAGTCGCTCTACAACACGCAGCCGACCAATCCAGGTCTTTGGAACGGCTCTTATCTTCTCAGCGACTATCAGATCGGCACGCGCATCGTGTTCACTCCCAACCCGAAATGGCAGGGAACCAAGCCGCACCTGCAGCGCATCGTTCTAAGCTACCGCGATAACTCCTCGGCATTGCTTCAGAACCTTCTTGCCGGTGCCGTCGATGCGGTACCCGTCAGCCCCGGAGGCATCAGCTTTTCGCAGATGCTCGATCTGCGAGCGCAGCAGCCGAAGAAATTCACATATCACCTCGCTTACGGAACCAATCTGGAGCGCATCGCGGTCAACTTCGACAATCCGATTCTAAAGGATAAGTCGGTGCGTCAGGCACTTCTCTACGCCATCGACCGGAAGGCGATCAGCGACGAACTGTTCGGCGGCCTGCAGCCGGTGGCGCATGGCATTCTTAGCGATCAGAATGCGTTCTACAACAAGGACATGATGATCTATAAGTACGATGCGGCAAAGGCAAAGGATCTGCTTGCGAAGGCAGGCTGGAAGCCGGGCCGCGACGGGATCTGCGTCAATGGGCAGGGTGATCGCCTCTCGCTTGAGCTGGTGTCGACTGCGGGCAACCAGACTCGGGAGCAGATCGCCCAAGTCATCCAGAGCCAGATGAAAGAGGTCTGCGTCGAGATCAAGAACAACTTCGTGCCGCTGCAGGAATTCAATGGCGAAATGGCGCGCAAGAGGAAGTTCAAGGCGCTGATGATGTCGTCGATCGATTTCTCGCCTTCCGTCTCTCCCCGCATTGCGCTTGGTTCCGACGCCATCCCGAAGGCGGAAAACAACGGCGTCGGCAACAATTTCTCTGCATATGCAAGCCCTGACATGGACAAGGCGCTCGGCGAGCTGGAAATGTCACTCGATCCCAATGCCGCCAAGAAGGCATGGGGAACGGTGCAGCAGATCTTTGCGGAAGACCTGCCGATGCTCCCGCTTTACTTCTACCCGCGGGCCTATGTTGCCGTGCCTGATCTGGTGAACTTCCGGCAAGGCACTCTCGATCCGCTGCAGATCTGGTCGGAAGAGTGGGAACGCAAATAGGGCGCTACGCTCGTCTGAGGACTGCTGAAGATCGGTCAATGGTGGAATTGAAGGAATCCGATGAGGTTGAACATCGCCGTTCTGGACGACTATATCGGCGTCTCTCAAACGGTTGCGGATTGGGAGCCTCTGAAGGCTCGTGCCAACGTGGCCGTGTTCGGCAAGCCACTTTCCGTGCCGGAGGAGGCGGCGAGGGAACTCGCCGACTTCGATATCATCTGCACTCTGCGGGAGCGCATGCCGATACCGGCATCGCTCATCGAGCGCCTTCCGCGTCTCAAATACATCGTCGTGACGGGCAAGCGATACGATACGGTCGATGTCGCCGCGGCGGCTGCCCGCGGCATCATGGTCTCCAATACGCCGGTCGGGGGAGCCGGAAGTGGCGGCGTCGCTGAACTCGTCTGGGGGCTCATTTTGGCTCTCGCCCGCCACATCCCATCCGAAGATCGGTCGATGAGGGACGGAGGGTGGCAGAACCAGGCAGGGACCGCGCTGGGAGGAAAGACTCTCGGCATCCTTGGTCTCGGCGGTCTCGGTCGCCGGGTCGCCGAGATCGGGAGGGTGTTCGGCATGTCGATTCAGGCCTGGAGCCAGAACATGACCGATGAGCAGGCTGAAGCTGCCGGCGCCCGCCGCTTCTCGAAGGAGGAACTGTTCGCCACAAGCGATGTGGTGACGATCCATCTCGCCTTGGGCGACCGCACGCGCGGTATCGTCGGCGCACCCGAGTTGCGCGCCATGAAGCCGACCGCCTTCCTGGTCAACACCGCGCGGGGCGCCATCGTCGACGAAACGGCCCTGATCGACGTGTTGCGGGCGGGGTCGATCGCCGGTGCCGGTCTCGACGTCTACGAGCAGGAGCCTCTGCCCGTGGATCACCCTTTCCGCAGCCTGCCGAACGTCGTCATGACGCCGCATCTCGGCTATTTCACCCGTGAAATGCTGGGCACTTATTACGGGGACGCCATTCGTTTGATCGCGGCATTTCTCGATGGCAGACCCGACCGGGTCGTCAACATGCCCGTCGATGCCTCGACTTAAAAAGCTTCTGCGAAGGCTAGGCACGAGACTTGGTGGTTCGCCGATCGTTCGGCTACTGACGAGCGGCCAGTTCGCGATCTATTCGGCAGGCAACTGCGTGTCGCTCCTCGGCACGTGGATGCAGAGGATCGGCTGCAGCCTCCTTGTCTGGAACATGACGGAATCGACGTTCTGGCTCGGAATCCTCGCGGCGGCGGACCTGCTGCCGACCCTCTTTATCGGGCCTTTCGCCGGAGCGGCGGCAGATCGATGGGATACGCTGAGGCTCAACCGGATCTGTCAGGCCGTCCTCACGGCTGTCGCGGCTCTCATGACAATCCTGATCGTCTGCGGCTTTTTGAGCCTCACCATGCTGATCGCTCTCGTTGCACTGCAGGGTTGCGTGATTGCGTTGAGCCAGCCCGCACGCTTGGCGCTCGTCCAGGAGCTTGTGGCGTGGGAGGATATTCCCGCCGCGGTCGCCATCAATTCCATGAACGTCAATCTTGCAAGGTTGGTCGGGCCTGCCATTGCAGGATTGATGGTCGTGCATTTCGATGTAGCCTGGGTCTTCCTACTGAACGCCATCGTCACGGCCATTTTCGTTGCAACGCTCGGCGTCATCGCGACGGTTCGGAACACCGAGCGGGCCTTTGGCCGAAACGTGCTCGCCGACATCGTTGCCGGCTTTCGCTATCTGATCGCCGATCGCGGCATGCGTGTCATGTTGTTCCTGCTGCTGATTGGGGGCGTCACAATCCGTTCCGTTGCGGAAATGCTTCCAGCGTTCGCTGCCGAGCACTTCTCTCAGGCTGCCACGGGGCTCGCCGTTCTGACATCGACGATGGCCCTGGGGTCAATCCTGGCCGGGTTTAGCATGGGGACCTACCTTGTCACGAGCCGCCTTCCGCAGCAGATCATCCTATCCTGGCTACTCTCGGCGTTCGCCGTCATTGGCTTTGCCCTTGCCCCGCATTCCTGGCTTCTGTCGTCCTGCGCGATGGCAATGGGGTTTTTCACCTCGCTCGCCCTCATTGGAACACAGACCTTTGTCCAGCTACGCGCTCCGCCGCCTATGCGCGGGCGGGCTCTCAGTGTTCATGGCCTGCTCTTCCGGGCCAGTCCCTCGCTCGGCGCACTGATGCTTGGATTCGCCTCGGACCTGTTTCGCTTGACCGTGCCGGCCGTCGCGAGCGGAGGCATCATGCTGCTCGTGGCACTGGTATTTCTGCTTTCGGCGAAGCAGTTCGGATCCGGGCTCAGCCGCGACGACCGGTAGACGATCCGCGGCTATTTACGCAGAAGCTTGAGGCTGAGATCCTTGAGGATACGGAAGGCGGCCTCCTGTAGCCTGTTGTTGACCCGGCGCGCGGGCTGGACAAGCTGAATGGCAAGGACCAGTTCCGGCCCGACGATTTTCCGCACGGCAAGGCCTGCCCCTGCGCCCTTGGATTCCATTGTACGGATCGATGCCACGGTGAAGCCAAACCCATCCCGGGCGAGGTCGAACATCGTATCGAGGGGATCGAGTTCGAAGACAAGGTTCAACTTCTGGCCAAGGCGCGCCAACTCGGAATCGAGCAGGACCCTCGTGCTATTGGGCCGGCATGCGACGATCATCGGCAGGGAAGCCAAGGCCTCTAGCGGCACCGGTCCGACATCGTCGAAGGCTCCCTCCGCACCGACCAAATAGAGCGATTCTTCAACGAGATCGGTGACCTCGAGCATTGGGGAAGAGGGCGCGTCGAACATGATCACCATGTCGAGACGCCCCGACAACAGCCACTCCTGCAACTGGCTGGAACGTCCATGGACCAATGTGACCTGGGCATCCGACAGTTCTTCCCGCAAACGGCGAATGAGAGCGGTTGCGATCGCGACCGAGATTGTTGCCGGCAGGCCGATCGCTACCTTGCCGGACTTGCCGGTTCGCGCATTCTCGATATCCTCATAAGTGCGCTCGATGAGCCGGAGAATACCGCGCGCATTGCTCAAAAGCCGCTCGCCAGCCTCGGTTGGCTCGACCCCTCTGCCGTTGCGGATCAGAAGCCGCTCCTTCAACTCCACTTCGAGGTTGTGGATCTGCCTGCTGAGAGCGGGCTGAGCCACGTGAAGGAAGGTGGATGCACGACTGAAACTGCCAAGTTCGGCAACGCGGACGAAATAACTCAGCTGGCGTATGTCCATCGCCGTTCCTCACCCTGAGACCGATATGCCGGTTTGCTATGTCTGATAGTCATGCAGAACATCTGGCGATAACAGAGCATACGCCATAGCCTCAATTCAACTAAATTCATCCCGGGAGGTGCAGGTGATTGACGCGTCGGAGGACGTTGCGCGCAAAGGCGGCTTACGGATCTGGGAATGCGTTCTGTGCGGCTTTCGATATGACGAGTCGCTGGGCGATCCCGATGGTGGCGTGGCGCCGGGAACCCGTTGGGAAGATGTGCCGGATGACTGGATGTGCCCGGAATGCGGTGCTCGCAAGAGTGAGTTCGACATGATTGTCGTAGGTTAACTGTCGGCATCGAGTTGGTGATTGCAATGTCAGGCGTGTTGATCCTTGGTGCATCCCATTCCGGCATCGCCGCAGCGGCTGCCTTGCGCGGGTTCGGCTATGAGGGCGTGGTCACGGTCGTGAGCAATGAGGAGACTATGCCCTACCATCGCCCGCCGCTGTCCAAAGAGGCGCTGTCCGTTGCAGAATATTCGCCGGCACTCCTGCGCCCGGAGAACTTCTATAAAACGAACCGGATCGATCTCGATCGCGGCACGACGATTGCCGACGTTGATGTCGAGAGCCGGCATGCAATTGCATCCGACGGCCGGCGATATGAGTATGACACGCTTGTATTCGCCTGTGGCGCCGAGCCGCGACGGCTGCCGCTGGAGGTCGATTCTCAAGGCGCTGCATTCTACCTAAGGACACACGACGATTTCGTCCGCCTGAGCAATCGTTTGTCGCGCGCCCGGTCGCTGGCTGTCATCGGCGGCGGGCTGATCGGCCTTGAGGTCGCGGCCTTGGCCGTTGCCAAGGGGATACGCACCACTCTCGTGGAGGCCGGCGAGCGACTGATGGAGCGGACGGTAAGCCGCTCGATGGCTGGCTATCTCCTCGATCGCCATCAGGCTAGAGGCCTGGAGGTGAAGTTGGATTCGCCTGTCGCGTCCATTCGGCGCGACAACGACCGGAACATCGATATGGTTATCCTTGGCAACGGCGAATTGATCGAGGCAGATCTCGTCGTCGCGGCGATCGGCGTTGTCCCGAACGATCATCTTGCGCGTCGCGCAGGATTATCGGTGAAGAACGGAATTCTGGCCTCTGACCAAGGACGGACCGACAATCACGCGGTCTACGCGATTGGTGACTGCGCGGCATGGTTCAATGCAGATCTCGGCCGTCATATTCGTTATGAAGCCGTCAACCCCGGTCAGGACCAGGCCAAAATCGCCGCAGCCGCGGTCGCATGCGCTCCCGTGCCGCCGCAGCGCATCCCGCGATACTGGTCTCATCAGGCCGAGATTCAGATCCAGATGGCGGGCGATATCCACAAATCCGAGACTGAGGCAGTCCTGAAAGGCCCCGTGAGCGGCGCCTTCTCGGTTCTCGGCTTGAAAGATGGCCGGCTCGTATCCGTGCAATCCGTCAATGCGGCACGACAGTTCATAAGGCTGCAGGATTTGATTGGAACGGATCGCGACACGCTTGCAACGGCGTTGGATGTGGAATTCCCTCCGCCTCGCCATTGATCCGAGGCGGCAAACGGCACAACAGGAGGAAGAGCATGAAGGCAAGCTCATATGCCGAGAACGAGCCAAAACGCTTTCGCCGGGGACAATCCTGGAAAATCAACCTCTTCGGCAAGAATTCGGATATCGCGACGCCCGATCCGCAGGCATTTCGCCTGGACTTGAATGCGCACCAGAAGCTGGATTCGCATTTTCACATCGTCGACCAGTTCCAGGTCTTCATCGCAGGCAGCGGCACCATCGGGCGCGATCAGGTGCATCTTGTCACCGTCCACTACGCCGATCACCACACCGGCTACGGCCCTTTGATCGCCGGAGCGCAAGGGCTGTCCTATCTGACCCTGCGCAGCAGGACGGATGCGGGCCTGGTGTACCTCACGACTCCGAACGTCCGCGAAAAGCTGAAGCCGACCAAGCGGCGGCACCGTGTCTCGCTTCCCGTCGCGCTTTCCATTGAACCAGTCCTTCGTGATCGCACGACGGTTTCCATCGATACCGTTGTTGAGGAACAACCTGGCGACGATGGAATGAACGTCAAGGTCATACGTCTCGGCCCTTCCATGACGGCTCAGGCTCCCGACCCAAGCGAATCTGGCGGACAATATCTGATCGTCCTCAACGGATCGCTTCTTCTCGACGGGGAAACTTACACGCCGTACTCGTTGGTCTTCGTGCACGCGAAGGATGAGGCTCCCATACTGATGGCGGGGGAAAGCGGCGTCGAGGTCATGGTCACGCAGTTTCCACGTGAAGACGATTGGATGCAATCCATCTAATCATATACATAAGGTGTCCGAAGGAAGACGGAATGGCACAGCCCGATTATGATCTCGATCTTCTGCGGCAGGAGTTCGCACCATCGGGAACCCTGCGATGCGCATTAAACCACGGCAACGTGGTTCTCGTACGCCGAGGTCCTTCGGACGACACTCCGAGCGGCGTGTCGGTGGACTTGGCACGGGAACTCGCCCAGCGGCTCGATCTCCCTATCCGATTTCGGCACTACGATAAGGCGGAAGCGGTGTCCGACGGTGCTGGATCTGATGAATGGGACGTCTGCTTTCTGGCCGTTGATCCCAAACGGGCCGAGCAAATTGCGTATAGCGATCCATACGTATTGATCGAAGGGGCTTATCTCCTCCGCCGAGGCTCGGCGGCTCTGACGCCCGGCGATGTCGACAGGCAGCAATTAAAGATCGGGGTCGTGAAAGGAAGCGCATACGAGCTGCATCTCACACGTACTGGTCAGGGAGGCAATCTCATCCGCTTCTCCAGCTTTGGAGATGCGGTTTCGTCTCTCGATGCAGGTGAACTCGACGGCCTTGGCGGGGTACGTCAAGCTATGCAGAAAGTGGCGGCGGAGCATCCGGCGTTCGAGGTGATGGTGGAACCCTTCATGACGATCCCGCAGGCGATGGGCGTCAGTGTGTTGAAACCTACTGCTGCTCGGTTCGTAAGGTCTTTCGTCAAAGACATGACGATGTCGGGGATGGTCAGCAGATCGCTTGCAGCAAGCGGACAAACCGGTGTGATCGTGCCTGCGGCATAGGACGTGCAGGAAACCGGCGATATCTTTTGGATCGACACCTCTCCGCATGGAAAGTTTCCGGTGGGCGCAGGAGGGCTCTTATCGGCAACCGCGAGTGTGATGCAGTGCCTTGAAAGATCGCGACCCTGGGGATGCGGCTGCTTGAGGTGCTGTACGTCTCCAGTATTGAAATTGTCGGGCCTCTGCCTTCGGAAATCCAGGCTTTGACCGTGTTCACGGTCGATCTTTCCGATACGCTCGGGAGACTTCAACCATCGTGATCTCCTCCAAGGTCCGAGTTTAACACAGAACGAGATGCTCACGTGGTTGGGATGTCACGTGAGTTGGGAGAGGTTACACCAATACCCGCTTCGCCGATTTCAGGTGCCCTGCTACTAGACGGCTGGGCAGGTAGCGGTACTGGTCACCGCCAGGTTCTGCGAAGATCAGTATCGAGGCACTGTAGCCGGTGCCGACCTACAGCATTCAATAATGGATATGCATGCGCTGGCCATGCCCCGTGGTCGGAAAGAATGAGCTGCGACAGATCCCACGACACTTCGTGGTTGGCTCCTAGGGATCATCACTCCCTTTCTTGGCCAGCACCATTCTGCCGCGGGCTCTGCTTGACTTGTTGGCGGCCAGATCCCTGATAAATGCCGCCGCCCACCGTGAGACATCGGAATTCCAAAGAATCTTCAGCATCGCCTGCCAGCGAGCAACCCGCTCCTCCCGGCTCATGTGCAGCGCGTGCTGAATCGCCTCCGCCACTTCGACCTTGTCGTTCGGGTTGACGATGAGTGCATCGGTGAGCTCCTCAGCAGCCCCGGCAAATTTCGACAGAATGAGAACACCGGGATCCTGCGGGTCCTGAGCCGCCACGTATTCTTTGGCCACGAGATTCATCCCATCGCGCATGGGGGTCACGAGCCCGACCCGGGCCAGCCGATAAAGGCGAGCAAGGACCGCGCGAGAATAGGTGCTCGTCACATAGTGGATCGGCACCCAGCCAGGCTCACCCAAGGAGCCGTTGATCCGCCCCAGCGTCTCATTCACGTCTCGGCTGAGGGTTGCGTACTCGGGCACTTCGCTGCGGCTTGTTGGGGCAATCTGCAGATAGGTCACCCGTCCCCGCTGATCCGGATGGCTGACCAGAAAACGCTCGAAAGCCTCCATGCGCTCAGGAATGCCTTTTGAGTAATCCAGCCGGTCAACCCCGATGATCAGCTTGCGGGACCCCAGACCCGCAATCGTCTGCTTCAGAAGCCGGGTCGAGCCGGAGCGTTGGGCTGCTTGCTGGAACCCATTGACGTCAATGCCGATTGGAGCGCTTTTGATGCGGACTCGTCGGCTTCCGACGTCGAGGAGATCTGCCCTGCGGTGGATTGCGCCAAGTTCCTGGACGAGGCTGCGTCTGAGGTTGTCGGCATCCCGCTCTGTCTGCACGCCCACAAGATCATAGTCCGGGATGACGCGCAGGAGCTCTGTACTGCCTGGAAGAGCTCCAAAAACCTCAGGAGCAGGCCAGGGAATGTGATGAAAGTACCCGATCGGGTTTGTGATGCCGACAGCCCGCAACTCGCTCGCGAGGGGGATAAGGTGATAGTCGTGAACCCAGACAAGATCGTGAGGCTGGATCAGATGGGCCAGTGCACTGGCGAAGCTCCGATTGACCCGCAAGTATCCTGCGTAGTCAGCCCGCGAGAACTCGGACAGGCCAATCCGATAATGCATGATGGGCCAGAGCGCCCGGTTGGCGAAGCCGTTATAGTACTCCTGTCGATCGAGCGATGTCAGGTCCATGACAGCATACTGCACCTGTCCCTTATCGATGATCTTGGGATGGACCGCCGGATGGGCTGCAACCTTGCCGCTCCAGCCGAACCACAGCCCCTGGTAGGCTTGAAAGGCCTCGTGCAGGGCCACGGCTAAGCCTCCTGCAGCAGCTTTTCCGGTGGCGTCCGGGATAGCTACGCGATTGGAGATGACAACGAGCCGTCGCAAATGCACCGTTCCTCCTGTAGCAGGATAGAGGGTAGCCAAGGATGAACATCGTGGCAAATCAAGCCAACCCAGTAGCGCCCTGACGATTTCTTGGGGGCTGCGATAAGCAAGACGCATCATCGTTGTCGGGCGGGCCGTTGACCGCACGGCAGTCATAGTTTGCGTTCAGCCCGACGCCACCTCCCATGAAGGCGGGGACGAGCAGGCCAGAAGGTTGGAAATCAGCGGGTCGAGGGAGGTAGGGCAGCTGGTCCTCGAGCACATCCCGTACCCTGCGGGGCGAGGACCTCGGCAATGGCGACAGCCGGAAGGGTGGCAGGCCGACCTCCTTGCGGAAGAAATCAATGTCCGGTCGCAAATCTGGTGCAGGGACGAGAAAGTAGCAGATATGTCGTGCCGCGCTCATGCGGCGAGCAGGCGAAACTTCTCGGCGAGCGATGGCTGTTGGTTGCAGGAATACTTCGCCTGCTGTTTGCGCATCATCTCGATACCGTCCAGGATAACGCGTGTACTGGCGACGGCCCTGAACTTCGTTTGTGGCGGATCCCATCCGGTTAGTTTGAAGCACTTCAGGATAGGCTCCCGTCGTCAGGCGGTTTCCTGCACGATGGTCGCCCCGTTGAGGAAGTCGGGCGCAGCATCATGCCTCGATACGCCACCTTCAGCGCCTGGATCATCAGGAGACGCTTAGACCTAAACAACATCAGGACGGCAGAATTAATCGCGTAAGTGACGATGAGAACTCCGCCCAGCTCGATGGGCGAAGAGACATGGAGGGATACCTTGATCAGAGCCAACACAGATGCACTCACCAGGAGACCACAGGCATGGGGGATTACGATTCTGGAGATGTCACCAACCCCGACGTAGCCCGCCCGTCCCGTCATGTACCAGGTGAAGGGAAGTCGCAGCGCATAATCGCTGACGACATAAGAGACGGCGACGCCAAGAGGCCCCCAGGGCAGACCGACGGCAAACGAGGCTATCGTCGACGTTGAACTCACAAGGCCGACGATACCGAGTTCCCGCATCCTTCCTTGGCTTATGAACAGCCAGCCCGTCGTCGACGTGAATGTCTGGTGCAGACCTGCGAACCCCAGCCAGGCGAATATGGGCGCTGCTTCCGCCCACTTGCTTCCGAGCAGCAGAGCGACGGTTGCATCGGAATACATCACCGCACACAACAAACCTGGTTGTACCGCAAGCATCAGGAGACTCACGCTACTGATATAGGTGAGGCGATACTCCTCCGGCTCGTCCTGCAGCCTCGAAAGAATTGGTGTCATGATGCGGCTCAACGGCCAGGTCGCCTGCGTGAGCGGCAGCAGCATGAGCTTGTAGGCCCGATCGTAGAAGCCGAGCGCGACGGCGCCATGGGCCTTGGCAATCATCAGATTGTCTGCGCTGCGTGCGAGGAAATTCAAGATATTGAACGTTGACAAGCCAGCGCCGAAACCAATCATCTGCCGCGCAGCCTCGTCCCAAACGGGTCTCCCCGGGAGCCACCGGACCGCGAGGGCGGAAACAATCAAGCTCAGGGATCGCGCGCACGCCAGCGGCACCAACAAAGCCCAGTAGCTGCGTGTGTACCAAGCGATCGCAACCCCAAGCGCAGCCCCGATGACGATGCCTAGAATGTCAAGGACGGCCAGAAGCCTGAAACGAAGGCTTCGGGTCAGGAGGGCCATAGGCTGCTCGCCGATGACGGAAACGACAGTGAGTGCCGCCCCGACCCAGATAACAGCCGTTAAACGCGGTTCCTGAAAATAGCGCGCCAGCAAGGGCGCCAGAAGGAGCAAACCGGCAGCGAACGTGAGACTGAGAAGCAGGGACAGCCAGAACAGCGTGTTGATTTGTCCTTTCGTGATCGTCTGGCGTTGAATGATCGCCTGGGTTAGGCCGAGATTCTGAATCATTGTGACGAAGCCGATGATCGGCGCCGAGGTCGCGATCAGGCCGAAGTCAGCCGGGTGCAGCAACCTGCCGAGGATCGGGGCGGTTATGAATGTAACCATCAATCTGCAGGCCTGAGCCGCCCCCATGAAGACTACGGCTCTCGCTGCTGAAACTCTTTTGGTCATCCGGCTACCTGAGGCGAGATGCACGCGATAAGAAGCGCGGGAAACGATAGTTTGATGGCTTCAGAAGCTCTGGCACTTGATCGGATCCAAAGCGACGGCTCGATCGACAAATCGCGACGCATCTGAAGTCTGTCCCAAGTTTATGAAAACGTTAAATCGTCTCAGCCGGCTGTCTGCCGGGCGTGAGAGCTGAAAAGGCTTGTATCAATCACTGCTCGATACTCCGTTAAGCTGCGGTCAAGGGAGAAGTCGTGCGCGCGCTTCCGGGCCAAGGCGGCGAAGTGCCCGTGATTGCGCGGCTCGCTCATTGTCTGAAGCGCGGCACTCATCGCGCGCTCGTTGTCAGGCGGAACCAGAATGCCGAATCTGGCCTTCGTCAACTCTGTGACTTTCGGCGCTCCCGCACCTCCCTGCAGGATCTCAGATGGGCCGGACTCGCAATCCGTCGACACGACGGGCAGTCCGAGGCTCATGGCCTCGATCATCGCATTCGGAAAGCCTTCTGCGTTGGACGGCGACACGTAGAATTGGGCCCGCGCGAGGATCGCATGGGGGTTCGCCGCGAAACCCGGTAAGTGGACCTTGTCGGAAACTCCAAGCTCGGAGGCGAGGGCTTCAAGCCTGGACCGTTCGGCTCCCTCTCCGAGGATCACGAGCGCGCTGCCGACATTCGCAGCCGCATACGCACGCAGGAGCATCGAAAAGTTCTTGTTCGGCACGAGGCGCCCTACCGCCACAATGAAATCATGAGGAAGATCGACCGAAGGAGCGATCAGAGCGGCGCGCCTGATCCTCTCCGCGTCGACAGGGTTGTGGATCGTCACCACCCGTGTGGCGGCCACGCCATAGTGTGCGACGAGATCGTCCCTGATGCCTTCCGAGACGGCGATGACCCGATCCGCATAGGGGTAGAGGCACCTGATCAGAGCTTTCTTCAGTCGACGGACCCGGTGCGACGAGAGATGGCTTGTGGTATGGACACGTTCGCTGACGACGCATGGAATTCCCACCAGCCGCGAGCAAGCAATTGCGGCGCAGTTCGATCGCGTCAGAAAACTAACCATGATGTCGGGACGCTCCAGACGAAGCAGCCTACGAAGGGCGATCATGCTCCACAGGAGGCTTCCTCCCGCATTCAGTTGAATACGGGTCACGCGCTCTGAAAGCGCGTAGTTGTCGCGTGCCTGATCGAGGGTGACGAGGGCGACCCTCCAATGCTTCTCTGCTTCCGCTATCGCGGCCGCTACAAGACACATCACCCGCTCTGCCCCGCCGCCCTCGAGGGAGTTGATGATGAAGAGAATCCTGCGGGCTCGTGCTTCTTCGACCATGAGCGAGGCATCTCCGCCTGTCGGATAGGGCTAAGCTTGATCCAAGAGGAATGATAGCACAGGCTTATGAGATCGGCCGGTCGATCGGACCAACAGCTTCGAATTGACGGGCGCTAATTTAGCAGTCCCGTGCGATCCTTGTCGGACAAATGCATTTCCGAGGCATCCTTGAAAGTCGATTCTGCTGCATTGACGCGGCGGCGCTCCATCGGAGTGACGACTTGCGAACACTTCAGATCGTGCTCCATAAAGGCAGTTACGTGCAATTCTCGGGCTAGAGCATCGGATGTGAATGTGGATGAACTTTTGGATCTATCCGATGCTCAATCCTTAACTTGTGCGGTGCGGAAAAACCGGTCCACTTTTCCGTATGATGCGCTAGGTGCATCCTCATCGGATCAGCGAACCTCGAAGGAGGGCGCCATGAAGGTGATCAAGAAGACCATCCGCGCACCACTTCGCCTTCTTGGGTTCAAAATCGTCAGGTTAACCCCGTCTGCGCGAACGCATGAACTTCCTACACGGGCGCCAGAACTTTCGGCTAGGCAGGTTTCCGAGTGCCGAGTGTTCCCCAGCCGTGAAGCTTGGCTGACAACAATTCCCAAAGGCAGCACCATCGCCGAGATCGGTGTCGCGAATGGCGACTTTTCGGAGGCTATCCTGCGCTTGTCAAATCCAGATCGAGAGAAGCGGCAGGAACTGCTCCTAGGGGCGATAAACTCATAGGTGCTCGAATGTTTCGTGGGCTAGCGAAGGTCCCGTATGGGGTACGGAAGCACTTAAAGGCTGTTCTGTTAAGCCCTTATGAACAGACTCTTCTGTCTCGAATGGAGGGGGTATTTCCTCGTGAATGCTGTCTCTGCGGCTTCAAGGGGACTTTCCGAGGCTTTTGCCATCCACCTCGGTATGATGCGCGTTGCCCGCAATGTAATAGCCTCGAACGGCATCGCCTTCTGGCGCTTTGGCTCAATAACAATCCCAGCATTTTAGAGAGCAACACGTCCGTCCTGCATTTCGCGCCAGAGGAGGTCATCAAGCAATTCGTCCAAAGAAGGACCCACTACTACAAGTCCGCTGATCTCGAGCCAGGGCGGGCTGATCTAGTACTCAACATTGAACGTATCGACCTACCTGATGCATCGTTCGACGTGATTATCTGCTTTGATGTGCTTGAACACGTTGATGATCGCAAAGCACTCGGGGAATTGCTGCGGGTGCTACGCCCTGGCGGACTTGCACTTCTCAGGACGCCCTTCGTGGAGGCCTGGTCCAAAACCTACGAGAACCCCGCGATCCAAACGCCTGCCGATCGTTTCCTGCATTTCGGCCAAGAAGACCATGTGCGGTATTTTGGGGCCGATGTTCGAGATCGCATTAGATCTGCTGGCTTCCAATTGGAAGAGTTCGTGGCGACAGAGCCGAACGTTTCCAGTTATGGGTTGCTGCGTGGTGAAACCATTTTCATTGCACGCAGGCCAGCGTGATCAGCTAGGCCGTGTGGGCGGATTGGTCGTGTATTGAGTGAGTGGCTTCCCAAATCAGTCTCGCGATGATTCTAGGCGGGTCGGCTTCAGGAGATGCGACCATGCTGACGGGAATGACCGAGGTGAACTGGACAAGGGTGCTACAGGTGTTCGCGGCTTGGTGCTCCCGGTGAGGCGCCAAGGGCCGCAATGGCCGCCGCTTCCTTGAGGCACTTCACTCCTTCACGGTCCACAACATCACATGGCGGGCTCTGCCCGCGTGCTTCGGCAACTGGAACTTGGTGTGGAAGCGGTTCTGGCGCTTGAGCCGGGCCGGCGGCGAGGTTAGCGACAGCCCTCACGTCGAAACCCTGCTTGACCTTGGGCCGGGCAGCACGCCTCGGGCGGCTGTGGAAGACAAGGGCTATGACGCGAAGGCCAACCCGCAGGCCACTCGCTCCCGTGGCATCTGCCCAGCCATTCCATAACGGATGACGACCAAAGGGAAGCCGAAGTTATTCTCAAACATACTCCACCACAGACGGGCTCGCATCGAGCAACCCATGAGACAGTTCAAGCGGTTCAAGCGGGTTGCTTCACGCTGTGAGAAGGCGGACGAGAACTACGGCTCTTTCGTTGCCCTTGCTCTCAGCTTCATCCTCATTAATCTGTCCACACGGCCCAGACATAGCCTACATTGATACAACTCATGCCTACGCGCTCATTGTGGAGGAGCTTGCCCTGTACGAGCCACTCATCAAGGCGCATGGTAGAATTGCCGGTCACGATTACTGTGAGGGTAATGCCGTGACGGGAACTCCTTATGGCGTCATTCAAGCCGTCCACGAGTTCTGCCTTGCACGGAACTGGGTTTTTGAGGCCCTCTCTCTTGCCTCTGATGGCCACATGAGTTTCAGCCTGCGCCGTGGCTAAGTAGGCCGCCATAAGTCTTGCAACGCGAGAGCTGCGGGTGTTTTCTGGGGAGCATGCAACGACATGATCACTCTCCCGAGACGTGGCTCGACGAGGCGGATCGCAAGCGGCTGGCCGCCGCGCTTGCTGGCGCCCGTGAGGCCCGTGTGTATCGCCGCCTCGAAGCGCTGCTGCTGGTGGCCGAGGGGCATTCTATGGCGGAGGCGGCCCGCCGCTGCCGCGTCAACCGCTCCAGCGTGCACCGCTGGCTGGCCCAGTACAGGGCCGAGCATGAGGCCACGGCACTGATCGACCGGCCGCGCAGCGGGCGTCCGCGCCTTCACCACACCCTCACGCCGCGGCGGCTGGCGGCGGCCCTGGCGCGCGACCCGCGCCGCTGCGGCTATCAGGCCACGAGCTGGACGGTGCCGCTGCTGGCGCACGACCTGGCCACGAAGGGCCTCGCGGTCAGCCCCCGGACCCTGCGGCGCCGGCTGCACGAGGCAGGCTATCGCTGGAAGCGCCCGCGCTACGTCTATGTCGAGCGCGCGCCTCATCTGGCGCAGAAAAAAGGGGCATCACCCGGCGTCTGAAGGCGGGCTGGCACAGAGGCGATCGGCTGCTGTGCCTCGACTGGACGCTGTTGCGGCTGTTTCCGCCGCTGCGGGCGACCTGGGCGCTCAAGGGCACTCAGGCCACCGTGCCGATCACCGGCCGCAACGCGAAGCGGGTGCTGTTTGGGGCGATCGACCTGCGAAGCGCGCGCCGGGTGGTGCTGATCCGTTCCCACGCCGGTCAGGCCGATGCCCAGGCGTTCCTGCGCGCATTGCGGCGCCGCTACCGCGGCGCCGGCTGGCTCTGGCTGCTGAGCGACCGGGCCAGCGCCCACACCGCCCCGCAGACCCAGGCGCTGGCAGACCGGTTGCGGATCCGCTTCGTGTGGCTGCCCCGGCAGGCACCCGAACTGAGCCCGATGGATCAGCTCTGGCGCGAACTCAAGCGGCTGATTGCGGCCAACCGGCAGGCCGCATCCATCGATGCCCTGGCCGCCGATGCCGCAGCCTGGGTTCTGGCGCTGACGCCACAACAAGCGTGTCGCAAGGCGGGCATGGCATCCAAACACTTCTGGCTCAGAAAGCTGTTGCAGAACTTTTGGCGACCTACTTAGCGCATCGTATGGAGCCAGAGGGGCCGCATTAGCGAGAAGTGGATCCGGCTTTTCTCTACGCAGCTCTTCGGGTCGCGCCCAACGATACGCGACTTGGGAGAAAGAGCATCGGATCGATCCCAAATGTGGAGTTTACCTTTCACGTCCGATGCTCGAGCGTGCAACAGCTCTATCGATTCTTGTTAGAACGCGACAATCGACTTCTCAAACGGGGCCGCGGTAGACAAACACCGGGTTGTTCGCGGATCGCCTGACGGTTACAGTGAAGGCGCACTGGGGCAGGTGAATTGACCCGGTCTGGATCACGCCGCTTACGTCTATCTCGATTGTTCTCGTCTCAACAATCAAGACCCAGCCGTAACCATGACTTGCAAGACTGGGAGACAGAGCTAGTTTCGATCCCTGGCAGGCCGTCAAGACCATTGACCTCTGAATTGCTTGTGCTTGCCAGTCAAGCGACCCGGTGCCACTAAACTAGAAGGGGCGGGCCTTGCTCGAGTGTCGAATCTCCTGCATGAGCAGAGCGCTGCCATGCATCGGATCAGCGGGCGATGGGTTTGACTGTCTCGCTCGAGAGCGATGGTCGCAATGTGGCCAATCGTTGATATCTCCATTGGGAAATTTCGGCCGAGGCTAACTTGCCGATTTTCCCCGTTCGCAACAGGATCGTGGCAGCGTGGTTACGTCCGATTCTCTTTTGGAGGACGACCCTATGACGACGCATGCGTTCAAGATCGGCCAACATGTCCAGGCAAAGGAAACGCCTCTGTGCAACATGCCTCATGGCACCTTCAGCATCGTCAACCTGCTTCCGTCTGCCGCCGACGGCGTTCCGCTCTACCACATCAGGCGCATTCCCGATGGAGATGAGCGGATTGTGCGTCAGTATGAGATAGAGGTGGCAAGAGGCGGTTCAGGCGACGAATTCGGGCGAGACGAAAGAATGCATTGAAGTCCGATCCCGGCGAAGAGGTCGAAGAATCGGACACCCAGCACTGTCGTAACCTACCGCCATCTTCCGTGGCCTTTCGGAGCGGCAATGCCGCGCCGGAGCATCTCCCTGCGCGTCCGAAGCATCGGACCCAAAGTAACATATCGTTCGGCGCGAGCCGAAGGTTCGCACGATGCGCTAGCGCTCGGGCTCGGCCCCGCAAGCGAGGCGGATCGTTTCCCGGATCTCGGCCGCCGTTATGGCAAACTGCACCTTGAGCAGTCCTGTCACAGGCTCCGTTTTGCTGGCTCTGGCCCGATGCAGATCGCGGTAGCGCGACCATCCGCGTCTGAGCACATGTCTCAGAACGCGCAGGGTTCTGAGGCGGCTCGGAGTGCGATTCCATGCACCGCCCACCGTACGGCGATGCTTTTTCAGCAGCTCCTCAAGTGTGGCTCGCGTAGGATGCCGCACAACTGCATTTGCTGCATAGATAAGGTGATGGCCGGCCGCTTTGACACGTCTCGAGAGATCGACGTCGGCGCCAGACCGCAACGACGCGTCAAAGCCACCTAGTTCGGTAAGGATCTCTCTGGAGATAAGCCAGTTGGCGGTCACAAATGAGTCACCCCTGCTGTTGACCAGGCCGAGATAGCTAAAACGCATCTCGTAAAGAGAGATTGGGTGCTGGTCGGCCGGATAGAGAGCCACTGGACCCGAGACCACGCCGGGATGAGTGTGCGTGTCCCAGGCTTCGATTGCCGCCTCAAGCCATTCCGGAAGCGGCAGACAATCGGCGTCGGTAAACGCGATCAGTTCGCTTTGCGAATGCGAGATGCCTGCATTGCGCGCATGGTAGGACCCGGCTGCGCGGCATCCGATGCCGCGCACTCGCAGGCCCGCACTCGCAAACGCGGAGATGACAGCCCCGATCCCCGCGCTGACGTCGTCGCCCGCCGCAGGCTCGTTGTCGACAACCACAACCTGGAAATCGCCATAGGTCTGCTTAGTAAGGCACTCCAGGCACCGCCGCAGCTCCACTTCCATCCGGTAGACCGGAATGATCAAGGAGACGCGCGCAGGGCGCGCGTCATCCGCCACGCTCGTCAGAGTGCGCCCACTGGCCGGCGTCACCGGTTCTCCCGTCGCCTCCATCTATCGCGCGTCCTGGATAATGGAGCCATTGTCCGGAGGCTTCGTGGGGATCAGCTCCTGCTGAACGAGAAGAGTGTAGAGGCGATCCGCGAGCAGACGGTGCCCCTCCGCATTGCTATGGTTGTCCCACGGTGCGACCCAGAGCGATTGCCGGTCTCGGACTTTCGCAAAGGATCCCTGAAGATCGAGAACGGGAAGCCCAGCCGTCCGCCCGATGCTCACCAAACGGTCGAATTCCGGTTTACGGGTGCGGCCATCCTTGGGGATTTCAAGCAGAACAAGCACCGGACGGGCGCCGCGCACGAGCGTGTCCTCGCGGAAACTGCGTAGCAAAGCGGTGAGAGCATCTTCTGCAAAAGGCGCCAACTTGCGCATGAGAACGTCATCCTTGGGAAGCATCGCGGGACTGAGGCCCGCCCGTTCGATTGCGTCCCCGACATAGGGAAACTGATCGAGAAGAGCATTCCGCGCGAGCTTCGATGCCGACTTGAAGATCCACAGAAGCTCGGTCGTGTTCGCGACGTACAAGACAACGTCCGGACGATACGGGAGCATACGCTGCTCGATCACGGCGAGCTTCTGGGTCGGGCCATATCCCTTGAAGGAGAAGTTCATGATCTCGAACTTCTTTCCGGTTAACGGTCCCAACTCCCGGTTCAGCCGATCCTCGACAACATTCTCATAGGTCTCGTCATCTTTTACTCCCCAGCCCATGTCATGGGACGATCCGACGAGACCGATCCGAAAGGTCCCAGAATCGTGATCGCGAGGGTACTCACGGTCTCGCAGCCCAAAGCTGTTGATCGTACGAATCGCTCCGGTCGCGGAAGTTGCCGTCGAGGGAACGAACTGCGCCTCGATGGCGTCATTTGTCTCCAATGTCGGAACAGATCCCTTCCAGTCCGCAGGGGCCACGCCGAACATCATGCCCAATTCATTGTTGAACCGGCCGGCGTCGCCGAGATCCTCATAGTATCCGCGCACCATTTTCGTTTCGTCGGCCGCATTCAGTTGGTTTCGGTCGCGCAGCTCGGTGATCAGATTCGCGAGTGCCGGCGATACCGGCTGGAGAAGAGAAGGATGCAGTGCCACGACGATGAGGAGACCGGCTGTCAGCGTCACGGCCCCAGCCTGAATCATGAAGCTCCTGTCGTCATCGCCGCCGATTTCCGTTCCGGACGTCTCGCGCTTCCTGTTCCGGAATATGGCGCCCAGGACGCCCACGGCCGCCGGAATGCCAAGGAGAATCAGGACATCCGCCAGACCCGAGTTGAGGATGGCTTGCCAGAGAATCGTGAGCTCCGCCACATCGGGCGTGCTCCAGATGGTCCAGAGCACGCAGATCGCCGTGAACGTACCCGCCGTCTTTGCGGCAAGCATGGCATCGTACCGGAATGTCCGCGCGGGCCTGGTCAGCGTCCTCTGGCGCCCTTTTCGGGATTCCAGCAGCACGTTTACCAAGACGACCAATCCCAATCCGAACCAGAACACGATGTCGGCCCACACGATCGGAAAGTCGCCTCTGATCCAGAACCACTGGTAGGAGTGGAGAAGCCATGTCGCCGCAAAGGCAATCAGGGTCGCAGTCGCGACCGCGAACGTTTCGCCTCTCTTGCGCAACCGGAAGTACGCGGGATTGAAGACGATTTTCTGTATAAAGTCCTTCCAGTATATATTGATTCGGCGCCAGAAGTCGGTGAAGCTCGTCGAGAACAGATAGAAGTGATGTGTTTCCGCAAGGCCGTACCCATACAGATGAAGGAGGCCGACGATGATGTGAAATAGGCCGGAAATCTTCAAATACAGCAGGAACGTTGAGACCATATACCTCGCCGCATCGGTTCCAGTGACGACGCCTCCCGGCTCGACCACGGCCAGAAAGTAGACGGCCTTATACAGGATCAGGTGGATCAATCCGCGAAGAATCCACTTCACACCCGTTTGGTAGAGGCGCAAGGGGTCTGCATTATAGAAGCTGCGCTGGAAGGTCTTGTAATCGACAACTGGGAAGAGCGGCATGCAGACGCTCGGCAGCATGAAGAAGTAAGCCACAGCGCGGCTTGCGCTGAAAGGCGCGGCTTCGTGCTTGAGGTCATAGAGGTAGACGATCAATCGAAACATGAACATCGATCCCAGGATCGGCCAGATCGTCGGTGGGATCGCGGCGAATGCGGGAAGCATCTGCTTGCGTGCGACAGCCAGAGCAAGCGCCAGGGCCACGATCAGCGCAACACGGACATGAAATGCGACCGGTATGTGGCAGAGCGCGATCAGTAGCCCCCCGAAGGCGAGCAGCCACGTGCCGGCCTGCCACCCAAAGACGAGCGGCACAGCGGCCACCGACAGCGCTGCGAAGAATGAAATTCGCCACGGTACGGGCAGAAAGTGATGGATGAGAAAGCCGCCGAGAGCCAGCGTGAGCACGGATTCGAAAGCGGGACTCTCAACATTGAGGAGTCTGACCGCGACCGCAACGAGCGTGAGTTCGATGACGATGGTCCCGAGCCTCAGAAGGCGACCGAATGTCAAATCGTGGCGCACCTGCGCCCAGTAGGCCTCAACGGCGCCATGCTCCTTGGAAGGCGGGCTCCCGGCAAGGACGTTATCGGCTTCGGCTGACTGCGCCGAGCGCACTGATGTGACAGGAGCCTCCACCGCCTTGGCCTCCGTTATAAGTCGTTCCCGGTTGTCCGGTTCTCATGGATGGCAGTTAGAGCGTCGATCCCAAAAGTGGACCCCAGTTTGGGATCGACCCGATGCTCGATCCCTTCAACGGCGCAACGCCCGGCACCCGGAAGGACCGCACGATGCTCCTTCTCTTGGCCGGAGCATCGTCCAGCAGGGAAGACGGGCCCGCTTTTCGCTGACACGGACCTTCGGATTCGCACGATGCGCTAGCCATGACGATCTTTGGCCGTGCCGCGGTGGGAGGTCCAGTCCATGCCGGCTGCTAAACTAGTTATTGGGCGGCGGTATCTGGCCGATCGACCGCCCGGCGCGCTTAAGGAATCGATCCGACGCTCTATGTCGCGGTAAGTATATCGTCCCGTATCAACTGTCTTGACGCATTTTGGTAAAAAGCAAGTCAGCCACCTGGATGATCTTGGCCGTTCCTTAATTCAGGAGGCCACTAGTTTTTTAGAAGAGAGCTATCTAGAATCGGGAATAGTGCAGATCATTCGACGCTGCGAGCCAGATGGAGCAGCTTTCATGACAGATCAGGGCGCCACGATGTCCATCATCAAGGACTACCTCCTTGAGGAATTCCTTCCGGGAGAAGACCCAGGGCAGCTCACGCCCAGCACGCCACTGGTATCGACAGGCATCCTTGATTCCTTGGCGATGTTGAAGCTGGTTGCATTTCTCGAGCGCGAATTCGACATCCCGATCAAAGCCCATGAGGCCGACGAGGAGCATCTGAATACGTTGCAGACCATTTGTGAGCTCGTCGACTCGAAGCGTTCGCTCGTGCGCTAGAGCGTCAATCCCTTAAGCAGCGCACCGTTCTATGCGGGAAACCCGGTCCACTTTTGGGTACGATGCTCGAGGCCGTGCGGCGGAGGATCTCTTAGATGAAACTCCATCAATATCTTCTCGATGCCGCGCATCACTGGCCTGACAAGGTCGCGATCCAGGAGCTCGACGGCAGCTCTATGACATATGAGGCTCTCGATACTCAGTCCAATCGGCTGTGTGACCGATTGATCAGCCTCGGCGTTCAGCCTGGCGATCGTGTCGGCTTCTGGCTTCACAAGTCGATTGACGCCGTCGTGACACTATTCGCAATCCTGAAAGCTGGTGCGGCGTATGTTCCGATCGATCCAACCGGACCGGCTGCGCGCAACAATTATATCCTTGCCGATTGCCGGGTGGCCGCCATCGTGATTGAGAAGCGCTTCGAGCCGATGCTCGAAGCGCATGACGAGGAGTGGCGTCCCGCTATTCTCGTCATCGATAGGGTGGAAGGCAGCACTCAAGCGCGAGCTAAGCTCGCCTGCAATATCGGAACAGGGTCGTCTTTCGCCGTATCTCAAGCTGAGACTGACGATCTGGCTTTCATCCTTTACACTTCCGGCTCCACGGGCAAACCAAAAGGCGTCCAGCTCACGCATGGCAACGCGGCAAGTTTCGTCGTGTGGTGCGCGAGAACCTTTGCTCTAACGTCATCGGACCGGTTTTCGTCTCACGCCCCGTTCCATTTTGACCTGTCAGTCTTCGATATCTTCAGTTCCGTGAAGCACGGTGGAACCTTGCTCATCATCGGTGAGGAAGTTGGAAAGCAGCCTTACGAGCTCGCTCAGCTGATTGCAGATCACAGAATCACGGTCTGGTACTCGGCTCCTTCGATCCTGAGCCTTGTGGCCCAGTTTGGGCAGCTCGACACGCGTGATTACTCGGCGCTGAGGCTCGTTCTGTTCGCTGGCGAGGTGTTTCCTATCAATCACTTGAAACTACTGACAGCATATTGGCCGCATTCACAGTACTTCAATTTGTACGGCCCGACCGAAACGAATGTCTGTACATATTACCGAGTCCAAATGCCCATTCCGGCCGAACAGATGGAGCCGGTGCCAATCGGAAAGGTCTGCTCGCATCTTGAAGGTATCGTTCTTCAGGCTGATGGAACCGAGGCGAGCGACGGGGCCGAGGGCGAGCTGTGCATATGCGGGCCTGCGGTCACGAGGGGCTACTGGAATTTGCCAGAGCAGTCGCAGCGGTGCTTCGTCGAGGTGCGGGGCAAGAAGTATTACCGGACTGGCGACATCGTTCGCGAGGAGGCGGGCGGTAATCTTCGTTACCTCGGTCGAAAGGACAGAATGATCAAGAAGCGCGGGTTTCGTGTCGAACTGGGGGAAATCGAGGTATGCCTCTACCGCCATCCGGGCATTCGGGAAGCTGCCGTTGTTGCGTTGGCGGACGACAGCGTCGGAATGAGGGTCCATGCCCACATCGTGTCCAAGGAAGGGAAGCCCTTATCGTTGATTGACATGAAGACATTCTGCTCCGAGCACATCCCGATCTACATGATTCCGGACCGGTTCAGCTTTCATTCCTCGCTTCCCAAGACCTCAACCGACAAGATCGACTATCAAACCCTGAAAAGCTGGAGCGGGAGCTGATCCGTGGACTTCTCCTGGTCCGATGAACAGATGCAGCTACGGGAAGCCGTCAAAAGCTTTGCCCGTGACGAGTTGAATGAAGGTCTGCGCGAGCGGGACAAGCGGGGCGAGTTCAACCGCGAAGGCTGGCACAAATGTGCCAAGTTCGGGATTCATGGACTTCCCATCCCGGCGGAATACGGTGGGATGGGGGCCGATCCGCTGACGACGGTCGGGGTGCTCGAGAACCTTGGCTATGCGTGCAGAGACAACGGATTGCTGTTCTCGATCAACGCCCACATGTGGACGGTCGAGATCCCGATTCTCGATTTCGGGTTGGAGCCGCAAAAGCGTAAATACCTGCCCGACCTCAGCAACGGCACTCTGATCGGTGGAAACGCGATGACGGAGCCCGACTCGGGATCGGACGCGTATAGCCTCCGGACGACGGCGGAGCGGCGCGGCGACCGGTATGTGCTGAATGGCAGCAAAACCTTCGTCTCCAACGGCAATGTCGCGGACCTTATCGTCGTGTACGCCACCCTCGATCGGTCTGCCGGGCCAAGTGGCATCTGCGGCTTTCTCGTCGAGAAAGAGTATCCTGGCTTTCAAGTCGGGCGTCCTCTCGAGAAAATGGGTCTCCGCACATCGCCGATGGCTGAACTGTTCTTCGACGACTGCGAGGTCCCGGCGGAAAATCGCCTTGGACGGGAGGGAAGCGGCCAGAGTCTTTTCACGCATTCCATGAGCTGGGAACGAGCCTGCATCCTTTCCAATGCCGTCGGAGCGATGCAGCGACTGCTCGACATATCGATCCGCTATGCGAGAGACCGGAAACAGTTCGGCCAATCCATCGGTAAATTCCAATTGGTGAGCAGCAAGATCGTCGATATGAAGATGCGGGTCGATCAAGCGCAAGCAGCGCTGTATCGAACGGCTTGGCTCCAAACCAAAGGGCGAAACGTCTATCTCGAAGCATCTCTGGCGAAGCTCACAATCAGCGAGAACTGGGTACGATGCGCGGAGGATGCCATCCAGATCCACGGCGGCTACGGTTACATGGTGGAATCGGAAGTCGAGCGCGAGTTGCGCGATGCACTGGGCAGTCGGCTATACTCGGGAACGTCGGAAATTCAGCGAGTGCTCGTCGCCTCCCTCCTGGGTCTATAGAGCCATCTTTCACGAGGCGGCCCATGAGAGCCGTTGCCCTGATGGGGCCACAGAAGCATCGGGGCGTGCAAGATGGGTGGCCCTTGCCCTCCGGTTGACTCCTCGACGGTCCTTCCCACATGAGCATGAGCTAGCTCGAAACGGCTGAACACCTCACCGGCGCCTCAGCCAGCCTTCGGTAATCTACTGCCCTGCGGCGGACGTGACACGGAGGGGCCATCATTGGAAGCGTTACCGGATCGCGCTCAAGGCCAGGAGCATCGGACCCAGAAGCGGTCTCCCCTTTTGGAAGCGATGCAATGCTCAATCCCTCAAGGAGCGCATCGTTCGACGCAACCCGAAAGTTCGCACGATGCGCTAGCCTCGCGCCTCTTCAAGAGGGCGCAATGGCGTCTGGATCGCCTGGCGTTGAACATCCGGTCTACTGCCGCACGCGCCACTATGGTATGGCGTATCAGGACCGGTGGCCGACAGCACCCTCTGCCAGGAAAGCTTGTCGTATCCCTAACCTCCTATCCTCCCCGGTTCGCTACTCTTCCTCTGACACTGAGGTCCCTGCTATGCCAGACCGTCAAGCCGGACCGCATCGTTCTTTGGGTGTCCCATGACGACGAACCAATAATCCCCGAGGCCGTGCGCCGGCTCACTTCATACGGCGTGGAGATTCGCACCACCGACGACATCAAGTCGTTCAAGAAAATCATCCCGGCTGTCAGGGCATTTCCCGACGCCTTCATCGTGACGGCGGACGACGATGTCTATTACGGGCCACACTGGCTGGAAGACTTGACCTTGGCTTCTTCCGGCCGAATGGGCTTGATCGTCTGTTACCAAGCACGCGAAATTCAGCGGGATGACCAGGGGAAATTGCAGCCTTATGAACAATGGCCCTATCTGAGCGAACCCAGAGATTCGGCGACGGCATTTCCGGTAGGACGCGGAGGCATTCTTTACCCGCCCGGAGCGTTGTCCTCCGAAATTGCTGACGAAGCGGCGTTTCTTGAGCTCTGCCCGCAAGCCGACGATGTCTGGCTGTACTGGATGGGGAGGCGCGCAGGTAGCACCTATAGGAAGATCCAGCAATCCGAAGGCCTATGGGACTGGCCAGGTTCGCAGAAGACCGCCCTTTTTCGCGAAAATCTCTTGGCAAGCATGAACGACCGGCAGATCGATGCGGTCGCGCAGCGCTACGGATACCCCGATTTTTAGCGTATCGTTGTGTGCGAACCGTTTGACGGAGAGCGCCCTGAAACGCCCCGGGGCATAGGTCGACCTGGAGCATAATCAACGCACGGATCCTGTGAGGGCCAATGACTTCCAAGACCAGCGCAACCTTCGGGCCGATCTTGTTTCCATTCACGGGATCGACCGTGGGCGGAAGTCACATATCGACCTTTCACCTTGCGCGATCTCTGGCGACGGACTATGGCATCAAGTGTGTCGTTCTTGCAGCGTCGGCTTCGAACGTCGCGCGTCAGGCCGCCGAGATGGACCTTGAAGTGCGCTCCATCGAAGACGGCCCGGCGAAGGCCCGCGATCCGGTCGCGGATATCACGAAACTGCCTCGTCGCGTCCGGACGCTGAAGTCCTACGGCCCTAGCGCCATCGTTCATTGCAACGATATCTGGAGTCTTCAATCATGGGGCATCGCGGGGCGGATGCTCGGTTTGCCGCTTGTCTATCACCATCGAGCGCTCTTGAGGATGCCTTGGTTCGATCGGGCGCTCGTGCGGCAATCGCACGGCATCATCACGATATCGGATCCTTGCAGGCGCGATCTTCGATTTCTGCCTGGGGACCGCGTCACGTGCGTTCTCAATCCTTTCCCAGATCCGATGCTCGAGCCTCCCACGGGTTGGCGGACGGAATTCCGCGCTCACGCGCCGGAAGACGCAGAGCCGGTTCTCATCGGGTTCATCGGCAACTTTCAGTTTCGGAAGCGACCGGACTTCTTCCTCGATGTCTGTGCGGCCATCGCCGCGCGAGAGCCCCGCGCTCGGTTCGTCATCTTTGGCCGCGAACGCGATTTTCGGAGTCGCGATTTGGAGAGCCGCGCCGCGGACCTTGGGATCGCCGACAGGCTCATCCTGGCAGGCTTCCGGTCGCCGCCCGAGATGAACATCGCGACCCTGGACATCTTGCTCGCACCGGCCTTCGGGGAGCCCTTCGGAAGGACTCTCGTCGAAGCCCTGCTCCTCGGCGTTCCCTTCGTTGCAACGGACGATGCCGGTCATTCCGAGATCGTGGCTCGCTGGTCCGGCGGGATCCTGGTCAAGCCTCACGCCACGGTTGACGAATTCGCGGATGCGGCCATGCGCGTTCTCGCTGCGCCGAAGGACGTCGTTCTGTCCCTGGATGACCGCCGCAAGGTGGCCGAGGAACTCTCACCACAAACGCATGCCGCCAGAATCATGGCTGTGTATCGCCATATCAGTGAAGCCAGGGGATGAGCCTGTTCAATGCGCTCTCCGCCAATCTCCGATGCAATTCTTTATACACTGCGCTTGTCTCATCGCTGATCTTGTCCCAGTCGTAGTTGCGTAGAAAGCTTGTCGACGGGACGACATACGCCTGATGCGGCGTGTATAACTTTCCTCGAAGGTCGTCCTCGTCGCCAGCCTTGAAGTAGTTCGTCGTCGGCAGACCAAGATCGAGATTGGCCTGAATGTCGCTTAAGAGGACCGGGCACCCCGATGCTGCGGCTTCCAAAGCGGCAATTGCCAGACCCTCGTGCCGGGACGCAAGGACGAACAACGCGGCGTTCGCCAAAAGCACGTGAACGTCGGCCGGATCGAGAGCGCCGGTGAATATTACTCGACCATCGGACTCTCGGTGCAGGTATTCGGCATATCGATTTTCCGACGAAGCGCCCCCAACGACAACGAGGTTCGCTGGGCGAGGGACGCCGCGATATGCGTGAATGAGAGTCTCGATCCCCTTTTCCGGCACGAGACGTCCGACGGTGATGATATAGTCACGGCGATTCAGCCCATACCGCGACAGGATCGATTGGTTCGCGCCGTCAACGGCATCGGCCCCCGTCATGTGAGTTGAGCCGTTGGGGATGAACGAGATGCGCGACGAACACGACCGATAGCGTCGCCTTAAGTGGTCCGCACCGGATGGTGACACGGAAATGACATGATCGGCGAAATAGACGGCGCAGAACTCGCCCGCGCGCAGAACCGCCTTGGCGAACGCATTCCAGCGCGCTCGATTGTAATCGGCGCCGTGGTGGGTCACAAGCACCGTCATGCCCAGCACCTTCGCCAACGGAGCGACCAAAGCCGGACCGATCGCATGGATGTGGACGATCTCGGCATGAAGCCGGAATCTGGCGTACAAGAGCCCGATCAGGGCGTTCGAGATCGCTTCGAGGTGCTTTCCCCTCGCGTGAGCCAGCGCCACGATCCGTACGCCATCGAACTCCGAGACGTCCTTAGGGCAATAGGACCTGCGCCCGATGACGGTAAACTGATCCTCGGGTCGGCGCTTCTTCAGCCGTGGGATGAGTTGCTCGCAGTGCATCTCGACGCCCCCGCTGACATGGGGGATGCCTCTGAGACCAAGAACACAGATCTTCACGACGGACCTCGATCTGGCTGCTACTGACCTGATGTGATCTGGAGATGGCCGCCCTCGCGGACCAACGACAGCCTCCCAGTGGGATTCGTCTTGATCGACGAGTTTTGGACGACGAGCGATCCTCCGGGTTCGACCTCAAAGGCCGTGGTCCGCTCATCGCGATCCTCGATCTGGCATCCGGAGACATCCGCTCTCGCGCCTTTTGCAATCCAAAAGTGGTTCTGCAGACCGCTCCCACCGCGCTTGTGCGGACTGCGACTGACACATTCGACGATCTTGGTGTCGCCCCAGATGCGGTAGTTGCGCTTGTTGTCATCGGCAATGGGACGCCGCAGGGTCGTCGCGGATGACTTGAGATCATAGCCGCCATCGGTAGATCCAGACGCCACAGTGTCTTCGAAGCTGACGTTGCGGACCTTTCGTTCGGTCGTGAATCCGTCGCCGTTCCAGTACTCGTTCGTGCTGTCGTGACTGTTCATCATTGTCACGTGCCGCAGAACGACGTCATGAACCGTGTCCTCCAACGCGACGCCGATCGCGAAATTGTCACCATCCTGACGTTCGCTGTCGCCAATAACGTCTTCCATGATGACATTGCTCGAATCGCCTCTGATGCGAAACGCCCCCTTGGAATAACCCCGAACCGCCACGCGGCGGATCGTCAGATCGTCAACGCGCGCGCTTTGTCCCGCGCCGCTGGGGTTGACCTCAAAGAAGCGGCGGACATTCCGAGCAGAGACATCTTCGATACGCAGACCGCGAATGCTGCCTGCCACCCGGAAGCAGCCGTCACCGGTATTGCGAAAGGAGATATTCTTGAAGCCGAGATAGTCGGCCCCTGTTTGGAGGCGAAAGACCTCCGAGCCGGGATTTGCTCCCTGTTGCCAGGGATCCGCACGTGACCCAAGAATCTCGGCATTTGCGGGATTTCCGTTTCCATCCACGCCATGGATCGTGATCTGCGCCCCACCACTGCCGCCGTTCCGGATGGAAATCTGCCGATCGACCCTATAAGGGCCGGCATCCGCCTTCAGCAGAATCGAGCCTCCGGGCGCAAGTTTGGCGATGAATTCAGGAAGTCGATTGAGCGATCCGGCGTTCGCCCAAGCGGAGCCGTCCTCCGATCCTGCCGGTACTGGTGCAATATGCAGGGTTCGCGCCTCTCGACTCTGTGCCAGGCACTGGCCGCTACAGACCGCAAGAAGCGTCAGTCCGAAAAGCCGGTGCCACCACGTCGCGCCATGCGCCGACGTCGGTCTGAACGATGAGAGCGACATGCAGTTTTCCCATAGATGCGTCTCGACATCGAAGCGATGCAAGTGAAACTGATCTAGTATGCGTTCGTTTGACGGATCACCTCGCGCAGAGTCAGAACGAGAATCAGCATATCGAGGCGCAGATTACGCTGCGTGATGTACTCGTTGTCGAGGTCGACGCGCCGTTGGATGGCCTCGACGGTCGATATTCCACCGCGAAGGCCATGGATCTGCGCCCATCCCGTGATGCCCGGCTTCACCTGGCTTCTCAATGCGTAGCCGTCGACGACCTTGCCGAACTCGATATCGTGCTGAAGCGCGTGCGGACGAGGTCCGACGAGCGACATCTCGCCTCGAATAACATTGAGCAACTGGGGAAGTTCATCGAGGCTCGTTTGCCGGAGACGGCGTCCGACCTGCGTGATGCGTGGATCACCGCGGGTTGCCTGAATGATCGCTCCGTCATCCTCAGTGACTGTCATCGTTCGGAACTTGTACATCCGAAACGGGCGGCCATTGATCCCTCCTCGGGCCTGACGGAACAGGATGGGTCCCCGCGAGTCAATGCGTATCGCGACTGCAATGACGATGAGCAACGGCAAAGCGAGAACAAGCGCCACTACCGCAATGAGGAGGTCGAACGTGCGTCTGCGCAGTTCCTCACCTCGCGAGCGCAGTGGCCGGTTAAACTGGTATGGAACAGTCAGCCTCGATGTAAGCATGGCCATGGGCGGTCCTACTGTCACCAATGGGCGAATTCGTGGTGCGGAGAAGTAGCAAACCGACGCACAACGTAATCATCACTAACGCTGCACGTAGCGCGCCTAATGAACGCACTGTTACGGCAAATTGTTCAGCCTATCTAAGCATTGGTATGTGTTTTACTCGACAAGACCAAAGTTGTTGGCGATGTTTATAATGCTTCGCCAGCCAAGAACAACGGCTGGACCTCCGCTGACGGCAATGCGCATCATGCGCTAAATTAGCCCTCCATGACCGGATCCGGCGGGCACTGCCGGCATTGCAGGAATCCACAATCGAAGAAAGCGGAGAAACATCTTTTAGCGGCGACGCTAAATCACCGGACCCAAAAGCGAGCCCACTTTTTTGACCTATCCGATGCTGCCTTCTTTTGGCTGGCGCATCATTCCGCGCGGACGGCGGGGTCAATTTTCGTTGGTGCGCGCCTTCGGGTCCGCACGATGCGCTCACTCTATTTCGACTCCGTGGGATCATTTCTCATCTTGCGCTTGCCACATGGTTTGACAGCGAACGGCAGCTGCGTTTCCGAGAATGCTCCAGGCTATCGTGCTGCACCGAGATTTCGCGTCGGGTCATGCTTCCGTCTGGAGCGGGAGCCTGACACCCACGGCAGATTGCGCATCGGCCTGACGCGAAGTTCTCGCGCGCAAGTCAAAAGCGCCCTAGGGCCTCCAGGGTACTGGCACCTGGACAAGTACGTTCGGCACACCGGAGATGCCTTTGCGCCGATGCCGTCAAAGATCGTGGCGTGGGCCATAACGGCAGCTAAATTAGACCTATCCAAGCCAAGCTAGAGCGTCGGCTCTAAAGAGCAGCCGCACCCCGCACATCCGAAGTTCTAGAAGACAGTCGACCGAGGCACGAACAACTGGCTATGGCCGCTCACCGCTATAGATTGGCATGAGGGCATCTTGAAAACCGCCTATCGGCAGTGGCATTGGAAAGCATACAGGGCGTCAATCACTAGATAAGCCCTGTACCGTGGCTGGGAGGGAGCCAGGGCCTCTTGAATCCCGCGTTGAGCGGGAGCAACCGGAGGAGCTGTCATGCATCATCGCCGGAATGAGGTGCGAGGAACCGCATGCTGCAGAAATTTGTGCGAAATACGCTTGAGGAGCCGAACTTCGCCCCTTCTCACGGGAGGGACCAGGGCGATTACTTCGACGTGAGGTTCATCCTTGCGGCGGTCAGACGACAGTTGAAAATAATCCTTCTATTCGCATTGTTTGGCGCGCTGACCGGGATATTGTTCGTAACCACATCAGTGCCCCTGTTCACGGCGACCACTAGCATCATGATCGACCGCCGGCAGGTCCGCGCCGTTCAGGACGTCTCGGCGGTTACGGAAATCGGCTCGATGGATTCTTCGACCGCCGTCGATAGCCAAGTCGAAATCCTGAAATCGGAGAAAATTGCGCTCGCGGTGGTCAATGAACTAGATCTCACTCACGATCGGGAGTTTTGGACGGATGAAGGCTGGATTCTTACCTGGGTAAGCCGGTCGGTCGACCGGACCGTTCGTTCCCTGATCAGCACGATGCAGGACAAACCTGTGACCGCTCCCGATGAAGCGCGGGCCCGGGAAGCCGCACGATGGACCGCGGCCTACCGCCTCCTGCGCCGAACGACAATCACCCGGGTCGGCAAGACCTACCTCATCTCGATCAGCTACACGGGGGCGAATGCGGATCAATCGGCTCGCATCGTCAACACCTATGTCGAGGCATACCTTGCCGACCAGCTTGAAGGGAAATACGACGCCACGCGGCGAGCTAACGCTTGGCTTCTCGTGCGGCTTGACGAGCTACGGCAACAGGCTGTCGATTCGGATCTCGCTGTCCAGCAGTTCCGAGCCGCCAACAATCTGATCGCGGTCGGGGGGCAACTCGTTACGGACTTGCAGCTGTCGGAACTCAGTACCCAATTCGCCGCCGCCCGTGGGGAGGTGGCGCGCACGGGCGCCCGGTTGGAGAGAATTCGCCATGTCTTGAGAACGAACCAAGTCGAGACATTGGTAGGCGAGGGCCTCAAGGACAATGTCATCAATGATCTGCAGTCACGGTATATCGAGGCCGGTAGGCGCGAGGCTGAGATCAGTGAGCGCTTTGGGTCGGATCATGAGCGGGCGATTCAGTATCGGTCCGAGAAGGCGGATATTCAGCATCAGATACTCGCCGCGTTGGACTCTGTCGCGCAAAGCTACGAGAGCGATTTCGAGATTGCGAAAGCTCGGTTGGAGGAGCTTGACCGCAATGTGAACAACTTGATTTCTGTTGCAGTCAATGCAAACGCCAAGCTTGTCCAGTTGCGTGAGCTCGAGCGTACGGCCGACACCTATAAAGGCCTCTACGACACTTTCTCACAGCGCTATCAGCAAACGATCCAGCAGCAATCTTTCCCGTTAAGCGACGCCCGGGTTGTGACTCCAGCAGCCCCTCCACTGCAGCCGAGCCAACCGAAGCCCATCATCACTATCGTTCTTTCGGCACTTATGGGTGCGATCGTCGGCGGAGCGTGGGGGACCGTGCGCGAGTATCGCGACGGATCGGTCAGAACCGGCAAGGACGTTCGTGACGAACTCGGATTGCGGTGCCTCGGGATGCTACCGGTCATTTCAATCCCTCATCTAGGACGGTTGCACAAGTTCGGCTCTCCAATCGGAGAGTCTAAGGAACCAAGAGAGGTGTCATATGCCCATGCCAGGTTCGTCGATCTCTTCCCTGAGTCGAGCTTTGCGGAGACCCTAAGATCGGTGTCTGTATCAGTTGCGGGGAGGGGGCCGGAGAATTCGAAAGTCATCGGCGTCTTGTCTGTCGCCCCGCAAGAAGGCAGGTCGCTGGTTGCAGCCAACCTCGCGACGCTTCTCGGACAGGGGGAAGGGCCAACCTTGCTGATCGATGGAGATACCAGAAACCCTCACCTCAGCAGGATTTTTGCTCCAGATGCCAAGGTCGGTCTTCTGGACGTCCTCGCGGGTACATGTTCGTGGACCGACGCTCTGCGTTGTGGCCCTATCCGTGGAGTCGCACTGCTTCCGATGCTAAGACGTCCCGAGTTGCCGCACCCAAGTCACCTTCTGGCCCATGGGCAACTCGACGAGTTCCTCCGGGATGCGGCAACTCACTTCAAGCACATCGTTGTCGATCTGCCGCCACTGAGTGCTGCGAGCGAGGCGAGGATTCTCGCAAAAAAGGTCGATTGCGTACTCCTCATAGTGAAATGGGGGGAAACCTCGAAGGAACTCATACGCGAGATCCTGGCGGCCGACGAAGATGTAAGGCTTCAATGTGTTGGCGCGATCCTAAACGGCGTAGATATGGGACGGATCCGACAATACCAGGAAAGCAGTCAGACAGGTGATCGAAATCTGCCTGGGTGAATCGATCACAACGACGCGTGAGGCATTCGCATGAGAACGGCGATCATGACGCTGCAGGAGAGACGGAACAGCCGCAAAGGTAAAAGCCCGTTCTGATGGACCATAAAGCCATTCGACACTCGCCGGGACGCTTCGATGCCAGTAGCCTGGCACGTCCGGGACGGGTGCTTGTCAAGGATCATCCGTGCTGACGTCGATCACTCAATCGAGGCAACGAAGTGTGAGGGCAGTGGTGTTCCCATTCGTAGGAAGCGATATGGGAGGTAGCCATGTTTCCACCTTTACTCTTGCGCGAGCGCTGCAGGAAGAGCATGGCGTTCGATGCCTTGTCCTCTGCCCTGCGGAAACTCTGATCGCTCGGCACGCGATCGAGAGTGGGCTTCACGTCATCTCGACGGGCGAAGCTCCGACATCCCGTCATCATCTAATATACGACGCGTCTCGGCTGTTCGCTCGCTTGCAGATTGCAAAAGCGTTTCCTGCGGACAGCGTAGTCCATTTCAACGATCTGCGGACGATGCAGTCCTGGGGACCGATTGCCCGGCTAGCCGGGAAGCCCGTCGTGTATCATCACCGGTCGCTCAATAGAATGACCCCTCCAAAACGCTTTCTTATCGGCCTCGCAGATGAAGTCATCTGTATCTCGGCGTCATGTCGGGACAACGTCTCATTTGTCAGGCCGACCAAAAGTGCAGTTGTCCTCAATCCAGTCCATATAGATCCTGCGAGCGCGCAGCGGGTTGATGCGCGCCGGTTTGCTGCGGAACAAGGCTGTCCGACGGACAGGTTGCTGGTAGGCTTTGTTGGTAACTTCTGGTTCTGGAAGCGTCCGGATCTATTCCTGCAAATCTGCTCGAGATTGCTGCAAGCCCGAACCGACTGCCACTTCGTGGTCTTCGGACGTAGCGGCGATTGGACTGAACACGATCTTGTTCACATAGCGCAGGACCTTGGAATAGCTGATCGGATAACATTTGCCGGATTTCATCTGCCGGGAGAACGGAATATTGCCGCTCTTGACCTTCTTATCGCGACATCCGTTCGTGAGCCATTCGGTCGTACACTCGTTGAGGCCGCAATTGTCGGAACACCATATGTAGCCACGGACGACGCGGGCTACCGGGAGATATGGAACACTTGGCGCGGAGGTCGTCTCGTCCCAGTTACAGCCACTGCGGATGAATTCGCTCAGGTCGCACTCGACATTTTGAGCGTGCCCGAAAATGTCGTTCTCGGAAGCAAAGAGCGCAACCGGGTCGCCAAGGACACCTCGGCAAGTACACACGCGATCCAGATCATGGAAATCTACGATCGCCTTCGGCCTTCTCTCCGTGAGACCGTGGGAGATCCTTGAGAGGCGAGGATCTAGCGCATCCTGCGGAACCGGAGGTCCGGGCTCGGCGATGCGCCAGCCAAGAGAAGGAACATCGGATGGGTCCCAAAAGCGGGTCCACTTTTGGGTCCGATGCTCTAAGAGCCGTCTTTATTGCCCCTGACGTTAAGGCAATCGATCGCATATCGCGCTTTATTCCGTATGGCGAATGACCATATCCGAGCGCTTAACCAGGACCCGGACGCGCCGGGGCATCTGATTGTGCAACGTATAGGCCAGTGTCAGCGCGAGCAGGATATTCCCTTCGATCAGCCAGAGCGGCATTGTTGCCATGTTGAGAATAAGAAATCCGAGATGTGCGCTGACAATGGGAAGACGATGCTCGGGTACGCTGCCAAAGGCAAATGTGAAGTTTGATACGAACAGGACGATTACACTGGCTAGGCCGACGGCTCCGATCTCATAGAGCGATGATACGAACGTGTTATGAGCGTACCGTGTAAAGACGTTTTCCCAGGAATCGGGACCGAATCCGAAAGCAAGATTGAGGATTGAGCCCTGTATATATGCGCTGATATACCGGCTCCAGATAACGGCACGGGCCGATAGCAGCTCTTCATCAGAGGCGGTGTAATACTCCGGCGTTTTCGCAAGATCAGAGATGTTGGACAGAGTAACGAACAAGTCGTTGAAGCGCTCTTGCAGGGCAATGGTCGCGGCGTAAAAGAGCATGGCCCCTACGAGACCGAAGACGACGAGGATGTATGGGCGGTCGGAAGGGGTAACGCGCCGAATTGCGCCGATGAGCGGAGCCGCAACGAGGATCGGGACCGCTGCGAGAAGGGACGTTCGATAATTGGCTAAAAGAAGTCCCACGAGGGCAAGAGGGATACACATCGCCGTGAGGACTGGCCGGTCGGGCTCAAGGAAGCATGAGCAATAGAGGAACGTAAGTACAATGATCGAGAATGCCGCCTCGTGGTTGTATCCGCCAATATAGCATATCGAGTTGTCCGACGTGCTGAATTTCCCTAGGCCCACGACCACGGACAGGGCCTGGAGGGCGAGCGGAGGCAGGAAGGCAACGATCAAGGTGCGCAACACGGCGCCGGACCCATGGCGGCTGAGAGCCTCGAAGGCAGCCGCTGTGAGGACAATGAAGTATCCCCATTTCGTCAGGCTGCCGACGACTTCGGCGGGGTTGTTGATGATCGCGCTGACCACCGTGGCGACGATCACCAGATAGACGCCGCCGAAGGCTTTCAACAACAATAGGCGTCGCTCGATGACCAGAAAGCCGATTGCCGTGAGCGTGATTGAGGCCATTGCATTGAGCGACAATCCACCGGCTATAGGCGGATATGTGTATTGATGGAACGCGGACAGAAGGTACCGCAGCCATAGAGCGAGAACCAGAAAACGTGTCGGGGCATCCTTGTAGCGAAGCAGAGCGGCCAGGGTCAGTGGGAGCAAAGCCAGATAGACGCCTCCGACAACATAGGGAGAGAATGTCGGGACACTCAGTTCCATTCTCATCGACCTCCGGCAAGCTGCACACCCGACAAAATCCCTGGTGGAGGGGCACCGGGACGAAAGCGCGTCCACTTCCCGCCTGTGCGGACCTCCAGTTCCGCACGATGCATTGGCAATTGCCTTCGTTCCAGCGTTCAGCGGCGTCTTCAGTGTCTTTCGGACAGCGCGTTCATCTCTCGGGCACTCCTGGACAGCGAATGCGTAGAAATCTCCACCTCTGGCGTGGGGAGCAGTTGGTTGAGTTCCGCGCGAATCTGGTCCCTGATGCTCTCGACTTGGCTGATACGCATCGTTCCGGCATACATGGCCGCCTTTGTTTGGATCGCAGCAAGTTCAATCGTGTCGAATGCCTCCAACAGGGCAAGCCCGCTATCTCTCCAATGGTCATTACTGTGGAGAACCTCGCACAAGGCGCGGATCATACGGGACGTAAGGGCGCCCGGCTTGTTGTTCGCCGTCTGAGTGACGCACTGAAGAGCCGTAATCAACGTGTCCGTACCGAAACGCTTCAAGCATTGCGTAATCGCACCAACAGCCATCGTCTGCCCGGGGCGCTGACGCTCGACGGGAAGCGGATATCGAAGGATTTCGACTTCGGCCCTGAGGCAGATGTCGGCGGTGTCGATGGCCCAAGTCTCGCGTGCTACGACCGCTGCCGCATGCAGGGCCATTGGCGAGATTGGCACGGTAACCCCGTTGATTGCCTTAAAGGCAGCAGCCTGCTGCTCTCGCGACGCAATGACCACCTGGCAGGGAACGCTGTCGAACCCGATGAGCGCCGCCGCTGTGGTCCGATGCTGTCCATCAATGATAACGAACTTTCCTCCCTCGATAGGCGAGACAACAACGGGGGAGAAACAGGACCAAGAGAAGGCTTTCGCAATTCTCATGACATTCCGCTGGCCCTGGCCGACAATCGGCCTTTGGTACGCTGGATCAACCAGCAGATCTTCAATACGCAGCCATTGCAACATTGGAACCGCGCCAGCGCTAACATTGACTGGCTTTTCGAGCCCTTCCGTTGAGATCGATCTCATACCGCTGTTCCTCTAGATGACGACCTTGGCGTCTGGTTCTCCTTCGAACTCCTCTATCGAACTCTCCCAAGCGTTGCATGCCTTATGGCGAAGGATCGTTCGTTGGGCTTCCTCCAATGGTTTGCCTCTCTCTTGGGCATTTATTGTTATCGTGTAATAGATTCTTCTCTGGCAGCGCTCATGCTGGATTGCCCGGATGAAGCGCTCTCTCCGATGACCTGGTCGACCTGCACGACATCCCCTGGCTCAATCATTGCAGTATCATCGACGACGGATTTGACACTGTTGCCGACAACCCGGCGGATGATCGAAAACACCGTCGTTGGCTTAGCCGGCAACTTATCGAGGAGAAGCTGCGGCGTGGCGACCGTCGCCTCATTGATAAGGCTCAGGGCGGTCGTGAGACGTGCCTTGGATTGATCGATCTGAGCTTCGGTGTCCTGCTTTTCAGCGACGATTTTGGCCTTCCGCTCGGCCTTCAAATCGTCCGCGGTGCGCTCCGCCTTGCTGATCTCCTGCCGGGCGCGGAGGACGGCGGTCGTGTAGTCGAGCAGCTTGCTCTCAAGGTCCGCCAACGTGCGTTCGAGACCAAACTCGCGGGAGGTGACTGCCAGGCCCTTGGAAACCAAGGCGCTGATGGTCTGCTGTTCACGGCGGGCAAGGGCGATTTGCCTGTTTTGGACTTCGATCTTCTGCTCGAGCGCCTCGACTTCCCTGGAGAACAGGCTTCTGATCTCGGAATAGGCTAGGAGCTGCGACTTCAACGCCTCGCTGCGGGCATTCTTGACAGCCGTTTCATCGGCGATCAGGCGCGCGACATCGGAATCGCTGCGCAGTTCCTCGGGTGTCGCGATCTGCATGGTCTCGTCGAGCTCGGCGGCGAGACGTGCACGGCGGACCAGCAGTCGACGGGCCTCGAGGCGCGCAATTTCGTGGGTTCCCTGTGCCGCAATCCGGTCCTTCTCCATGCGGCCGGATTCCATTCCCGCCTGCTGGAAAACGCCCCCCGCCAAACCAACCGCTTGGAGGACGGTCAACCCGGGTCGATATGGATATTCCCCTGAGTGCTGCACGGTCCCGACGACGTAGATGGGCCTGTACTGGACGATCTCGACACTGGCCTCCGGCCGGCGTGAAAGTCCGGCTCGTTTCTGCAAGGTCTCGGCAACGGACGCCGCGAACTCCTCCGTCGTCCTTCCTGTTGCGGGCAGACTCCCGATGAGCGGCAAGGAGACGGTCCCAGAGGCACTGATGGCATATTCGTTGGCGAAGACCGCCCAATCGAAGTACTCGGCGCTTCCGGCCCGCCATTCAACAACCTTGATGCGCAATTTGTCCTGTGGGCCGAGACGATAATCGTCAGCCGTCGCGCGGATCGGGAGGGCGGTCATCCCAAGCGCGCAGAGCAAACCGCAGAATGTTGAGATTTCGAAGCGCATGACTTCGGCCTTTGCTCGATCAAAAACGAGAGCGCATCTCCGTCCTGCTGCTTCCCGATACGATTTACGCTACGCGGGGCTATGGGTATATGCCATTCACGGGCTGCGCCCGAGATAAGTACGCTTTGGTTATCCGGATCTAGTTGTGAGTCAATGAAGTCCGGCCACTCGTGACACAACGTACTGATTTAACAATAAGCAATGTATTCGAAAGAAAATCCGGGCCGAACTGCTCGGTCAGATGACACCCTGTACCATCGATTGTCAACCCCCGGAGAACATCTTGAGACGACTGGTCTCTTAAGACGGGACAGCATGACAGATCCTGTCGCATATCAATGCTTCATTTTGAGGACGAACCCAACCCGGTTCGCCACAAAACATGCGGCAACCCTAAAGAGAGATATGGCTCCTCCAAAGTAAAGTCAGCATAACGATCCGCCGTCATGTTGTAGCGCCGGCGGATCGTTCGCATCCTCGACCTCAATGAGAGCATCGGAATGTGTCCCAAAAGTGGACCACGATTAGGAACACTCCCGAATGCCTGTGTCATGGCCGAGCATCGTGCGGCCGTTCGGTCTCACGATGCGCTACAGGATGAAATCCTGGGCGCTCAGGCGGAGGATGCCGCTCAGCTTGACGCAGATGTCGACCTGGCTGTCTCCATTCACGTCGCCGTGGACTTCCGTGATGCCGTTGACGCTGAAGGCGCGCAACTCACCGGCTGCCTTGCTGAACTTGGCGTCGCCGATGAACACGAAGGACTGATTGCCCACGCTCTTCGTATTCGCGTCGATCAACGAATAGTCAATCTTGTCTTCACCGAGCACAAAGTCCTTTATCGTGTCGACGGTCTTCGATGATCCCGACTCGCTCACCGCATTGAAGCAGAATGAGTCCCGCCCGCTGCCGCCGGAGAGCACGTCCTGACCGGCGCCGCCAGTCAGCCTGTCGCTTCCTGCCCCGCCGGACAGCGTATCGTTGCCTGCCAGGCCGTTGATCGTATCGCTGCTTGCGCCGCCGCTCAGCACGTCATGCCCCGCCGTGCCCATGATGGTCTGCAGGGCAGGGGGCGGTGCCTCCTCGGGAGCGGTGGTCGTGGTCATGAGAACCTGGGAGTTGGATCCCAGTCCGGACAACTTCCCGCTTGTGGTGATCGTCGTGCCATTGACCTCCAGGATCGCGCCGGTCTTCCACAGATCGAACACCGTTACGCTGGCATTCTGGTCCAGGATGGAGCCGCCGCTGATTCTCGCATGAGCACCTTCGGCCAGCCAGATATGATCGGTCGAGGCACTGCCGCCGAAATAGTAGGGATCCCGGCTCTGCCCGCCTTCCATGGCGATCGAGGTGCTCCAGAAGCGGTAATTGCGGTTGTTGCCCTCCGCAATTGTATTGATGAGCACCGTATCGCTGGATTTGAGATCATAGCCGGCATCCGTGTTGCCTGATGCCACCGTGTTCTCGAAACGAATATTATAATTGCCGGATTCTGTCGTGAAGCCGTCGCCGTTCCAGTACTCGGTGCTGGACCCACGTGCGTTGCTGCCCCGCATCACCACGTTTCTGAAGACGACATTGTGTGCCGTGTCATCGAGCGCGATGCCTTGCACGTACTTCTCGGGTGTGTTCGCGTCACCGTTTCCAGTGACACCCTCGATGAGAATGTTGCGGCTGTCGTACCTGAGCTTGATTGCATTCTGCGAGAACTTGTCGATGTTCACGTCTCTCACCGTGAGTCCATCGACACTGGCGCTCGCGTATCCGCTCGAGATGGTATCCTCAAGGAAACGCCTCACATTGTTCGCCTGCATGTGCTCGAGGGTGAGATCCTTGATGTCGGCGCCGATCCGGAAGGCGCCGTTGCCGATGTTCTCGAACGCCATGTTCTGGAATTTGAGGTGGTCGGCGCCGGCCAGGAGACGGAAGACTTCCGATCCTTCGGGTTTGCCCGTTGACCAGTCGGTCGCCCGCGTGCCGACGAACTGCGCATTCATGCTCTTGCCGGTCGCGTCCACCCCGCGGACGGTGACGGGGGCTCCTGCTTCGCCACCGGTCCTGATCGTTGTCTGACCGGTCACCTGATAGGCACCCTGGTCGGCGCGTAGAAGAACCTCTCCATTCGAGCCGGCCTTGGCGATAAAGCTCGATAGGCTGGAAATCGTGCCTGCGTTGGCCCAGGAGGAACCATCCTTGGTGCCGGATCCGGTTGGAGAAATATACAAAGTCGTCAAAGCAAAACCTTTCCGTGCGACCTCGGCAGGACATGCCTTAGTCGGCCAAATGCGTACGGCCTCCAAAGAAGAGCCGCATGATCGTCATGAAATTGCGCAGAACGCAGATGCCGGCGCGGAATATGTCCGACGTATGCTTATAATGTTCTGGCAACGAACAAGGTGAATCACAGGACTATTAATGCCAAGCTACTTCGGGCCGCGCCAGACGATGCGCTCTTTTGGCGCGGCATAGACGGCGCGCCCTGCAGGTTCCGCTGTCCGCGCACGCGACATCGCACGTACAAAAGAGCATGCATGATCCCTCACGATCTGCTAAATCGACCGGGGTGTCGTCCAGGACTTTCTTCCGCTGGGTCGCATGGCCGCTCTTACTCGCCATTGCGGTCTTCAGTCTTGCACCAATCTGAATTTAGGCCCGTCACCGGCGCTCTCCTCAGCGCCGCTTTCGCCCCAATTGGTTGCTCGACGCAAGCGATCTCCATAGCCAAGAGGACGGACGGCACCGAAAGCTATTTCCACATTCGCGGAAGCGGTCGCATGGTGTGGCGGTGAGCGGGGCGGAGAGAAGTCAAGATCAGGCAGGATAATTCTCCTCCACCGTCCAGTATGGCCATGAAGTCGTCCTTCCTGCGACAAAGCAAGCGCTTGCTGATCCAGGTCGGTGGCCTAACGGACGCACTGGCTAATTTAGATTGGCCGCGTGTTCGCGCCGAGCCTGACCTGGATGCGCTCCAAGCAGGGACCTTACACGGCCAGCCTCAGTCCTCGTTGCCGCCGCCGTGCCTCCCTGCAAGCCTTTGACGGGGAGGTGGTCCCGATCGTCGAGTTCCTCGACGTGAATCAAGTCAGACCCCATGCCGTGGAGTTCCGGCCTAGCACTACAGTTGCACGCTGCACAGGCGCCCTAATTACCTCCTGATCTGATACAGGAGGCTGCCATGTCAGGCGTGGCCATCGAGCAGATGCTCGAACTCTGGTGTGTGGAGTTGCGTCAGGTCAAAGCTGATCTCAAACTCCAGTTTGCTCATCCCAGTGTCGCGGCCTCTGCGGCCGCCTTCCTCGACGGTCTGCTCGGGCCGGAGCGGCGCAAGACCGGCTGGATGCGGGCGGAAGCCGCCGGTGATCCGGGACCATGGCGCCAGCAGGCGGTGCTCGGGCGCAGCCACTGGGACGCGGATGCTTTGCGGGACATGGTGCGCGACTATGCGCTCGAGACGCTCGCCTCTCCCGGAGCGGTACTGGTGATCGATGAGACCGGCTTTCTCAAGCAGGGGCAGAACTCGTGCGGGGTGGGACGCCAGTACACTGGGTCAGCCGGCAAGATTGCCAGCTGCCAGATCGGCGTGTTTGCCGCTTACGCGTCGGACAAGGGCTGCGCCTTGATCGACCGCCAGCTCTATCTGCCCAAGGACTGGACGACGAAGCCCGAGCGCCTGGCCACGGCTCACGTGCCCGATGCGATCCGCTTCGTCACCAAGCCGCAGATCGCCGCCGCGATGATCGAGCGGGCCCTGGCGGCCGGCGTACCGTTTGAGTGGGTGGCCACCGACACCATCTATGGGGCCCTGGCCATGCAGCTGCGCCGAGCTGGCAAGGGTTACGTGCTGGGCGTTCAAGCCACAGACCGCTTCAATTCCTGGGACAAGAGCCCGCCGGTGGCCGGCACGGCCGCGACGATTGCACAGGGGCTTGCTCCCAAGACCTGGCAGCGTCTGTCGGCCGGGATCGGCACCAAGGGGCCGCGCCTGTATGATTGGGCCTATGTCGCGTTGGCCGATCTCGAGGCCGAGGAATTCAACGAGGCGCTGACCGGCCTGTGGACGCGCGGCCTGCTGATCCGGCGCAGCATCAGCGATCAGGATCTGGCGTTCTTCTCAACCTGGTGCCCGGCCGGCACACCGATGGAGACCCTGGTGCGGGTGGAGGGCCAGCGCTGGGCGATTGAGGATGCGTTCGAGACCGCGAAGACGGAGTTGGGGCTGACGCACAATGAGACGCGTTCGTGGCACGGTTGGCATCGGCATGTGTCGCTGGTGATGCTGGCGTTTGCCATGATGACGGTGGTGCGTGAGCACGCCAACCGCCTTACCTCACCCCAAAAACGAAACGACGAAGCCCGACTGCAGCGCTGGTATGCTGGTCTGTCCAGGAAATCCGCCGGGTCGCCACACGTCTCCAGCAGCGCCGGATCGAGCCTGCCTTCGTGATCGCCTGGTCCGCGTGGCGACGAGCGCATCAGGCCATGGCGCAAGCCTCACATCGCAAACGAAAGGTGCAACTGTAGTGCTAGAGCCTCGGACCGGAAATGAGACTCCTGGCTTCTGTGCGAGGCCGAGCTGTGATTCACTGCCTGGACTGGGAGGTGGATTATGGGTCATTGCTATTCCCTGGATCTGCGGGTGCGCGTCGCCGACTTTGTCGATGCAGGTCATTCCTGCCGGGCGGCAGCCCAGCACTTTGACGTCAGCGAGAGTTTCGCCATCAAGCTGGTGCAGCGGAAGCGGCGGTTCGGCTCGCCGGCACCGGCCCGGCAAGGCCGTCCGCCCGGACGCGGCAAGCTGGTGCCCTATGAGAGCTTCTTGATCCAGACGGTCGAGGCCGAGCCGGCCATCACCATGCCCGAGCTGGCCGCAAGGCTGCTGACTGAGCATGGGATCGTTGCGGCTCCCGCGATGCTCTCGCGCTTCCTGTGCCGGCACGGCTTCTCATATAAAAAAATGCCTGATGGCGGCGGAGTGCGCACGCGCCGATGTGCGGGATGAGCGCCGGGTCTGGCATGCCCAGCGCCAGCCGCGCATGCGCCAGGAGACGCACCGGCTGGTGTTCCTGGACGAGACGTATGTCAACACCAAGATGACGCGCCTGCGCGGGCGGAGCCGCAGGGGCCAGCGCCTACGCATGAAAGCTCCCTTTGGACACTGGAAAACCCATACCTTTCTGGCTGGGCTACGGTGCAACGAGTTGTGCGCGCCGTGGATCATCGATGGCCCGATCACCCGGTTGGCGTTCGAGGCTTACATTGAGACGCAGCTCGCGCCGACGCTGCGCAAAGGCGATGTGGTGATTCTCGACAACCTGGCTGTCCACAAGAGCGAGAAGGCCGCTCAGTGTCTGAAGCAACGCGGAGCCTGGTTCCTGTTTTTACCTGCTTATTCGCCTGATCTTAATCCAATTGAACAGGCCTTTGCCAAGATCAAAGCGCACTTGCGCAAGGCCGAGGCCCGAACGTTCGACGCGCTCTGGCGAGCGCTCGGTGAGATCTGCAACCTGTTCGAACCACAAGAGTGCTGGAACTACCTTAAGGCTGCCGGATATGCGTCCGTTTAACCGTCCGATGCTCTAACGCGGGCATAGCCAATCATGCAACGATTTTGCACCTGACTTTTGCACCATGCAAGTCATTGAGATTGCAGGGCCGGAAAACTCGTGCATAAATCTTGATTTATGCACCCAGCCTTTATGAGCCGTAGAACGTCACGGCCCAAGGTGCTGTCTCGTGGGCGGTGAACGCAATACTGCGTGTCCTGATTGCGTGTATCGATATGGTTTCAGGTGGGAGAGGGTCCAGGATGGGATCACCCGCAATCCAAAACTACAATCGGGTATCGAGTAGAAAAAGGGAGCGTCGAACACGGAGTCGAGGTCCCTTGAGAGCTTAATCGAAACCGCAATGGTCGCGCGTTCCCTGCGGATGTGATTGAATTACACTTAGTGGGATTGCTGTAGAATTCGCGAGGACATAGTGGATCGTTCTGTTCAGACTAACCTGCCAGCAAGAAAATTCCGCCCTGAAATCCAGGGGCTTAGAGCCATTGGAGCCATTCTAGTCGCCTCTTATCACATTTGGATTGAGAAGGTGTCCGGTGGGATAGACGTATTTTTCGTGATTTCAGGTTTTCTTATCCTTGGCTCCTTGTACAATCAAGCAGACCGCACCCAGACCGTCGATCTAAGACGCTTCGCGACTGGATTGATGTCCCGGTTGTTGCCTATGGCAATGCTGGTTACAATCTCCATTATGATACTTGCATTCCTTCTTCTTCCACATACACGATGGCACGCGATTATTCTCGAAAGCGCAGCATCCACTCTCAACATAGAGAACTGGAAGCTTGCATACTCGGCAATCGACTACTTAGACCGAGAAGATGCCGCAAGTCCTTTTCAACATTTTTGGGCTCTTTCGATACAATGGCAGTTTTATCTGATATTCGGGCTGTCGTTTCTCGTACTCGCTAAAATCCAACCTCTGCGTCTCGGGCGTATAAATATATCTATTGCTGCACCTCTGGTTCTCATGCTGGCAGGGTCACTGGCATATTCTGTTTACATTACACAAAAGGATCAAGCTTTTGCTTACTTCAGCACATTCGCCCGCGTTTGGGAATTTGCCCTAGGCGGTCTTGTAGCGATCGTCCTGCCAGAGCTGCGACTCCCGCTGGCGGTTCGAATTGGCTTTGGCTGGCTGGGTTTGGCTGCTGTCCTGAGCTGCGGCGTGCTCCTGAACGTATCGACGGTGTTCCCCGGGTATGCGGCGCTCTGGCCAACGTGCGGTGCAGCGCTGATTATCATCGCAGGCCAGACCCAGTCGCGCTTTGCAGCCGATCGCATCCTGAGTTGGAGCCTCTTCGGCTACGTTGGCAAGATCTCGTACGCACTCTACCTGTGGCACTGGCCTATTCTAATCTTTTACCTGATCATTTTCGATGTGACGCACGCTGGGATCGTAGGTGGTGCGGCAGTGTTCGGGCTTTCGATCGTGTTAGCGGCTATCAGCACCTGGATCGTTGAAGACGGAGGGCAATGGAAGACAGAACGAGGTCGGAACGTCACTTGGTCGTTCCCGGCAGTTGCCACTGCGGTTGCCGTCGCCATGGTGATTAGCGTGACTTGGTACGGTGCCGAAGCTTCCTGGATTGCGAAAGAACGCGCAATGGATTTGCGCGACGGCACTCACCCAGGCGCGGAGGCTTTCGATCGTGCTAACCGCAGCGCAATTACTGCAGCCCTGGTTCCTGGACCCTTGTGGGCTCGCAAGGATCTCCTTGCGGCTCACGCGGACGGCATCTGTCATCAGACGCTGTCGGGAACTGCTCCTTTATCTTGTGTGTATGGCAACAAGGCGGCGTCCCACACGATTGCAGTGGTCGGCGGCTCACACTCCGCTCATTGGCTTCCAACTCTCATCGAGGGATTGAAGAACCGAGATTGGAAAATTGTGACTTATACGAAGAGCAGCTGTCTGTTTGTCGCCAAAGAAGCAAACGAAGATTCCAGACAGGAAGCTTCGTGCAAAAAGTGGAACGAGAACGTCATGTCTCGACTTCTCGAGACTAAGCCCGATGCGATTTTTACGACGTCGACCCGTGCGCAACACGGAATTGAAGTCATTCCGCCGGGCTGGCTTGAGCATATGCAGAAGCTTACGGCGGCAGGCATCAAGGTCATTGCGATACGAGACACACCTTGGATGGAATTTAATGTTTCTGAATGCGTGGAGCGCTACGGCACTAACACGACAAGGTGCTTCAGGCCGCGTTCAAGCCGATTAGCTACAACCGATCCGGCCGCTGCAAACGCCAGTCTCGTAAACCTCACGCTGCTCGACTTAAACGACCACTTCTGTGACGAAAAGTGGTGCTACCCTGTCACTGGGAACATCATGATGTTTTATGACAAGCACCACATAAGCGCGACGTACGCTCGAACATTGGCCCCCGGACTTATGGACGATATGAACCCGGCACTTGTCGAGATAGAGGGCCGTCGAGCAAAGTCGGTGGGCGGATAGCCTCGGGAAACGCAGGGAACGCCATACCGACCCGTCTCTACCTGAATGAATTGCTCTCGGCCCGTCGGCTTGGCGAGATCAAGCGGCTCCACGAAATAGATGACATGCCGCCGTTGGTCCCTTCCGCCATAGCGCGTGCTACCCTCTCTCGCGTCTCGCTCATCCCTTTCCCTTCGTGAAGGGCACGAGGGCGGCGCGAAGGTCGTCTAGCTGCCATGTCGCAAAAGAGGACTCCATGTTGTCCCTTTCGGCAGACCGCCATTGCAGCGCCCTTACCGCATCCACCAGCGCGTCGACCTGATCGGCGGCGATAAGGCGTAGATTCTTGCCTGTGCTTACGTCAACCATCTCTGCATCGTGCCGTAGCAATTCCTGCGGTGTCATCACTTCTTCTCCCAAAGTCGCTTACGAAGGTATAGCTCGTGACCCGCAGACGATCATCCACGCGCTTCAGATTCGCGGCCGCTTCCCTGCCCAACGTCGCTCGGAGGAAGTCCATTTTGCGGCCAGCTCGCTCGAAACCGCTGAGCTTTTTGGTATAGCTAATATCAAGGACTATTCGGCAGCATCGGCGCACCACCCATTGAGTGCTACGCAGCTCGCGAAGGCTCTCGGAGGCGACACATGGCATGTTGCAAACAGATTAATTGACGAGGTAACGCGCGTTTCTGGAATTAATATAAAATCATCGGACAATATATATCATAGGGGGAGAAAATAAATGACACTCCCTACCATAAATACTCAAATGATGCTGTTTACTTGCTTAAAAAAGTGTAGGCAGGTGAACCTTTCGAACTCGATATGAGTTGAAGGCTAGTTATCTGTCTCTGTCAAAATCTCTGTCCTTGGTCCGCGCGATCGCGGGCGTTTTCTCCTGATCGGCGGCGCGGGCCTTCGCCCGCTCGTTCCAATAATCTCTGCGTGTGAATCGGTAGCCGTATAGAATTGTAGAACTGTAGGGCTATAGCTATTTTCCTTTCTAAGCGTGTTCTCTGTTCGATGCTCGCCTGCGGCGAGCATCGAACCCGCGCGAAGCGCGGAACGATGTTCTCCGTCCCGATGCAATCCATGCACCGCCTGACGCAGCGACAGTCACCCGCAGGGCCGTAGCGAAGCGAAGGACGGCGAAGCCGTTGACAGAGCGAGCACGGCGGTATGCTGGCGGCTTCGGGAATGAAACAAAACTCATCGGCCGAAGGCCGATTCCGCCTTAATCCCTATAGAATAGAAACTTAGATTGGGATTCAGTCCGCCTGCCGGACTCACGTTCAACACCTTGACCAAGACGAGTCAGAACGGCCCGCAAGGCGGGGTCTTCGATTGTCTCAGCAACAAGCTCAACAGGGGAAAGGCTGGCGCGGTAGGCGTCATATCCGGCCGTCCGTCGCTGCTGGGTAGCGTCGAAATCATCCGGCAAGGGTGAAGGCTGGCCAAACCGTCCAAGAAGCCTTAGCGCTCTTGCAGGCAGGGAAAGCCGATAAGCGTTGCTGGTCTGCTGAACCTGCGGCCCCCTGCCCTCGTTGCCGGTCGGCACGTACCGGCGTAGCCAATCCAGAAAGCCATGGGTGCGTAAAGCTTTTAGGGCCCTGACGATGGCGTCCCTCGAGCGTCTAAGACGGCTCATCAGCGTTTCAATCGCGGGATCGAGACGGCCGGTTTTGTAGTCAACGAGGTTCGCCAGATATTCCAGCACCTCTAAAGCGACAAAACCAAGCGCTCCGCTTCGTGCGCCTGGTTGTCGCGTCACCAGCTCGTAGCGACGGGCGGCAAGCGTGATCCGGCGTACTTCTTGCCGGTCGGTTCGCCTCCAGAAAACGCCTTCGCAGCGGCCTTTCAGGCGGGATTGTCGGCGTACCGGTGTGGGGCATCGTTCGGCCGCTGCTCCATCGAGCACGGCCCCTAGAGCCTCGGACCGGAAATGAGACTCCTGGCTTCTGTGCGAGGCCGAGCTGTGATTCACTGCCTGGACTGGGAGGTGGATTATGGGTCATTGCTATTCCCTGGATCTGCGGGTGCGCGTCGCCGACTTTGTCGATGCAGGTCATTCCTGCCGGGCGGCAGCCCAGCACTTTGACGTCAGCGAGAGTTTCGCCATCAAGCTGGTGCAGCGGAAGCGGCGGTTCGGCTCGCCGGCACCGGCCCGGCAAGGCCGTCCGCCCGGACGCGGCAAGCTGGTGCCCTATGAGAGCTTCTTGATCCAGACGGTCGAGGCCGAGCCGGCCATCACCATGCCCGAGCTGGCCGCAAGGCTGCTGACTGAGCATGGGATCGTTGCGGCTCCCGCGATGCTCTCGCGCTTCCTGTGCCGGCACGGCTTCTCATATAAAAAAATGCCTGATGGCGGCGGAGTGCGCACGCGCCGATGTGCGGGATGAGCGCCGGGTCTGGCATGCCCAGCGCCAGCCGCGCATGCGCCAGGAGACGCACCGGCTGGTGTTCCTGGACGAGACGTATGTCAACACCAAGATGACGCGCCTGCGCGGGCGGAGCCGCAGGGGCCAGCGCCTACGCATGAAAGCTCCCTTTGGACACTGGAAAACCCATACCTTTCTGGCTGGGCTACGGTGCAACGAGTTGTGCGCGCCGTGGATCATCGATGGCCCGATCACCCGGTTGGCGTTCGAGGCTTACATTGAGACGCAGCTCGCGCCGACGCTGCGCAAAGGCGATGTGGTGATTCTCGACAACCTGGCTGTCCACAAGAGCGAGAAGGCCGCTCAGTGTCTGAAGCAACGCGGAGCCTGGTTCCTGTTTTTACCTGCTTATTCGCCTGATCTTAATCCAATTGAACAGGCCTTTGCCAAGATCAAAGCGCACTTGCGCAAGGCCGAGGCCCGAACGTTCGACGCGCTCTGGCGAGCGCTCGGTGAGATCTGCAACCTGTTCGAACCACAAGAGTGCTGGAACTACCTTAAGGCTGCCGGATATGCGTCCGTTTAACCGTCCGATGCTCTAGCGCATCGGACGCGCAAGTGGGTCCACTTTTGAGCCGGATGCTCTAGCTCTTGATCGGAAGCGGGCCATAATCGCTCGTGCGCGGTGCGTGCCGATACTTAAGACGCACAACGATGCCGTTTTGCCGCCCGTCTGAACGCGGGCAGAGTGCTTATCGATAGTTCAAGTCTGCATACATCTCTTTTTGAAGGATAGGCAGCGCCACTCCATGAACTATCGCTCTGAAATAGATGGGCTGCGGGCTGTGGCAGTGCTCCCGGTGCTGATGTTTCACGCCGGGGTTCCGTTCTTTGCCGGTGGATATGTCGGCGTCGACGTGTTCTTCGTCATCTCAGGATATCTGATCACCGGAATTATCGCGCCGGAGATGGCGGAGGGCCGCTTCTCGCTCATCGCGTTCTACGAGCGTCGCATTCGGCGCATCATCCCTTGTCTCATAGCGGTCATCGGCTTCAGCTTGGTGGCCGCAGCGATCCTGTTTCTGCCGGGAGACTTTATGAGTCTCTCGAAAAGCGTAATCGCCACCATCCTGTTCTCTTCAAATATCCTCTTTTGGCGACAGTCCTGGTATTTCAATGCTCAGATGGACTTGATTCCGCTGCTGCATACATGGTCATTGGCCGTCGAGGAACAGTTCTACATTCTGTTTCCTCCGGCGCTCGCTGTGCTCTATCGCCTTGGTCGTTCAAAGCTTGTCCCGATCATTGCCGCGCTGGCCATTGCGTCGTTCCTGCTCAACGTGTGGAGCGTGGAGAAGGCACCGTCATTCGCGTTCTACATGGCTCCGACCCGCGCTTGGGAGCTATTGACCGGCTCGCTGCTTGCACTCGGATTCTTCCCTCCGCTCAGGAGCAAGGCCTGGCGTGAAGGGTTGGCCTTCATTGGGATCGCGCTCATCGTATCCGCCGTCTGCCTCTTTTCCGCGCGTACGCCGTTTCCGAGCTATTATGCGCTCGTGCCGGTGCTGGGGACGGCGTTCGTCATATACGCGTCCCGCGATACGACATGCGGCCGGATCCTCAGTCTCGGGCCCGTCGTGTTCATCGGGCTCATCTCGTACTCGCTTTATCTCTGGCACTGGCCCATCATGGTTTTTGCCAGGTACTATCTGATCGATGATCTCTCGGGGTGGAATGTCATAGCGGTACTTCTTCTCTCGCTTTGCGCCGCCATTCTTTCCTGGCGTTACATCGAAATGCCGTTTCGTCGAAAGGGCATCGTCAAGCGCCGCTTTCTCTTTGCAGCAGCCCCGACTGCAATGCTCGTCCTCACAGCGGCCGGGTTGGCGGGTCTGGTTTCCAAGGGTTGGGCGTCTCGTGTTCCAGCCGATGTGGCCTATCTTGAAAGCTTCAAAAACGACTCGAGTCTACGGCGTATGGACTGTCACCGCTTCGAGAACAGCACGGTTGCATTGTCGCAATCCTGCGTGCTTGGCGCACCCGTGCCGCCGGAATTTGCAATCTGGGGCGACAGCCATGCCGTGGAGCTTGCCTTCGTGTTCGGCAAGCTTGCCGAACAGCATCAACGGTCAGTGATGCAGGTCAGTTATTCGTCCTGTCCCCCAGTGATGGGAAATGGGAGTCCCGGTTGCCGGAAGCACAACGATGCGGCACTTCGGTATCTTATCGACCATTCCACCATCAGAACCGTCTTTCTCATAGCCTTCTACGACAATGGAAAAGACAATCGGGCTTCGACTTATGCCGAAGGGCTTCGCGAGTCCGTGAGTAAGCTGGCCGATGCCGGAAAGCACGTTGTTCTCATTTATCCGGTTCCAAGAGCAACGATCGACGTGCCGAGCGCGCTCGCACGCTATGTCTGGAATGGAATGAGAACCGATGCGGTGGGTTCGAGGAAGGGTGCATTCCTCCAGCGGAATGCGGAGATCCTCCATCTCCTCGACACGTTGGCGCACCTGCGCAACGTGGCTCGCGTGATCCCGCACGATGATCTCTGTCAGGAAGAGACGTGCTCCGTGCTTCTTGAGGGGAAGCCGTTGTACTTCGATAACCACCATCTCAGTCTGTCGGGTGCTCAGCACATAGCACCGTTGTTCGAGCGCTTTTTCGCGAGTGAGCAGAGAGCCGGTTTGCGCTAGTCAAAGCCGCTGTTCTCCTCCATATCGATGGCATCTTTCTTTGGATAGGCGCTCCCCGTTAGAGCATCTGACGTGAAAAGTGTTCCTGCTTTTGGGAGCAATCCGATGCTCAATTGTCCCTGAGAAATTCGGTGTGTGAGAAAGGCGATCTGGTCATTTCAGTGACTTATAGGCTGGTGAGCAATTATCTTTCCGTGCGGGTGAGGCGACGCAGCAGGATGACCTCGCGTACAACCTCATCAATGTTTACGCGATCAAGATGGCTGGCGAGCCGCTCAAAGAACATAACGAACCCATTGGAAGGGCCTTATCAGGCGGCCAGGCCAAACAGCTGATTGACGAAGCGGGTTTCGCCTGTCGCTCCCGGCGTTCGCAGGATGCAATGGCCACGGCGGATCATGCGCATAACCTCGACGCCCTTGATCAATGGCTGTCCGCATCTCCGATGCGCCGCTGGGACGTAAGCTGAGGCGAAGATGGTTGAACGACGCGATCCGCCTCTCTTTGCGGGAGAAGGGCAGGGCGGCCCTTGGCCCCATCTCTCCGGCTTCATGCGGGACGGCGCCCATGTCCTGCCCATCCGCGTCTATTACGAGGACACGGATTTTAGCGCCCGCGTCTATCACGCCAGCTATCTCTGCTTCATGGAGCGCGGCCGCACCGAGCTGTTGCGGGCGGTCGAGGTGGCGCAGTCGGACCTTCACGCCGACATGAACGGACTCGCCTTTGTCGTCCGCAAGATGAACATCGACTTCCGCGGCGGGGCCGTCATGGACGATGTGCTCGCCATCGTCACCCGCCCGAAGGAGATGCGCGGCGCATCGATGACGCTCGCCCAGGAGGTCCGGCGCGGCGCCGAAGTGCTGGTCGCCGCCCTCAGGGGCAGGCGGGCCGTGCGGATTCCGGGCGAGCTGCGCGCGGCGCTGACGGTGGCTGCACCTTAGGACCTACGACGCCTTGTCGAGCACCGGCGTGCCCGTCTTGAACCAGGCTTTCGCGATCTTGCCGTCTGCGACCTCGTAGATCGCCATCACGTCCAACCGGCCCAAGCCTTCCGGAAAGTTGCGGGTGACGACCTCCCTGTCGATCACAAGATTGTCGACGTTCATGCGGTGGATGAGCTTGCCGAAGAGATCGGGTTCCCTGAACCGCACGACATGGCGGTCCCGGATCTGCTGCGTGCCCTCGGCCAGAAGATCCGATGGGAAGGCGAAGACTTGCGCATCCTCGGCCCAGCAGCTCATGAAGGCCTCGATATCCTTGGCGTTGTAGGCATCGAGCTGTCTCCTCACCACCTCGGTCGGGTCGGTCTGCGCCTCGGCCATCACGTTCTCTCGCTCTTTAATTACTGCTGGAGATATTGTTACGGTTGATCTGAGGCTTGGGCAAGCCGAGGTGTTGAAGCAGATGCCGTATCGGCAGGCGCAGGCAAGGCCTCCCTCACTGCATGCCACCCATAATTTCCATATTCATTTCAGGGAATTCGCCTCGATTAAGCTCAAGTTAAACCAGACCTTAACCTTACTCTGTGCTTAACAGGTAACGGTCCGGGACGATTGCGCGTCTTGTTGCCCGCCGCCCTTATTTTCGACAGATTCCGGGGCGAACGAGCAGTAATACAAGAACAGATTTTCCTAAGACCATTCTGCGGTGGGCCCTGGACCGTTCCAGGGCTGCTCGAAGAGCGAGGGCGAGTTTCATGAATCCGGCTGATGTGGCCCAGGCTGCCCCTGTGGCTCACGACCTGTCCTTCTTTGCCCTGTTCTGGCAGGCGCATTTCATCGTCAAGCTCGTGATGATCGGCCTGCTGGCGGCCTCGGTCTGGTGCTGGGCCATCATCATCGACAAGACCCTGCTCTACGCCCGCACCAAGCGCGCCATGGACCGCTTCGAGGACGTGTTCTGGTCCGGCCAGTCGCTCGAGGAGCTGTTCCGCTCCCTGCAGAGCCGCCCGGCCACGGGCCTCGCCGCCGTGTTCGTCGCCGCCATGCGCGAGTGGAAGCGCTCCTTCGAGGGCTCCGGCCGCTCGTTCCAGAGCCTGCCGCAGCGCATCGACAAGGTGCTCGACGTCACCATCCAGCGCGAGGTGGAGCGCCTCAACGGCCGCCTGACGGTGCTGGCCTCCATCGGTTCGGCCGGCCCCTATATCGGCCTCTTCGGCACGGTGGTGGGCATCATGAATTCCTTCACCTCCATCGCCGCCTCCAAGAACACCAGCCTTGCGGTCGTCGCTCCCGGCATCGCGGAAGCGCTCTTCGCCACGGCGATCGGCCTCTTTGCGGCCATTCCCGCGGTGCTCGCCTACAACAAGCTGCAATCGGAGGTCGGCAAGCTGCAGACGCGCCTCGAGGGCTTCGCCGACGAGTTCTCGGCCATCCTGTCGCGCCAGATCGACGAGCGCATCGGCCATGCGGGCCGTCCTCCGGCCAACGCGGCTTAAGGGGGAACCGGCATGGCCATGATGACAGGAGCGGCAGGAGGCGGACGCCGCCGCAGGCGCTCCCGGACTCCGGGCGCGATCAACGAGATCAACATGACGCCGTTCATCGACGTCATGCTGGTGCTGCTCATCATCTTCATGGTGGCCGCACCCATGATGACGGCCGGCGTGCCGCTCGATCTGCCGCAGACCAAGGCCGCGCCGCTGAATTCCGACGCGACGCCGGTGACGCTCTCCATCAAGGCGAACGGCCAGGTGTTCCTGGGCGAGACCGAGCTTGTGGACGAGGCCATCGTCGGCAAGCTCGCGGACGCGTCGAAATCCGGCTTCGACGAGCGTATCTTCGTGCGCGGGGACAAGAAGGTCGATTACGGGCGCGTCGCGCAGGTGATGTCGATCGTGACCACGGCCGGCTACAAGCGCGTTGCCCTCGTGACCGAGGTCGACCAGCGCTGAGCGGGATGAGGACAAGGGGCAAACACACGTGGCGTTGAAGCTGAAATTCAGCACCTCCGAGCCGGGCCTTTGGGTCTCGGGCGTCGCGCATGTGTCGCTGCTGGCCGCAGCCCTGATCGGCCTGTCGGTCGGCTCCGAGTTTCCCGAGGCGCAGGAAGGCATCCCGGTCGAGATCATCACCGACAACCAGCTTTCGCAGATCACCAGGGGCGAGACGAACGCCAAGGCCCCGCAGCCAAAGCCGCGCGCCGAGCGCGTCGCCGACAAGACCGAGCTGAAGGATCCCGGCGAGGACAAGCGCGATGCGCCGGCACCGCCCAAGCGCCCGGCCGAGATGAAGGTCGCCGACAAGGAAGAGCCGGTCGCCGCCCAGCCTCCGCCGCCCGCGCCGCCGACCCGCTCGCAGGAAGAAAAGGCCGCCGAGGCCAAGGCCGCGGAAGAGAAGAAGCTGCAGGAAAAGGCTGAGGCCGAGGCCATCGAGAAGGCGAAGGCCGCCGAGCAGGCCAAGATCGAGGCCGAAGCGAAGGCGAAGGTCGAGGCGGAGGCGAAAGCCAAGGCCGGAGCGGAAGCCAAAAAGGTCGCGGAGGCCAAGGCGAAGGCGGAAGCGGAAGCCAAGGCGAAAGCCGAGGCGGAAGCGAAGAAGCTTGCGGAAGCCAAGGCCAAGGAAGAGGCCGAGGCCAAGGCGCGCAAGGAAGCCCAGCTCGCCAAGAAGCTCGACATGGGCGACCTGAAGCAGTTCCTCGACAGCAAGGAAAAGCACCAATCCACCGGCGCGACCGGAGCGGAGGTCCAGAAGACCGCGTCCCTCGGCACTGCGACGGGATCGGCGGCGAAGCTCTCGCCGAGCCTGCGCGATGCGCTCATCGGCCTGCTGGTCTCGCAGATCGAGCGCTGCTACAGCGCGCCTATCGCGGCTTCAGGAGGACAGGTCACTGCGCCGATCCTCGATATCCGCCTGAACCAGGATGGCTCTCTCAGCACCGAGCCGCGGGTTCTTCAAGCGGGAAGCTCTTCGACCGACCGTGCGGTCGCGGATGCCGCCGTCAGGGCCATCCGCAAATGCCGCCAGTTCGAGATCCCGGCGCGGTTCGCGCCCTATTACTCGGATTGGAAGGTTCTGAACGTCCAGTTCGATCCTCCTCTCTCTTAAAGCCATCAAGCTTGAGACATCATCCCATGATTACCCGCTTCGTTTCCGGTCTTCTCGTCGCATTGGCTGTTGTCGTGCCGATAATGGCGCTCATGCCCGCAGCGCAGGCGCAGCTCTCGTTCCGCGTCGGGCCGGGCGGACAGTTCCAGCCGATGCCCATCGCCGTTGCCGACTTCTCCGGCGAGGGCGATCTCGGGCAGCGTGTGTCCGGCATCATCACCAGCAATCTGCAGCGCTCGGGCTATTTCGCGCCGCTCGACAAGTCGCGCTTTCCCGAGCGTCCGTCCTTCGACGCGGCGCCGCGCTTCGATGCCTGGAAGATGGCCGGCGCACAGGCGCTCGTGACGGGCCGCGTCTCGCGCGATCCGTCGGGCCGGCTTCGCGCCGAGTTCCGCCTGTGGGACATCGAGTCGGGCCAGCAACTCGCCGGTCAGCAATACGTGACGGATGCCAATTTCTGGCGCCGCGTCGGCCACATCATTTCCGATGCGGTCTATACCAAGGTGACGGGCTTCGGCGGCTTCTTCGACACGCGCATGGTGTTCGTCGATGAATCGGGACCGAAGGAGAACCGCCGCAAGCGGCTCGCGATCATGGATCAGGACGGCGCCAATGTGCGCTACCTGACTCAAGGCGATACCTCCGTCGTGGCGCCGCGCTATTCCCCGGCGACGCAGGACATCACCTACATGTCGCAGACTGAGGGGCAGCAGCCGCGCGTTCAGGTGATCAACCTGGAGACCGGTTCGCGCCAGGTGCTGGGCAACTTCCCCGACATGGCGTCCTCGCCGCGCTTCGGACCCGAGGGCCAGCGCATCGTCATGAGCCTGCAGCAGGGCGGCAACGCCAACATCTTCATGATGAATCTCGGCTCGCAGGCGACCACGCGCCTGACCTCGACGGGTGCCATCGACACCTCGCCGTCCTTCTCTCCGGACGGAAAGCAGATCGTGTTCGAGAGCGACCGCGGCGGCAAGCAGCAGATCTACGTGATGAACGTGGACGGTTCCGACCAGCGCCGCATCTCGTTCGGCGACGGCTCCTATTCGCAGCCGGCCTGGTCGCCGCGCGGCGACTACATCGCCTTCACCAAGCAGCGCGCGGGCGGCTTCGCCATCGGCATCATGAAGCCGGACGGCTCGGGCGAGCGCATTCTCACGGAGGGCTTCCACAACGAGAGCCCGACCTGGGCGCCCAACGGCCAGTACATCCTGTTCTTCCGCGATCCTGGCGGACAGGCCGGCGGCAAGCTCTACATGGTCGACATCACCGGCCGCGTCGAGCAGCCGGTCCCGACCCCGTCCTTCGCCTCCGACCCGACCTGGTCGCCGCTTCTGACCGAGGCGCGGTGACAAGCAGCGTATCCGCCTGCCATGGCCGGGCTCGTCCCGGCCATTTGCATTTTGATTTATCTCTCACCTCATCCCGAGGAGGTCGCGGAGCGACCGTCTCGAAGGAGGATCCGGCGTTCTCTGGAACCTCCTTCGAGACGCAGACTGCGTCTGCCCCTCAGGGCAGAACAAACCGGGATCACCGGCACGAGGCCGGTGATGGCATGGCAGGAGCAGTGGAGTGACAAAGGGCGCCGGCAGCGCCCTTTTCTTCGTTCAAGCCCTCAGCGGAGCCGCGCCGCCCATCTCGTCCTTGCGGCCCTTGAGCTTGAAGGCGAGGACGAGGAGGGAGATGCCGAAGACGAGGGCATAGGCGCCCAGCCACCAGGTCAGCACCACGGCGCCGATGAGCGGGGCGCCCAGGAGCGCGATGCCGAACAGCACCGAGATGACGCCGCTGAAGATCAGCCAGCCGCGGCCGTAGGTCGGGTTGAGCTTGAAGGCGGCGACGATCATCAGGACGCCGCTGATCAGCGACCACACCGCCATCAGGGTCACGAAGAACAGCAACGTCAGCCCCGGCATCAGGAAGGCGATGATGCCGACCAGGATGTTCAGGATGCCGCCGAGGATCAGCAGGCCCCAGCGCTGGTTGTTGGAGGCGGCCCGGACCGCCCCGACGATGCCGAAGACCCCGTCGACCAGCATATAGGCCGCGAACACCCAGACCAGGGACAGGAGCGTCGCTCCGGGGGAGAAGAAGGCGATGAGCGCGAAGACGATGGCGAAAACGCCGCGAAGCGCCAGTGCCCACCAGTTCTGCGCCAGAAGCTGGCTCATGGCGTGGGTGCGATCAAAGGAGTCGGAAGAGCCGGTGGTGCCTGTAGCCATGGATGTCCTCCTCGAAAAGGGACGCAGCGACCTTGACTGAGGTCAACGCCAAGCTTGACCGTTTGTTTCCACCATTGTGCTCCCGCATTTTGTCTTCCCCATGTCGATCCCATGTCGATGCATTCGGCCGGGGCTCCAAATCGTCCGTGGCTTGGTTTCTTCCCTCATTCTAGGGAGGATTCATGCTCCTTGTTCTGGGCAAGCCTGCGCCGCAGCGCGAGCTTCCGGCGTCTCAGGCGGACCCGCCGCTTCAGCCGGAAGGCGCGGATGAGAAGCGCCAGGGCGAGCCAGACGAGTCCGATCACGATCGGGGACACAACCACCAGTGGAAAGGCGGCGATCAGGGCGGCAAGCGCCAGGAGCGCGAAAGCGATGAGTGCGACACTGCTCGCCTCCGTCGCCGTCAGCGACCGCGAGCCGACCGCCTTGCCCACCGTGCTCGAGAGCGCCAGAGCGCCGGCCGCCAGCCGGCGCACGCCGCCCTTCTTGTAGCGCTGGCCCCGTCGCGAGCGCATGTTCCTGGCCTGCCGGCGGCGGGATTGCCAGCCGGGAACGATCTCGGTCGCGTTGGCGAGATCCTCCAGGTACATCGCTTCCATGGCTTCGGCGAAGGCCGCGTCCTCGATCACCACGTCGAGCTCCCAATTGGTCGCCCAGCTCGCGATGTTGAGATTGGTGGAGCCGACGCGGGACCAGCGCCCATCCGCCACGGCGGTCTTGGCGTGGAGCATCGAGCCGTTCCACTCGTAGACGCGGATGCCGGCCTCGACCAGCGAGCGGTAGCCCGCCCGCACCACCGGCTGCAGGGCGGGCACGTCGCTCGAGCCCGGCACGAGGATGCGCACGTCCACCCCGTCCCGCGCCGCCTCGCCGAGCGCCTGCACATAGGAGGTGGTGGCGACGAAATAAGCGTCGGTGAGCCAGAGATTGCGCTGCGCGGTAGCTGCAATGAACTGGTCGACCCGGTAGGTGCGGAGCATGCCGGGCTCGCCGCTGATGACCCGCGCCGCCACGGGTCCCACCTGCGCAATCGTGCCGGCATCGGGCAGCTCCGATTTCGGGATCGGCTTCATGCCGGCGAGAGCCCAGCTCTCCGCGAAGCTGGCATCGAGGTCCGCCACCAGCGGGCCTTCCACGGACAGGCCCGTGTCGCGCCAGGGCTCGGTGCCCTTCTTGCCGATCCAGCTGTCGGAGACGCACAGGCCGGAGACGAAGCCGATGCGGCCGTCGACGGTGATCAGCTTGCGGTGGTTGCGGCGGATCCAGAACGGGTCCGTCAGCCGGGGCGGATTGAAGACCTTGGCCTCGATTCCGGCCTCGCGCAGGCGCCGCCAGAAACCGGGCAGGGCGCGGAAGGACGAGCCGAGCCAGTCGTAGAGCACGCGCACGCGAACGCCGGCGCGGGCGCGCTCGATCAGGGCATCCGCGAAGGCCCGGCCGGTCACGTCGTCGGCGATGATGAAGTTCTCGAAATGGATGATTGTCTGCGCCTGGCGGATCGCCTCGAGCCAGGCGGGATAGTTTTCCCGCGAATCCCGCAAAAGCGCGATCGCGTTGCCCTCGCGCAGGTCGCTGTCGGCGATGCGTGCGAAGGCCCGCTCGAGACGCAGGTCGTCCAGCGCTTGGCGATAGGGTGGTCCGAAGCTCACAGGTTGGGTCGTCACGATATTCATGACCTCTCAACGCACCAGACCGCCAATTCGCAGCAGCGCAGCTTCATGCTTACCCAACGGCATCAAACGCAGCCTCACATGAAGTTCATTTACGGTCGATTAACCCTAACCCCAACTTCCACAACTTGGCCATAATTCACCTTAATCCCGCGTGGTCTCCTCATGGTTGACGGAACCCTCCTTTAACCATCCTCCCGATATGAAAGACACAACGTTCGGCAAACGTATGTGTAAGGAGTATTGCCAATGATGACGCTGCGCGCCGTCAAGTTCGCCGCTGCCTTGGTCCTCGCCCTCGGGGCGGCGGCCTGTTCGTCCAACAAAGATGGGGCCGATGGAGCAGGCGGCTTCGGCGCCGGCGGCGCCGCGACCCCCGGAAGTGCCCAGGACTTCGTCGTCAACGTGGGCGACCGCGTGTTCTTCGAGACCGATTCGACCGACCTGACCCCCACCGCCGCCGCGACCCTCGACAAGCAGGCGCAGTGGCTGCTGCGCTATCCGCAATACACCTTCATCCTCGAAGGCCATGCGGACGAACGCGGCACCCGCGAGTACAACTTCTCCCTCTCGGCCCGCCGCGCGCAGATCGTGCGCGACTACCTGATCTCCCGCGGCATCCAGGGCAACCGCTTCCGCACCGTGTCCTACGGCAAGGAGCGTCCGGTCGCTGTCTGCAACGACATCTCCTGCTGGTCGCAGAACCGGCGCGCGGTGACAGTGCTCGGCGGCGGCGCCGGGGCATAAAGCCTCATCGGGATCAAGCCCTCGTGAAGACGAAGAGCGCCGCCACGATCTCGCCGTGGCAGCGCTTTTGTGTTATCGGCCCTCTTCGATTGAGGACCTCACGGTAATCCCAACATGTTTCGACGCCTGTTTGTCTTTTTCGCCTTCGCCCTGGCTTTCGCCGGCCCCGCCGCGGCGCAGGACGCTGCCGACGCGATCGTGCGCCTGAACCGGCTCGAGAGCCAGTTCCGCCAGCTCTCCGGCCAGATGGAGCAGCTCCAGTACGAGAACCGGCAGCTGAAGGACCAGCTGCGCAAGTTCCAGGAGGATGTGGAGTTCCGCTTCCAGGACAGCCGTGGCGGCTCGCGGCCGTCCTCCTCGTCCCCTTCCGCGACCCCCTCACGTCCGGCCCCCGCTCAGCCGCAGCCGGCGCCCGCCCAGCCCCAGCGCCGCAGCGACGTCTTCGATCCCTCCGAAACGCCGGATGCGCCCGGCGCGCCCCGGCCGCTCGGCTCTACGCCGCCATCCGCGCCCCTGTCGGCGGATGCGGGCCGTCCCATGGCTCTGCCCGGCGGGCAGCTCGCCGGGATCGGCGACCTGATCGAGCAGGACGGCGTCGAGGGCGCGCCGATGGATGGCACCCCCCATGACCGTATGGCCGCCCTTCCGCAGGGCGCCATCGTCGAGCGCCCCGGCCCGAGCGTCGCGGCGACCAGCGTCGGCAACCCGCGTGCGGATTTCGATGCGGCCTATGCCTCGTTCTCGCAGAAGCAGTACGACCAGGCCGAGATGGGCTTCCGCCGTTTCCTCCAGTCCAATCCGCGCGACAAGCTGGTGCCCGAGGCGACCTTCTGGCTCGGCGAGACCTATCTCCAGCGCAGCCGCTACCGCGAGGCCGCGGAGCAGTTCCTGAACGTCTCGGCCGAGCATCCCGATACGCCCAAGGCCCCCGACGCCCTGTTGCGGCTCGGCATCTCGCTGAACGGGATCGGCGCCAAGGATCGCGCCTGCGCCGTCTTCGCCGAGCTCGACCGCAAGTATCCGCAGGCCTCCGCGCCCGTCCGTCAGGCCTCCGACCGCGAGCAGAAGCGCATCAAGTGCAGCTGAGCCGCTGAAGAATTTATAGGACCTTAAGCGATGTCCGCCCCTCCGCCGCCCGACGATACGCTCCCGGATGATGGACTGGAGGGACTTTTCGCTTCCCTCAACCACGCCTCGGGCATCGTCGCCGCCGTCTCCGGCGGGCCGGATTCGATGGCCCTCATGCATCTCCTGGCCCGCTGGCGCGCGACCGCCGAGCGTCCGTCCGTTCTCGTCGCCACGATCGATCACGGCCTGCGGCCGGAAGCGGCCGACGAGGCTGCCTTCGTGGTGCGCGAGGCCGCCGCCCTCGGGCTGCCCCATCGCATCCTGGCCTGGTCCGGCGACAAGCCGTCGGCGGGCATCCAGGAGGCCGCGCGCGAGGCGCGCTACCGCCTTCTCGTCGGCCATGCCCGGGAGGAGGGCGCCTCCCACCTCGTCACCGCCCATACCCTCGACGACCAGGCCGAGACGGTGATGATGCGCCTCTCCCGCGGCTCCGGCCTCTCCGGTCTCGCCGGCATGCGTCCGGAAACGGACAGGCAGGGCATCCGCCATGCGAGGCCGCTGCTCGACTGGCCGAAGGCCCGCCTTCTCGACCTCTGCCACGGGCAGGGCTGGCCTTTCGTCGTCGACCCCTCGAACGCGAACGAAGACTATGCCAGGGTCCGCTGGCGCAAGCTCATGCCGTTCTTGGCCGAGGAGGGGCTGACGGCCGAGCGCCTCGCACGGCTCGCGGAGCGGGCCGCCCTGGCCGACGAGGCCCTCGATCTCAAGGCGCAAGAGGCGCTGACGCGCACCGAACCGGTTCTCTCCGAGCGAGGCCTGTCCTTCCGGGGCGTCGTCTTTGCCGAGGAGCCCTTCGAGATCGCCCTGCGGGTACTGGAACAGGCCCTCGCCCAGGCCGGTCTCGATCTGGAAAACAGTCGCCTGAACCGACTCGAATCCTGCACCCTGCGGCTGCGTGAGGCCGTCCGGGCCGGGGAGGCGTTACGCCTCACCGTCGCCGGTGCGCTCGTGCGGCTGGATCATTCGGGGCAGGTGTCCATGGCGCAGGAACCACCGCGCCGGCGTGGCCGTTAGCCAAATCTCTTAGCCAACTGAGGTGGGATCGTGCCGCATGGGTGCCGCATTCCCTTGGCAAGGCGGGACGGTATGCCTACATTGAGTTCAACCGCGCGGGGAGATCTCCTCACGCTTCATCTCCCTCTGGGGCAGAACCTGATCCGATGAATTCAAATTTCCGCAACTTCGCCTTGTGGGTCGTCATCTTTCTCCTGGTGCTGGCGCTCGTGACCCTTTTCCAGAGCCCGGGCCAGCGCGGCGGCGGCAGCGACATCGCCTATAGCCAGCTTCTGAGCGATGCCGATTCCGGGCGCATCACCAGCGTGGTGATCTCCGGCCCCGAGATCAGCGGCACCTATACCGACGGTCGCACCTTCACGACCTACGCGCCGAGCGATCCGATGCTGGTGACGAAGCTGCAGCAAAAGGGCGTGCAGATCACCGCCCGTCCGCAATCGGATTCGACTCCCTGGTTCATCGCGGTCCTCATGAACATCCTGCCCATCGCGCTCTTCATCGGCGCCTGGGTCTTCCTGTCGCGCCAGATGCAGAGCGGCGCCGGCCGGGCCATGGGCTTCGGCAAGTCCAAGGCGAAGCTTCTGACGGAGGCGCATGGCCGCGTCACCTTCGACGACGTCGCCGGCATCGACGAGGCCAAGGAGGACCTGCAGGAGGTCGTGGAGTTCCTGCGCGATCCGCAGAAATTCCAGCGCCTCGGCGGCCGCATTCCGCGCGGCGTGCTGCTCGTCGGCCCTCCCGGCACCGGCAAGACCCTGACGGCGCGTGCGGTCGCGGGCGAGGCCAATGTGCCCTTCTTCACCATCTCCGGCTCGGACTTCGTCGAGATGTTCGTCGGCGTCGGCGCCTCCCGCGTGCGCGACATGTTCGAGCAGGCGAAGAAGAACGCCCCCTGCATCATCTTCATCGACGAGATCGATGCGGTCGGCCGCCATCGCGGCGCCGGCCTCGGCGGCGGCAACGACGAGCGCGAGCAGACCCTCAACCAGCTGCTGGTCGAGATGGACGGCTTCGAGGCCAACGAGGGCGTGATCATCATCGCCGCCACCAACCGTCCCGACGTGCTCGATCCGGCGCTGCTGCGCCCGGGCCGCTTCGACCGCCAGATCGTCGTTCCCAACCCGGACGTGGTCGGCCGCGAGAAGATCCTGCGCGTCCATGTGCGCAAGGTGCCCTTGGCTCCCGACGTGGACCTGAAGATCATCGCTCGCGGCACTCCCGGCTTCTCGGGCGCGGACCTGATGAACCTCGTCAACGAGGCGGCTTTGCTCGCCGCCCGGCGCGGCAAGCGCATCGTCACGATGAAGGAGTTCGAGGACGCCAAGGACAAGGTGATGATGGGCGCCGAGCGCCGCACTCTCGTCATGACCGACGACGAGAAGCGCCTGACCGCCTATCACGAGGCCGGCCATGCGGTCGTGGCCCTGAACGTCCCGGCGACCGATCCGGTCCACAAGGCGACGATCATTCCGCGCGGCCGCGCGCTCGGCATGGTCATGCAGCTCCCTGAGCGCGACAAGCTGTCCATGTCCTACGAGCAGATGACCTCGCGGCTTGCCATCATGATGGGCGGCCGCATCGCCGAGGAAATGATCTTCGGCCACGACAAGGTGACCTCCGGCGCCCAGTCGGACATCGAGCAGGCGACGCGTCTTGCCCGCATGATGGTGACCCGCTGGGGCTTCTCGCCCGAACTCGGCACGGTGGCCTATGGCGAGAACCAGGAAGAGGTCTTCCTCGGCATGTCCATGGGGCGCCAGCAGAATGTGTCCGAGGCGACGGCCCAGAAGATCGACTCGGAGGTCCGCCGCCTGGTCGAGGACGGGCTCAACGATGCCCGCCGCATTCTGACCGAGAAGCAGCACGAGCTCGAGGCCCTGGCCCGCGGCCTCCTGGAATACGAGACCCTGTCGGGCGAGGAGATCCGCAACCTCCTCGACGGCCAGCCCCCCGTGCGCGATACCGGCGACACGGTGACTCCGAGCCGCGGCTCCGCTGTTCCGACCACCCGCCCCGGCCGCCCGCGGGAGAGCGACGGTGGCATGGAGCCGCAGCCGCAGGCCTGATTGGCCGGCAAACCCTGAAAACCCATGACGCCCGCTGCTTCAGCGGGCGTTATTTTTGTTTACCTCGAAGTACTGATATTCTTAAGGGCCGGGTTTCGGGCATGTAACAATCGCTTATCACTTGTGATGGCGCGAATTGGCTCTGAGCCTTGACCGAATTCGGGGAGGTTGCTTTGAAAAGGCCAAGACGCGCCACAGCGCGACGGAATGCGGAGACAAAGCACGTGCGTAAATACTTCGGAACAGACGGCATTCGCGGCCGCGCGAACGGGATCATCACACCGGATCTCGCCCTCAAGGTCGGGCAGGCCGCCGGCCTCATGTTCCAGCAGCGGGGCGATTATCGCCACCGGGTCGTGATCGGCAAGGATACGCGGCTCTCCGGCTACATGATCGAATCCGCCCTCCAGGCGGGCTTCACCTCGGTCGGCATGGACGTGCTGCTCCTCGGCCCGATCCCGACGCCCGCCGTCGCCATGCTGACCCGCTCCATGCGCTGCGACCTCGGCGCCATGATCTCCGCCTCTCACAACCCCTACGAGGACAACGGCATCAAGCTGTTCGGCCCCGACGGGTTCAAGCTCAGCGACGACATGGAGCTGCAGATCGAGGCCCTGATCGATTCCGACCTGACCCGGCGCCTGTCCGAATCCGCCGCCCTCGGCCGCGCCAAGCGCATCGAGAGCGTCCAGGCCCGTTACATCGAGTTCGCCAAGCGGACCCTGCCGCGCCAGATAGACCTCGAGGGCATGCGCGTGGTGATCGACTGCGCCAACGGCGCCGGCTACAAGGTCGCCCCGGAGGCCCTGTGGGAGCTCGGCGCCGAGGTGGTGTCGATCGGCGTCGAGCCGAACGGCTTCAACATCAACCACGATGTCGGCTCCACGGCGCCGGACGCCCTGATCCACAAGGTGCGCGAGCTGCGCGCCGATGTGGGCATCGCCCTCGACGGCGATGCGGACCGGGTGCTGATCGTCGACGAGAAGGGCCACAAGGTCGACGGCGACCAGCTCATGGGCGTGGTGGCCCGCTCCTGGAAGGAAGACGGCCGCCTGGCCCAGCCCGGCATCGTCGCGACGATCATGTCCAATCTCGGCCTCGAGCGCTATCTGACCGGCATGGGGCTCGGCCTCGTGCGCACGGCGGTCGGCGACCGCTACGTGCTCGAGCACATGCGCGCCAACGGCTACAATCTCGGCGGCGAGCAGTCCGGCCACATCATCATGTCCGACTACACCACCACCGGCGACGGCCTGGTGGCCGCGCTCCAGCTCCTCGCCGTGGTCAAGAGCCTGGACAAGCCGGTCTCGGAAGTCTGCCATTGCTTCGAGCCCCTGCCGCAGGTGCTCAAGAACGTGCGCTACAAGTCGGGCAAGCCGCTTCAGGAAGCCTCGGTCATCAAGGCCATCGAGGCCGGCCGCGAGACCCTGGGCCAGGCGGGCCGCCTCGTGATCCGTCCCTCCGGCACCGAGCCGGTCATCCGCGTCATGGGCGAGGGCGACAACGAGGACCTCGTCAACCGCGTGGTCGACGACGTGGTCGAGGCGGTGACGCAGGCGGCCTCGAAGGCTGCCGCGTAAGAGCGCGACTTCTTCCCTCTCCCCTTTGCGGGAGAGGGTGCCCTGCGAAAGCAGGGTGGGAGAGGGGGCGTGCTCAACCTGACTGCCCCTCTCCCGGCTCACTCCGTTCGCCACCCTCTCCCGCAGAGGGGAGAGGGTAAAAAAATGGCTGACCTCAAACAAAAACCCCGGCAGTACTGCCGGGGTTTTTGTTTGAGGTCTCCTACTACTCCGCCGGATGAGCCGGCGGAACCTCTTTCCTCCGCGACGGCAGATCCTCTCCGTGCGGGACTTGACCCGTCTGGGCGCGGAGCTTGTCGAGCATCTCGCTCACGTAAGTTGCGGGCTTGGTGAAGCCGCCGAGGAGCAGGTAGATCGAGGGCACGACGAGCACGGTGAGCATCGTCGAGACCGTGACGCCGCCCACAATCACCGAGCCGATGGCGTTGCGCGCCTCGGCGCCAGCGCCGGTCGACCAGGCGAGCGGGACGGCGCCGCCGATCATGGCGATCGAGGTCATCAGGATCGGCCGCAGGCGCAGCACCGAGGCCTCGAGCACGGCGTCGTGCACGGAATATCCGCGCTCACGCAGCTGGTTCGAGAACTCGACGATCAGGATGCCGTTCTTGGTCATCAGGCCGATGAGCAGGATCATGCCGATCTGGCTGTAGATGTTGAGCGTCTGTCCGGTGATGAACAAGGCTAGCAATCCGCCGGTCACCGCGAGCGGCACGGTGAGCATGATGATGAACGGGTTGATCCAGCTTTCGAACTGCGCCGCCAGCACCAGGAACACCACCAGGAGCGCCATGGCGAAGGTCACGTAGATCGCGCCGGTCGAGTCGAGGAAGTCCTTGGACTGGCCCGTATAGCCGATGCGCACTTCCGCCGGCAGGTTGTCGCGGACGATCTGCTGCAGGATCTCGAGGCCCTCGCCGATCGAGACGCCGGGCGTCAGGGACGACTGGATCGTGATCGAGCGCAGGCGGTCGAAGCGGTTGAGCGCCTGCGGCGCGGCCGATTCCGTGAGGGTCACGAAGGAGGAGAGGGGGACGAGCTCGCCGTTGCCCGCGCGGATGAAGGTATTGGTGAGATCGTTGGGCGATGCCCGGTCCTCGGGCCGTGCGCGCATGATCACCGGATACTCGTCGCCGCGGCTGACGAAGGTCGAGACCTCGGTCTCGCCGAACATCAGTTCGAGCGTGCGGCCGATATCCTCCACCGAGACGCTGAGATCGGCGGCGCGCTGCCGGTCGATCTGGACGCGGATGTCCGGCTGCGACTCGCGGTAGTTCGAGTCCATGTTGACGAACTTGCCCGTCTCCTGGGCCTTCTGCATGACGAGGTCGCGCCAGCCGCGGATCGTGTCGTAATCGGGACCGCCGAGCACGAACTGGATCGGCTGGCCGAAACCGCCGGCGCCGCCGAAGGCGGGCGGGTTGACCAGCGACACGCGCGCGCCGGGGAAGGTCGACACCTTCGGCGTCATCTGGCGCACGATGTCCTGCTGGCTCTCCGTGCGGTCCTCCCACGGCACGAGACGCACGATCACGATGCCCTCGTTGACGGGGGAAGGGCGCGCGAAGCCGGGGGCCACCTGGCTCAGCATGGAGGCGACGAGGCCCTGCTCCTGCAGGGGCATGAGGGCGCGCTCGACCTCCTTCACCCGGTCGCGGGTGTAGTCGAGGTTCGCGCCCTCCGGCGCCTGGAGGCGGACGATGATGGCGCCGCGGTCCTCCGTCGGAGCGAACTCCTTCGGCAGGGACTGGAACAGGCCGTAGGCCGAGAGCGACACCAGGAAGCCGATGAACAGGAGGACGACCGGAATCCGCAAGGCGCGCGAGAGCAGCCAGCGGTAGCCGCCGTTCATCTTCTCGAAGACCGGCTCGGTCATGCGCTGGATCCGGCCATGGGCCGGGACCATCAGCTTCGAGCACAGCATCGGGGTGAGCGTGCGCGCCACGACGCCCGAGAAGAAGATCGAGGCGGCGAGGGTGATGCCGAATTCGCGGAAGAGCTTGCCGGTATTGCCGGTCATGAAGGCGAGCGGCACGAACACCGCCATCAGGGTGGCGGTGGTGGCGATCACCGCGAAGCCGATCTCGCGCGCGCCGTCGAAGGAGGCGAGCAGCGGCGGCTGCCCTTCCTCGATGCGCCGGTGCACGTTCTCGATCTCCACGATGGCGTCGTCCACCACGATGCCGATGGCGAGCACGATGGCGAGCAGAGTCAGCACGTTGATCGATGCGCCGAAGAAGGACATCACCATGAAGGCCGCCGTGATGGAGACGGGGATCGCCACCATGGCCACGATGGTGGAGCGCCAGTCGCGCAGGAAGACCAGGATGACGAGGATCACCAGCGCCACGCCTTCCACGAGGGTGTGCAGCACGCCGTCGATGGAGGCGCGGATGAACTGGCTCTCGTCATAGGCGATCTCGGCCGTGGTGCCGGGCGGAAGCGAGGACTTGAGCTCCTCCAGCTCCTGGCGCACGCCATCGACGACGGCGAGCGTGTTGGCGGTCGACTGGCGCACGACGCCCATGCCGATGGCGGTCTCGCCCGACTGGTAGAATTCGAAGCGCGTATCCTCCGGCCCGACCTCGACTCGGGCGACCTCGCCGAGGCGCACGAGATAGCCGCTCTTGTTGGTGACGATCACCTGCGAGAACTGCTCGGGCGTGGCGAGACGGGAATCGGTCTTGACGGTGAATTCGCGCTGCGAGGACTCGATCCGGCCGCCGGGCAACTCGACGTTCTGGCGCTTGATGGCGGTTTCGAGATCCTGCACCGTCAGGCCGCGGGCGGCGAGCGCCGGGCGGTCGACCCAGATGCGCATGGCGAAGCGCCGTTCGCCGCTTAAGTTGACGTTGGCGACGCCGGGGACGGTGGACAGGCGGTCCACATAGACGCGCTTGAGGTAGTCGCTGAGTTCGAGGGCGTCGAGGGTGGTCGAGGTGACGCCGACCCACATGATGGCCGAGGCGTTCGCATCGACCTTGCGCACCACCGGCGTATCGGCACCGTCCGGCAGGCGCCCGGAGACGCGGGACACGGCGTCGCGTACGTCCGAGGTCGCGGCTTCCGGATCGCGGGAGACCTCGAACTCGATGGAGACCGAGGAGCGGTCGTTCTGGCTCTGGGACGTGACCTGGCGAATGCCCTCGATGCCGGCGACCGCGCCCTCGATGATCTCCGTCACCCGGCTCTCGATCACCTCGTTCGAGGCGCCGCGATAGACGGTGGAGACCGAGACGACCGGGCGGTCGGTCTGCGGATATTCGCGAACCGGCAGGTTCATGAGCGCGGCAAGGCCACCCACGATCAGCAGCAGGCTGACCACGACGGCGAAGACGGGGCGACGGATGAAGAGGTCTGAAACCTGCATGGTTCTATTCGATCCCGTTAGGGTTTTTGACTAAGCTCGCGGTGTCATCCCCGGCGAGCGAAGCGAGAGAAGGGGATCCACGATCACGCTCGGCGTTATGGATCCCCTTCCCGGTCCTGCGGACCGCCGGGGATGACACGAACTGGTTCACTTCCGTTCAGCGGCCTGGGCGCTGCCGATGGCCTGCGGCACGTTCAACGAGGAGCGGGAGGGCTGCTCCCGGTTCGCCGCGGGAACGGGGGCGGCCGGGGCGGGGCCGCCGCCGGATCCCACCGGGCGGGCGATCACCTCGGCGCCGGGCCGCACGCGCTGAACGCCCATGACGACGATCGTCTCGCCGGCTTTCAGCCCGTCCACCACCTCGACCTTGCCGCCCTGGCGCTGGCCGATGGTGATGACGCGGCGCTCCACCTTGCTGTCCTTCACCGGATAGACGAGGTGGCGCAGGCCCTCGCTGACGATGGCCTCCTCCGGCACCACGACGGCATCGTCCTTGGTGGACACTTCGAGCGCCACCGACAGGAACATGCCGGGCTTGAGGGCCTCGTCCGAATTGTCGAACTCGGCGGTCAGGCGCGCCGTGCGGGTGGTCTGGTCCACGCGGGGATCGATGGTCGCAACGCTGCCCTTGAAGATGCGGCCCTTATAGGCGGCGGAGGTGGCGTTGACCGTCTGGCCCGGTTTGAGGCGCCCGAGAAGATTCTCCGGCACCGCGAAGTCGAGACGGATCTTGGACAGGTCGTCGAGGGAGGTGATGCGGGTGCCGGGCGCCACATAGGCGCCGAGCGAGACGGAGCGGGTGCCGACGCGGCCGGGGAAGGGGGCGCGGATCATCAGGTCCTCGAGGCGGGCCTCGGCGGCCTTGCGCTGGGCGCGGGCGGAGGCGATCGAGCCGTCGAGCGACTTGATCTGGGCCGTCAGGTCGTCGACCTGGGCGCCGGTGCCGGCGCCGGTGCGGCTGAGCGCCTGGGCGCGTTCGAGCTTGATGGCGACTTCGTTGCGGAGCGCCTCGGCGCGGCTCGCCTCGGCCACGGCCTGCTCGATCTCGGCGCGCCGCTCGGCGGCATCGAACTGGATCAGCATGTCCCCGGCCTTGACCTTCTGGCCCTCGGCAAAGCCGATCTCGCCGACGATGCCTGCCACCTTGGCGGTCACAGTGATCGATTCATAGGCACGCACCGTGCCGACCGATTCCCGCATCTCGACGATGCGCCCGGTCTTGACGATGTCCACGTCGACCGCCGCAGGGCCTGCCTGACCGCCACGGCCACGGCCGCCGGGACCGCCCTGAGCGCCGGCCTGCTGCGTGGGTGGTTGGCTCACATAGGCGCCGATCACGGGCAGATTGGCCAAATGGCCGCCCTTATAGGCGTACCAGCCGCCAAAGCCTGCTGCCCCCAGCACGGCAATGACGGCGAGTTGACCGGACACACGCATGCTCGCTCCTTACTCGTCTTGAGGCCTTGTCGGCTCTTTGCTCATAATTATCGGAAGTTGTCCTAGCACAATATATGCCAAGTGCTGTGACCATAACGCAGCAAACACGATGTTTTGTATTACGATTTCGTAATCTGTCTCTCCCCCGAAAAGTAGGTTCCGGCACCACAGCCATACCCGGCAAGTTCGATAATGTCCGCTTCGATGCTGGGTGAGAATACCCGGACGACTCCGGGATCTTGATTGGCGGTCTCAAATCCTGTTGACCGTGACCCGAGGCTCCGTCATACCGGTCGGCGGGACACCTCTCCCCACCGAGAGGCGCCCATCTGTAAGGATGGATTACAATGACAAACCTGCCCGCCGCGCGTCCGCGCGCGCCTTTCTTTTCGTCCGGCCCCTGCGCCAAGCGCCCCGGATGGTCTCTCCAGAACCTCAAGACCGACAGCCTCGGCCGCTCGCACCGCGCGAAGCTCGGCAAGGCGCGCCTGAAGCTCGCCATCGACCTCACCCGCGAGGTGCTGGACGTGCCGGCCGATTACCGCATCGGCATCGTGCCCGCCTCCGACACCGGCGCCGTGGAGATGGTGCTGTGGTCGATGCTGGGTGCTCGTCCGGTCGACATGCTGGCCTGGGAAAGCTTTGGCGAGGGCTGGGTCACGGACGTGGTCAAGCAGCTGAAGCTCTCAGACGCCCGCGTGATCAATGCGGCTTACGGCGAGCTTCCCAACCTTAGCCAAGTCGACACCAAGAACCGCGACGTGGTCTTCACCTGGAACGGCACCACCTCCGGCGTGCGCGTGCCGAACGCCGACTGGATCGCGGCCAACCGCGAAGGTCTCACGATCTGCGACGCAACCTCGGCGGCCTTCGCGCAAAAACTCGATTTTGCGAAGCTCGATGTGGTCACCTTCTCCTGGCAGAAGGTTCTGGGCGGTGAAGCGGCCCACGGCATGCTCATCCTCTCGCCCCGCGCGGTGGAGCGGCTCGAGAGCTACAAGCCGGCCTGGCCGCTGCCGAAGATCTTCCGCATGACCAAGGGCGGCAAGCTCATCGAGGGCATCTTCGAGGGCGAGACCATCAACACGCCGTCCATGCTCGCGGTCGAGGATTACATCGATGCGCTCGAATGGGCGAAGTCCATCGGCGGGTTGAACGCCCTCGTCGCCAAGGCCGATGCCAATGCGAAGGTCATCCATGACTGGGTCGCGAAGACCCCGTGGATCGCCAACCTCGCCAAGGTGCCGGCGACGGCCTCGAACACCAGCGTCTGCCTCGTCATCGCCGATCCCGACGTGGTCGCGAAAGGCTCCGAGGCCGTGGCGCAGGTCGCCAAGGGCATCACCTCCGCGCTCGACAAGGAGAACGTGGCCCTCGACATCGGCGCCTATCGCGATGCGCCTCCCGGCCTTCGCATCTGGTGCGGCGCCACCGTCGAGCAATCCGATCTCGAAGCCCTGACGCCCTGGCTCGACTGGGCCTTCGCACAGGAAAAGGCGAAGCTCGCGAAAGCGGCTTGATGCTTCTCTTCCCTCTCCCCTTTAGCGGGAGAGGGTGGTCGGCAAATGCCGACCGGGAGAGGGGTCGTTCTTGTCAAAAGCACCGCCCCTTTCGCCTCACTCGCAACAGATTCCGCCCCTCTCCCGACCTCGCTTAAGCGAGGCCACCCTCTCCCGCAGAGGGGAGAGGGTTTTCAGAGGTGCACCATGCCCGCTCCCCGCGTTCTCATTTCCGATGCTCTGTCCCCCGCCGCCGTGCAGATCTTCAAGGATCGCGGCATCGAGGTCGATTTCCAGCCCGACCTCGGCAAGGACAAGGACAAGCTTAGCCAGATCATCGGCAACTACGACGGCCTTGCCATCCGCTCCGCCACCAAGGTGACGGCGAAGATCCTCGAACAGGCCACGAACCTGAAAGTGATCGGCCGCGCCGGCATCGGCGTCGACAATGTCGAGATTCCCGCCGCCACGGCGAAGGGCGTCATCGTCATGAACACGCCCTTCGGCAATTCCATCACCACCGCCGAGCATGCGATCGCCATGATGTTCGCGCTGGCGCGCCAGATCCCGCAGGCCGATGCCTCGACACAGGCCGGCAAGTGGGAGAAGAACCGCTTCATGGGCGTCGAGCTCACCGCCAAGGTGCTCGGCGTCATCGGCTGCGGCAATATCGGCTCCATCGTCGCCGACCGCGCCATCGGCCTGCGCATGAAGGTGATCGCCTACGATCCGTTCCTCTCGCCGGAGCGCGCCATCGAGCTCGGCGTCGAGAAGGTGGAGCTCGACGAGCTGCTGCGCCGCGCCGACATCATCACGCTGCACGTGCCGATGACCGAGAAGACGAAGAACGTGCTCTCGGCCGAGAACATCGCCAAGACGAAGAAGGGCGTGCGCATCGTCAACTGCGCCCGCGGCGGCCTCGTCGACGAGGCGGCATTGCGCGCAGCCCTCGATTCCGGCCATGTGGCGGGCGCCGCCTTCGACGTGTTCGTCGAGGAGCCTGCCACCAGTAATCCGCTCTTCGGTCATCCCAACGTGGTCTGCACGCCGCATCTGGGGGCCGCCACCTCGGAGGCGCAAGAGAACGTGGCGCTGCAGGTGGCCGAGCAGATGTCGGACTACCTGCTCCAGGGCGCGATCCAGAATGCGGTGAACTTCCCGTCGATCACCGCGGAAGAGGCGCCGCGCCTGAAGCCCTTCGTCGCGCTCGCCGAAAAGCTCGGCTCCTTCCTCGGCCAGCTCACGGAGGCGCCGATCAAGGGCATCCGCATCGAATACGAGGGCGCGGTCGCAGAGATGAACACCCGCGCGCTCACCTCCGCCGCGGTGACCGGCGTGCTGCGCCCGTTCCTGCAGGACATCAACATGGTGTCGGCTCCGCTGGTGGCGCGCGACCGCGGCATCACGGTGGAAGAGGTCAAGCGCGAGAATGCGGCGCGCGACTACGAGAGCTTCGTGCGCATCGTCGTCGATGCGGAGGACATGGCGCGCCATGCCGGCGGCACCGTGTTCCAGGACGGCAAGCCGCGGGTCATCGAGATCCGCGACATCGCGGTCGATGCCGAGTTCGCGCCGCACATGATCTATGTGCGCAACGACGACAAGCCCGGCTTCATCGGCCGCTTCGGCACGCTGCTCGGCGAATCCGGCGTCAACGTCGCGACCTTCGCGCTCGGCCGCGACAAGCCCGGCGGCGATGCCATCTGCTTCGTCTCGGTCGACCAGCCGGTCTCCGACGAGCTCCTGCGCATGATCGAGGAGATCCCGCAGGTCAAGCGCGCCCGCGCGGTGCGATTCTAAAACGAGAACTCGAGGACCCGATCATGGCTTCGTCACCGTCGCAACGCTTCGTCCTGACGCTCGCCTGCGCGAACCGTCCCGGTATCGTCGCTGCCGTGGCGGGGCACCTGTCGGATGCGGGCCTCAACATTCTCGACGCCCAGCAATACGACGACACGCAGACCGACCGGTTCTTCATGCGTGTCGTGTTCGATCCGGTCTCCGGCAAGAGCGATCTCGATGCGCTGAAGAGCGGCTTCACGCCCCTGGCGGAGCGCCTCGGCATGAGCTGGACCCTGCGCGATCCGAGCCAGAAGCGGCGCGTCATGCTGCTGGTGTCGAAATTCGACCATTGCCTTGCGGACCTGCTCTATCGCTGGCGCATCGGCGAGCTCGACTTCGAGCCCGCGGGCGTGATCGCCAACCATCCGGCCGAAACCTACCCCCATGTGGGCCTCGGCGACATTCCGTTCCACTATCTTCCGGTCACCAAGGACACGAAGATGGAGCAGGAGACGAGAGTCTGGGAAATCATCCGCGATTCCAAGACCGATCTCGTGGTGCTCGCGCGCTACATGCAGGTTCTGTCTGACGGTCTCGCCGCGAAGCTTACCGGGCGCTGCATCAACATCCACCACTCCTTCCTTCCCAGCTTCAAGGGCGCCAAGCCCTATCACCAGGCCCATGCCCGCGGGGTGAAGCTGATCGGCGCGACGGCACATTACGTGACCTCCGATCTCGACGAGGGCCCGATCGTCGCACAGGACGTGGAATCGATCACCCATCGCGACTCGGCGGAGGATCTCGTGCGCAAGGGCCGCGACATCGAGCGCCGCGTGCTGGCCCGCGCCGTGCGCTACCACCTGGAAGACCGCATCCTGCTCAACGGGCGCAAGACGGTGGTGTTCGCGGATTAGCGGAAACACCACTGTCATTCCGGGGCGCCATAGGCGAGCCCGGAATCCATAAACGCTGACAATGCAGTATGAGCCGCTGCGTTGTCCGGAGCGAATTTCTTTCCGATGTCGTGGTTATGGATCCCCGCCTGCGCGGGGATGACAGTGGAGGGTTTGACGTACGTCGAGCATCGCGGCTACCGCTTCCTCTCCGACAGCCAGATGCCGCCGAGCACGAGGGCAAGGCCGATGGCGTGGTAGAGGGCGAAGGGCTCGCCGAGCAGCATCACTGCGAGCAGCGCACCGAAGACCGGCACGAGATTGACGAAGAGCCCGGCCCGCGCCGGGCCGATCAGCTCGACGCCGCGGATGAAGAAGATCTGCGAGAGCAGCGAGGGCATGAGCGCGACATAGAGCAGGATGAGCCAGCCCTTCGGGGTCGGGAACTGCGCCGTGCCCTGAACGAGCTCCATCCCGACCAGAGGCAGGGAGCTGGCGAAGGCCACGACCGCGATGGCGGCGAAGAACACGAGGCTCGGAACGGCCGGGCGGTAGCGCAGGCCGAGGGTGTAGATCGAATAGAACACGCAGGCGATCAGCATCCACACGTCACCGATATTGAGGGCGAGAGTCTTCAGGATCTGCCAATCCGCCTTCACGGACACGATCATCACACCGATGAGGGTCACGATCATGCCGATGATCTGCAGCGGGATCACGCGGGCGCGGAAGAATAGCACCATCGCGACAAGCACGAAGACCGGGATCGAACCCTGGAAAAGAGTGATGTTGATCGCGCTCGTGTGGTGGGCGGCGGCATAGAACAGCGCATTGAAGGCGGTGAGCCCGAAGATGCCCATGAGGGTCGTGAACAGCCAGCGTTCCTTGAGCTGCGGCCATTCCGCCACGACCTGGCGGCCGACCAGCGGCGTCAGGATCGCCACCACGATCACCCAGCGCAGGCAGGTGAGCACCATGGGCGAGACCTGGTCCACGGCGAGCCGCCCGGCGATCCCGTTGCCGGCCCACATGAGGGTAGTCAGAACCAGCAGCAGATAGGCTTGCCCCCACAGTCCCTTCCAGAGCGAATGCAGGATTTTCATCGGGGCCGGACCTTCTAGCGCCTCGTGCGCAAAATTGGGACCACTTTTGCGCGATGAACGATGCGCTCACGTTACGAAGATTGTATCGGATTGACCCCAAAAGCGGGTTCCACGTTCGGGTCCGATACAATTGCACTTGCCGCCGCGCGCCGTTTGGCTAAACCGGCACCGAACGGAGCGGGTGGACGCATGGGCTTACGGTTTCTGGTGGTCGAGGGCAATACGCGGGGCGCAAGGCTGGCCCACAGGGAAGCCTATGGACTCACGCCTTCGGAATCCTATGCGGAGGTGATTCAGGCCATCGAGCGGGACGCCGTGTGCGACATCGCCCTTCCGGCGGACGAGGGTGCGAACCTGCCGGATGCGGCGGGGCTCGAATCCTATGACGGCATCGTGCTCACCGGCTCGCATCTCAACATCTACGACCGCACCCCGGACATCCTGCGCCAGATCGACCTGATGCGGGCGGTCTATGCCTCGCAGACCCCGTCGTTCGGCTCCTGCTGGGGGCTGCAGATGGCCGCGGTTGCCGCGGACGGCGACGTGCGGCCGAATCCGCTCGGGCGGGAAGTTGGCATCGCGCGAAAGCTGACTCGGACGGAGGCAGGGCAGGCGCATCCGATGCTCGACGGCCGCCCGGCCGCCTATGACGCGCCCGCCATCCACCTCGATGCGGTAACGACTCTGCCGGGCGATTGCACGGTGCTGGCCGGCAATGCGGTCTCGCCGGTCCAGGCGGCCGAGATCCGCAACAGCGGCGGCGTGTTCTGGGGCGTGCAATATCATCCGGAATTCTCCCTGGGCGAACTCGCGATCATCCTGAAACGCCGCACCGACATCCTCGTGCGCGAGGGCTTCTGCCGCTCGGCCGAGGATGCCATCGCCTATGCGCAGGACTTCGCCGCTCTCAGCAAGGATCCGTCGCGCTTCGATCTCGCCTGGCGGCACGGCATCGACGCGGAAATCCTCGACCCCCAGCGCCGCACCCGCGAAATCCGCAACTTCGTCGAGCACCGGGTGAAGACGCAAAAGAGCGCGCGCGGACGGGCTTGAGGTAAAGCGGTGCTTCACCGCCTTCTCCCGCTCCCACCCGGGAGAGGGGAGATCGCGGGTGTTACGCGCGGCGAGCCCGCTCAGGCAGGCGCCCGTTCCTCCACCTTGGGCCTGCTCACCTGCAGGACGGTCAGGCGCTTCGATTCACCCGTGCGCGTCATCCACCCGATCGATTGTCCGAGGGGGAGCCCGATGAGAGCGGTTCCGATCGGCGTCAGCACCGAGATCCTTCCCTTCGCAATGTCGGCTTCGTGCGGATAAACCAGCGTGACCGTCTGCACGCGTCCGGTCGTGTCGTCGCGGAAATCGACATCGCAGCCCATATGGACGGCATCCGCGCGCTGCTTCCCTCCAGGCAGGATGTGAGCCCGGTCGAGTTCCTCGGCGAGCTCGCGCGCCACGTCCGGCATCGTGTGCAGGGCGGCTTCGGCCAGAGCCGAAAGCTTCTCGTGATCGGCCGCGGTCAGGGTGATCCGTGGCTTCGCTGGGCCGGCTGTTCTCTTGGCCATTCGATGTCTCCTGTTCTCAAAAATATCGCAGCGTGGGACGCTGCATCGGGACCTGGATCGTCATCGGATTCCGGTGGTCTGTGGGGTGGATCGAAGCAGTCCGGCCTCACCGCATCGGGGGGGCGCGTCCTTCGGAGGCGGAGAGCCTTGCTGGTCTGGTCCGCGGACGGGTCGCGCGGCCCTTCGGGCCCGCACGATGCGCAAGCTTGCAGAGACGATAAGCACGCGTCGGACGAGCCGGCACTGCCCTCACAAGATGTCCAGTGGTTCAGAGGTGTTGGAGCGCCCCGAGCTCGGAGCGCGGACGCGCGTTGAGCTCGGGGCTAATTGCCCGCGATGAGGTTGCCTGCTCGGTGCAGGCCTCGACGGTATCGGAAAAGGCTCAACATGATGGACTTAAGGCTCCTACACCCCGCCAAGTTTGTCAAATGACGGCAAAGCCTCTCTCTCATGTCATCCCCGGCGGCCGTAAGGCCGGGAAGGGGATCCACTCACAGCCGCTGCGGCGCCAGATTCCCTTCCCCTCCGATGGCCGCGCCATCTCCGGCCGGGACTGACACTGACGGTTCGCCTCATCCTCTCACGTCATCCCCGGGCTTGTCCCGGGGATCTCGATGCGAAAGGCGCCGCGCCTCACCGTTCGGGATGGCCGGCACGAGGCCGGCCATGACGTGGGAGGGTGACAGGAGGGGGTGAGCGGAAGAGCGCGGGCAACGTTATGTTCTCACTTTGTTCTTGACATCATTCCCAATCTTAGCTATACCCTTGCGCAGGATCTGCTCCTGACGAGGGGCGCGCTCGCGAGGCGTCGCAGTGTGGGAGCAGGCACGGTCCCGTGACAGGTCTCGCACCCCTGTCGACGGGAGGCCCAGGCTGCGTGCCGCTGAATAGGGATTGGTCCCAGGCCCCCGCTGACGTTGCGGTTCCCGCCTGGCGCAGTCACCGAACCGGCACCGCCTGTCCGCCTAAAAAAGCCGTGCGCGAAGCGGCCTCCCGGCTCTTCCATCATCACCATGCATCATCGAGCCGGGCCGCCCTTCGCGCCACCCTCGATCGCACCAAAAGGCTCGGAGCCAAACGGCTCCGGGCCCCATGGTGCTGGCTGTTTGACATCGCTCTTTGACATCGAAGATCGCCACTCCCCTCGCCGTCATGGCTGGACTCGATCCGGCCACCCACGTCTTGCGACCCTCTGCGCTGTCAAGACGTGGATCCCCGGATCAAGTCCGGGGATGACGGCGAGGAGCCTGAGAGATCAGCACGAGAAGGGCAGAGGCGCGCGGGGCTCCCTCTCCCGGGTGGGAGAGGGTTGGGGTGAGGGCAGGCCAGTGCCGGATGAGGCGAAGCCATCGGTTCGGCTTTCGGCAGGCCGTGGTGCTTCCTCGTCGCGGGCGCACCCTCACCTTCGATCCCTCCCTCTTGCGGAGAGGGAGGAGCGCGCCATCCTGCGCCCGATCTCGGATCGGCGAGCGGTATCGCGCCCTCTGCTTTCCATCCGATGGAAACCATATTCCCGCCCATCGGGGCCGATATGATCTCGGGATCGAGGCTCATTCCGCCTTGACCTGACGCGCGCGATCCACCATGAGGGTTTGCAAGGTTTTTACCCAACCCTGGCCTTGCGCCGGGGTTTTTTTATGTGAGGCTTGAGCGATGGCGAACGTGGTTGTCGTGGGCGCCCAATGGGGCGACGAAGGCAAGGGCAAGATCGTCGACTGGCTGTCCGAACAGGCGGACGTGGTCGTGCGGTTCCAGGGCGGGCACAATGCCGGCCATACCCTCGTGATCGGCGACAAGGTCTACAAGCTGTCGCTGCTGCCCTCCGGCGTCGTGCGTCCGAACAAGCTCTCCGTCATCGGCAACGGCGTCGTGCTCGATCCGCATGCGCTCGCCGGCGAAGTGGCGCGCCTCGCCGAGCAGGGGGTCTCGATCACCCGCGAGAACCTGCGCGTCGCCGAGAACGCCACGCTGATCCTCTCCATTCACCGAGAGCTCGATGCCCTGCGTGAAAGCGGCAGCGCCGGCACGAAAATCGGCACCACCAAGCGCGGCATCGGTCCGGCCTACGAGGACAAGGCAGGCCGCCGTGCGATCCGTCTCATGGATCTCGCCGACCTCAGCAGCCTCCCCGAAAAGATCGACCGGCTGCTGACGCATCACAATGCCCTGCGCCGCGGCTTTGGGCTCGAGGAGTTCAAGCCCGAGGCGATCTACGAGGAGCTCGCCTCGGTCGCGCCAAAGGTGCTGCCCTACATGGACGCCGTGTGGCGCCTGCTCGACGACGAGCGCCGCGCCGGCAAGCGCATTCTGTTCGAGGGCGCGCAGGGCGCGCTGCTCGATGTGGATCACGGCACCTATCCCTTCGTCACCTCCTCCAACACCGTGGCTGGACAGGCTGCCACCGGTTCGGGCCTTGGCCCCGGCGCTGTGGGCTACGTGCTCGGCATCGCCAAGGCCTACACGACCCGCGTCGGCGAGGGACCGTTCCCGACCGAGCTGTTCGACGAGACCGGCGAGCTGATCGGCCAGAAGGGCAAGGAATTCGGCGTGGTCACGGGCCGCAAGCGCCGCTGCGGCTGGTTCGATGCCACCCTGGTGCGACAGACCGTGAGCACCTCCGGCATCGACGGCATCGCGCTGACCAAGCTCGACATCCTCGACGGCTTCGAGACCATCAAGATCGGCGTCGGCTACAGGCTCGACGGCGAGACCATCGACTACTTCCCGGCAAGCCAGGGAGCGCAGGCGCGGGTCGAGCCGATCTACGAGGAAATCGAAGGCTGGAGCGGCTCGACAGCGGGTGCACGGTCCTGGGCGGACCTGCCGGCGCAGGCGATCAAATATGTCCGCCGGGTCGAGGAGCTGATCGGGGCGCCCGTCGCCGTGCTCTCCACCTCGCCGGAGCGTGACGACACAATCCTGATGAAGAACCCCTTTGAGGGTTGACGGCGGAGCCGCAGCGGGTCATTCCCAGGGAGAAATGGCAGATTATTACCCTCTCATCGCGCGGGCCGTCGAAGGCCTGCCCGAGCAATCCCGCGACCAGCGGCACGCGGTGTACGAGCGTGCCCGTACGGCACTGATCGCGCAGCTGCGCAACCTCAACCCGCCCTTAAGCGAGGCGGAGATCCAGCAGGAAGGCCGCTCCCTCGACGAGGCGATCACCCGCGTCGAGGCCGATTATGCGGCGGCGGGCGGGGCCGATGCGGGTGATGGCCCAGCCGCCGATGCCGGCGATCACCTGGGAGCCGGAGGATCGCGCGCCGCGACACCGGCTCACGGCCTGCGCGCCCCGGCGCCGCAGGCGGCAGCCGAGGAGGAGGCGGAGGACGCCGCCGCCTACGCCGAGCCCGCCGTCGCCCGGCCGAAGGTCGACAGCCGGCCTCATCCGGCCATGCAGAGCAAGGGGCGGACGCGGACGATCATCTTCGGATCGGTCCTCGCGCTGGTGATCGCCGCCATCGCCGCCTTCGCCTTCCTGTGGCGCGACAGGCCCGAGGATCTGGCGCCGGAAACGCCCGTTGCCGAGGCGCCGCAGGCGCCGCCCGTCGATTCCAAGATCAACGAGAGGGTCGGAGGAGGGCAGGCTCCGTCGGCGCCGGCAGCGACTCCCGCTCCCCGTCAGGAGGTTGCAGCGGTTCAGCGGGCCGTCTTCTACGAGGAGGATCCCGCCAATCCGCAGACGCCGAAGGCCCAGGTCGGACGCGTGACCTGGCGCCTCGAAGACGTCAATCCCGGTCAGGGCCAGCCGCTCGAGCGGGCCGTCACAGCGACGATCGAGATCCCTGATGCGGGGCTGAACATGCGGATGGTCCTGCGGCGCAACCTCGACACGACCCTGCCGGCCTCGCATACGGTGGAGCTCACCTTCACCACCCGCGAGGGCGACCTGACCCGCGTCATCCGCGATGTGGGCCTCCTGCAGTTCAAGGACGAGGAAGCGGCCCGCGGCACGCCGGTGGCCGGGCTCCCCGTGCCGGTGCGCGAGAACCTGTTCCTGATCGGCCTGTCCAACCTGCAGGTCGACGTGGCGCGCAACACCCAATTGTTCGTGCGCCGCAACTGGATCGACCTGCCTGTGCGCATGGCCTCGGGCCAGCGCGCCATCCTGAGCTTCGAGAAGGGCGCCTCCGGCAATCAGATCCTCAACGACGCCTTCAGCCAGTGGCAATAGGCTAAGCCCGGATCTCACAGCAAAAAGCCGCGCGGAAGCGCGGCTTTTTTCATGGTTTCAATGCTGATGGGATACTTCAGGGTTGAGCATCGGATCAACCCCAAAGCGGCGTCCACTTTTGGGTCCGATGCTCTAAGCCTCGGCCGAGGTCGTCTCGATCTGGGTCAGGTTCTTTTTGACCGCCTCTTGGATCTTCTCGAAGGCGCGAACCTCGATCTGGCGGACGCGCTCGCGGGAGACGCCGAACTCGGTGGAGAGCTCCTCCAGGGTGATCGGGTCGTCCGAGAGACGCCTAGCCTCGAAGATGCGGCGCTCGCGCGGGTTGAGCACGGAGAGCGCGCCGCGAAGAGCCTTCAGCCTGTTCTGGCCTTCCTCCTCCTCGACGAGCACCTGTTCCTGGCTCTGGCCATGGTCGACGAGCCAGTCCTGCCATTCGCCACCGCCTTCGCCTTCATCGCGCAGTGGCGAATTGAGCGATGAATCACCGCCAAGCCTGCGGTTCATGTCCACCACATCCTGCTCGGTCACACCGAGCTGGGTGGCGATCTGCTTGACGTGGTCAGGGTGCAAGTCGCCTTCCTCGAAGGCGGAGATGCGGCCCTTGGCCTTGCGCAGGTTGAAGAACAGCTTCTTCTGGTTCGCGGTGGTGCCCATCTTCACGAGGGACCAGGATCGCAGGATGTATTCTTGAATCGCCGCCTTGATCCACCACATGGCATAAGTGGCGAGGCGGAAGCCCTTGTCGGGCTCGAAGCGCTTGACGGCCTGCATCAGGCCGACATTGCCTTCTGACACCACCTCGCCGATCGGCAGGCCGTAGCCGCGATAGCCCATGGCGATCTTGGCGACCAGGCGCAGGTGGGACGTGACGAGCTTGTGAGCGGCCTCGCGATCTCCATGCTCGCGCCAGCTTTTGGCGAGCATGTATTCCTCATGCGGCTCGAGCATGGGGAAGCGACGGATCTCGTCGAGATAGCGCGAAAGGCCTCCTTCATTGGCAAGCACCGGAAGCGCTGCAGCCATGTCTTCTCCTCCTTTGGCTCCCTCACAGTGAGGCAAGCCTGTGGCGACCCCCCTCCATGGCCGGCCGCCGAACGTGTCAATATAAGCGGTTCAACCTTGTCCGAATAGAGGCATCAGGCTTCAAGACGTAGTGAACGCTCCAGACTCGCGAGGGTGCCAGCGTGGCCGCATTTTGCGGCCGATTGACGCTAAATCGGTTGCCTCAACGCCAGCAGAAGCGCGGCCATATCGGCGGGAAGATCGCTCTCGAAACGTAAAAATTCGCCGCTGCGCGGATGCTCGAAGCCGAGGATCGCAGCGTGCAGCGCTTGCCGGTTCAGAGCGGTCAGGGCCTCCCGCTGCGGTTCGCCAAGACGGTTCGCCTTGGTCTTGAAGCCGGAGCCGTAGGTGGCGTCGCCAAGCAGCGGATGGCCGATATGCGCCATGTGCACCCGGATCTGATGCGTGCGCCCCGTTTCCAGCTCGCAGCGCACGAGGCTCGCGATCGGCAGGGCAGGGGGCAGGTTCTCCGCGACCTCGTAATGGGTGATGGCGTAGCGCCCGCGCTCCCCGCCGACCACGACGATCTTCTCGCGGTTATGCGTGGAGCGGGCGAGCGCTGCCTCCACCGTTCCGCGCCGCCGCTCGGGCACGCCCCAGAGGATCGCCAGGTAGGAGCGCTCCAGCGGCCCGGTGCGGCCGTGATCGGCGAATTGCGCCGCGAGCGCCTGATGGGCGAGGTCGTTCTTGGCCACCACGAGCAGGCCCGAGGTGTCCTTGTCGAGCCGATGCACAATGCCCGGTCGCTTCACGCCGCCGATGCCGGAGAGGCTCTCCCCGCAATGGGCGATCAGCGCATTGACCAGCGTGCCGGAATCGTGGCCGGCGGCGGGATGGACGACAAGCCCGGGCGGCTTGTCGATCACGATCAGGTCCTCGTCCTCGTAGACGATGACGAGTTCCATCGCTTCGCCGGCGGGCTCCGCCGGGACCGCCGGCGGCACCGTCAGCGCGATCCGCGCTCCGCCTGCGACCTTGCGGTTCGGGTCGAGCACCGGCACGCCGTCGACGGCCACCTGGCCGTCCCGGATCAGGGCCTGCAGGCGGCTGCGCGACAGATCGCCCTGCAGCCGCGCCAGCACCCGGTCGAGCCGCTCGGCCCCCAGGGTGTCGTCCAAGTGCCATTCCAGTCGGGTCGCCTCGTTCACCGTATCCTCGTTCCATCTGGCCCTTCGCTTTTTTCAGCAAAAGGGCTTGAAGCAAATCAGAAGGGTGGTTATACGAGCGGCCTCCACCTTGCTAGCTCCCTTCGTCTAGCGGTCTAGGACGTCGCCCTCTCACGGCGAAAACAGGGGTTCGAGTCCCCTAGGGAGCGCCAAAGGTTTCAAGGACTTAGCCCCGCCGGATGCGGGGCTTTTGTGTTTTTGTCCTAGATTTTGTCGAGAATGCAGGGGCGTCCAGCCCTGTTTCAGGCCTTCCATTTGCGGGCTAAGACTGCGGTGAGAGTTCGACCTACTGCATCAGTTCGGTTCCTGTGAGCCAGCCTTATCACATTGTCCAACGGGATCTTCCTAAGTGGGATCTAGGCGCGTAAACGCCGTGCCGCCCGGCCCTGAAGGTATGTCACTAGCGTACTAGGCGCAGGCATAACTCTTTGAGTACGGAGGAAAGGCATGGGCGGCGATGACGACTTCAACCAGCTGATCGCCAGTCTGGGTGATATTCTCGCGTTTTCGGACGATGGCCAGAGCCTCGGCGTCGGCATCGAGATCTCTGACAGCATTGACGCAGCGGCCATCCGGCACAAGGCCGGCCTCTCGCAGGCGGCCTTTGCCCGCCGCATCGGGGTATCGGTAGGCACGATCCGCAACTGGGAGCAGGGACGCCGCTCGCCGCAGGGACCAGCCCGCATTCTACTGGCGCTGCTGGATCGGAATCCGAGGATTGTCGAGGAGACCCTCGGTGATAGAGAGGAGGCCCAGCGCATCTCCTTGGCGCCACAAGAGGTCAGTTAGTAACTGAATTGCCGAATAATGTGCATCCCGCATTCTCCCGGCCCTCAATCTCAATTAGGTGAGAAGCTCCTGCCATGGAAGTTCGCAGGGATAGTCCCATGGAACGCCGGCGGCGTTGGAGAGATCCTGCATGATGGTGCGAACCAGATCGTTGAATTCAGATCGTGGGCCGACCGAGTAGCGGGGCAAGGTAACGCTTCCACTGCTCATTTCATCGCCAAAATCCCAATCGTCAGCCCATTGGAGAACTGCCGGTTTCGCGGTGAGCATCTCAAATTCCAACCCGAACTCTACTGCATCCCATGCCAGCCTGGACCGGAGCCGATCAACTTGGGAAAGCGCTCCGGCTACAAGGCCGATGATCCAGGTTGCGTAAATCTCTGAATAGCGTTGGCTTGTATTATCCTTGGATTGCCGTCTCTTATGGGCCAAGCGAAATTCAATCAGTGCATCTCCGGTCAAGAGTCTTGAAACGCCCACCAGCCCATCTGGTGGAGATGACTGAAGTGACCGGAGGTGGATCTTAGGAAGGTCGCTAAATTTCCGAGCAGGATACTCGCACGAGTATTGTTGCTCTCCGACCTTTATTGAGAACCCACGGCCTTGCCACCAGAGATCCTGTCGTGAGGTGACAGCGGCGATCGTATGCGGCGTCGTCGGAAGGGCTGTCGCTCGCATGATGAGGGGGTGAATGTTACCTTCCTGATCTAGGGACTTTAGGGTCCCATAGGTGGAGCGCATGTCCTTCTGTCGCCCCTGAAACACCTGCTCGATACGATCTCCTGTCCGCGCCAGGCTGAGTGTTAGGTCTCTAATCTCCCGCACGTCCATCACAGCCGCCCGCTCTCCTCGCCGAATATAAAAGTCCCTGGTAGATGTTAGTCGGTGCGGTGCCATAAGGGATTTACCGACACGCATGACGACATATCCTGCTCCAGCGTCGTCGACGGGGAGAGCCTTGGCCTCGACCATCGCCAGCCGAGGCTCAATCGTGTCTTCTGTTGCGTCGATGAGGCGCCGCGCCAGGTCCTCGCACTTCGGCAAGGGTTCAAGCCGCTCTGCACGTCGGGGATGATCACGGGTCTCATGAAGTCCAAGGACAAGAGTGCCGCCCTCGGCATTCGCGAAGGCCACAACTTCCGCAAGGATCTGGTCCCGGGCATAAGGGCCGATCCTGTCGCCCTTCTCGATCCAGCGATCCGCTGTCTGTGGCTGTCCCTTCTCCGGCTTGAAGGGAAGCGTTCCTTTGAACTCGAGTTCGTTGGTCTCACGGGCTTCGGCGTCCACCAGGGCCTCTAGGTCGCTCACTAGGATCGAATCGATTGATTTCCGGAGAATGGACATAGGTACCTTAGAGGGGATGGGCTTGGGGGCCCGCAATGTCACACGAGTTGAATAGGCTCGGCAACAGCGGGTTCCCGTCGTTGTCCTAGCATCCGATTTCCTTCAGTCGAGTGAGGGGAACCATTCCATACTGAGGATTATGCGAATTGCTCGGCGGCTTTCGCGCGCCTGCCAAGCCTGCTAGACGGTCTCATGGCTATCCTCGACCGCTTCCCGACACTTGAAGATCTTTTACAGGCACAGCCCGAGGATCTCGGCGCAGAGTTGGTCCTCTACCTTCAAATCCTTGAGAGAAATGGGTCGCTATACGAAGACGGATTGCCTGATCGAATCCTTGAGCTTTATGGAGCTCGTACCCAAAGGCCACCCGGGCTCGTACTCATCGTCTCGGAGGCTCTTGCATGGGCGAGGCGGTCACTTCTTGTCGTTCGGGATATGTCGCAGAGCTCGCATGGATTCATTGCTCTATCGAGAGAAGGGCGAGCTTTTACCCGTGGAACACTCGACCGCATGCGGCTCCGCGAGATCCTACCCGATATCCTCCTTCACCCAGCGATCCGCCAAACCTGCCTGGATATCTTCAATGCCGGCCACTATGAGGCCGCAGTATTCGAGGCTTTTAAACAACTCGAGATTGCCATCAGGGATGCCGCTAGACTAGGCGCTCACGAGCATGGGCGCCCCATGGTGACAGCTGCCTTCCAGGCGAAGGACCCCGGGGGAGCGCTCTGCGGCACCGGTCAGTCTGGAGCGGTTTACAGCCTTTGCCGCCATTGGAGCCACGTTCTGCCTCGGCTACCCGAAACACCGCCTCCCCATCCTCGTGCTGCTGGTGGGGATCGTTGGGTTTTTTGAGGTGGCCCAGAACTATGTTCCAGGCCGCCATGGGCGCCTGCCGGACGGCCTTGTGAAGGCGTCAGGCGTCTCCTTGGGGCCGCTTTCGCCGCCTTCATTAGCCGCTATGGCGGCCTTCTCCGTGAAACCGGAGCGGATGAAGAACTCTAGTTCGGTTTGGCTTGAGGGATACGCCCTGACAAGACCATAGGGGATTGCTCATTGGTATCCGGTCCATCCGGCATGATGAGCACAGAAACGGCGCGGCCTTGAGAGGCCAAGGCATCTGCGGCATTGAAGGCTGAATCTTCAGCTTCCTCACGCGTGGGATACGCCATCTGGGTGTGATCCCCGTATGTGACCAACCACTCATTCTGAACCTGGAACACAACAAAGCGCTCGGTGTGCGTTGAGAGCATTGCCGCCTCCCCTTGAGGTAAGCAACTGCAAGGCTAGCATGCCCATTACCAAAGCAGCCGGTTGAAAAGGATAGAACGCTGTCTACTCAGAGGAGGCGGCTATCCCGAAGGATAATGCTCCTCCGACTACGGCAAATGCTTCTAAACTTGCCTCGCGTTCCATACTGGAGGTTATGCGAATTACGAAGGCCAGTTTTCACGCGCGAGGCAATAAAAAGGGCCGCGCCCGGTCTTATGACCATGTTCGCGACCCTCAGCCCGCAATTGCCCCTACGCGCCGGGACGGGTATTAGCGGGAAAAGCGTCCATCCGCCTTGCTGTCATGCGCCAATGATTTGTTTGTTCCAGACCTGCTGCACCGGCGCTCTCGTGGGATCCAGCGTGTTCCATACCGTCGCTTATGCGAAATGGCGAGCTAACAGCCGCCCCGCACAGCGACCACGTCACGGCCCTTCTCGGTCAGGACTGCCACATTCCGGTTATCGGGGCTGAGCATGGCATATCCGCTGCTGAACAGCCTATGCAGTGTTGCGGTGAGCCGGACATGAGTATCATCATGCATCCAGCTGTAATCATCAGCTCTGTCAGATCGGTAGACGCGGCAGGCGGGCTTTTTGTCCAGAAGATTGAGCGTGCGCAATTGCGCCTGACTGATGGTCATGGATGCGATCCCTGATCAGGTCACGTTCGTAGCCTAGCGTTTATGGAAAGGATCCGCGCCCAGCCTTTGACTGTGTTCGCGGCTTTTCGGTCCGTATTGCCCCTACTGATGCTCCTGTATAAGAAACCTCCTTGATATCTACAATAAGTACGTATGCCTATAGCAGGAGCAAATACGTCAAAATACTACAAATAATTTTAGCACATCTTCGAAATAAGGCGTTCTTCATCTTGATAGATGATTGTTCAATCAGCTTTGTTTTGCCTCTTGGAAGCCGTAATTTGACACGTCACCTTCAGGTAGAGCTTAAGAAAATAATCGGGGTTGCCACAACAATAAAGCGACTGTCTAGATGCGGCCTTAATCGAGACACATATTTGTAAGGTATATGTTGATACCGGCCTTTTATTTTGCCCCTACGGGTCGGACCTCAGAGTACCCCTCGAAAGAGTGGGTGCTTTCTTTTTTTCGACTTAGATTTTCAGGAAAATTGGCCCACGCCCCGAACCATTCCATACTGGGGCTTATGCGAAATTCATGGGCATCGGCTTCACCGGCTCGACAAGTCGGCCAACTCGTGCAGTGGCGGATTCTCACAGGCTGAGGTGACGATTGCAGCAAGAACAGGACGGCCTGGGACACTCCGTCCAAAATAGCGATTTAGCTTGCCCCAGTAGAAGTCAGCCCGTGTCTTCAACACCGGCTGTTCAGAATAAGTTTCTCCACCAAACAGGAAGACAAGACGTTGCTCCCCGGCCAACTGGGCCAGCAGGGATCGCTGCCATCCTTGAGGGGCTACTTCCGTGACCCGCACCTGACAACCTTCAGCAGTCCCATACACCCAGGCCAAGTCTTCGGCAGGGGTTATCCGTCTGACTTCGAAGCCTCGTTGCTCCAACAGCTCTGTAACCCCACCCGGGAACACTGGAACTTCAGGCGCAGCAGGTGTGAGAAGTGTGAGGCCTGGAAGCTTAAGGAACACCGTCGCTGCCAGCAACAAACTGAAACCAATGCCAAGCGAAGGCCGGATGGTCACGTCAGACGGGAAGGAAGCCCGCGCAGCAACATCACGCCTAGCTCCGAACAGGCAGATCGCCACGGTTGCCCCAAGGATCAGCCAACTGGCCACTGTTGCCCCAACCGCGCCGTGGATCAGGTCGAAATGTTCAGGATAGAGCCCTAACAGACTGATCCGGGTCACGTTGATGACAACCACCGCCATGCATGCAAGTGCCACCCACCCGAGATCCCGCAGCGAGCCGTGCCGATCAGAGACCTTGGCAACTGTTACCCAACACAGGATCGCCAGCGACACGTTGGCCAACGACGAGCAACCCGGAGCAATCCAGAGGTAGCCTGAACCATCGACGAACTGGATCGCATTGCCGAGACGAGGCGTTCCCACCAGCCATCCCACCAGGGCGGCATCAGCCTGCAGGATGGACCCGCTTAAGGCCGCAAACAGCAGGCGGCTCCAGAACATCGGGACTGTCAGGGCGAGGAGAATCCAGGTGCCCCGATGAAGGAGACTCGAGCGTGACGATGTCCGCAGCAGGTGGATGGCCATACCAGCAAGGGCCAGCCAGCTCAGTGGAACGACTGGCACCAGGAAGGCCAGGAGAGCGCCAGCGGCCACAAGCCGATCCGAACGGCTCACCGGCTGCATGGGACCACGCAGCAGGAAGGCGAGGCTGAGGACCCAGGCAACCCAGACAATGATGCTAATGTCGAAGGTATTCACCAGCGCCGCAGCAACCCCGGTGTTTGCCACCGCGTTGCCGACTCTTTCGCTGATCCCATTGGCAAAGCCGACCACGACTAGTCCGGCGAACAGCTCATTGCGGGAGACAACCGCAGTTGTGCCCTGCTTATCGGTGATCATGGCCTCCACATCTGCTGGTGCAGGGTGCGGGGGCCGCCCATCAATTAGCATGTGACAGCTTATTCGGCCTTGCTGCGGTTGCGGTAGCGCCGCACCAGCACATAGCCGCCAGCCAGAAGCAGGAACGGCAGACCAGCCCCGGCAATCGGGCCAGGGGCGCCCTTGTTGCCGCCGACACTACCACCACCGCCTCCGCCATGGCTCGGACCACCACCATTGCCGCCCCCGGGCTTACCGCCACCGGAGTTCGCCCACCCGTGGTTAAACCACCCCATAGCTTGGGCGGGCACAGCATACGAGGCGGTCATGGCACCGAAGACGGTGGCAGCGACAAGCACGCTTCGCCAGGAATGCATCAATTCCTCCTATCAGAGAATTTCCCTGACCCGTAAACGAAGGAGCTCGAGCTTTAATCTCGCCTCTCAGCCATATTCGCTCGGGGTTGTCTGCCGGGGGTACTCCCGGGAAGGTAGGTACATGTCGGACCTGGATCAGGTTATCTCCCATGCAGCAGCGGTTTCCACGCCCGGATCTGCCGGTCGGAGCAAAAGCGTGGGGGATCACCCAAGAGGCGCCAGTAGCCGATCCCTGCCTGAGGATTTTTGGTCCAACTCCCCACGGACAGCGGGAGAACAGGCGGGGTCTCGTCCTCGGTCAACCAGAGGATCACAGGCGTGCCATCCCGCGGCGCGGTGCTGATTGGGGACCAGCCCTCACTCAGGTTCGTTCTCGCCATGGTGGGCTGGATCCTACGAGTTACTGCGACGTTTGTATGTCGCCTATGGATCCAAGTTGGGGTGGCTGAATGGGTGTTCCTGACGCTGAACGTCGTATCGGAATTAAAGACAGTCAGGTTGAGCTCGACCGGTTCGAGAACCAGGCTGCCACCATCTTGGCCCTCGTTCTGACACTTACTGGCGTGATTTGTGCGATCCTAATGCAAGTTCTGCTCTAAGACGCTCGCCTTGAGCGTTCCATACTGGGCGTTATGCGAAATTGCGGAGCGGCATTCGCGTGAGCGATCTTACCGGAAATAGTTAATGGTCTCGGCCGTGCCGATTGCAAGCGGTACGAGGACGAAGGGGATCCAGAACAGGAGGCACACCAAGAACGTGCCGAGGATCGAGAACCCCGCTGAAACCACGCCGACCGGCTCACCCTGCGCACGCTGTGTGCGGATTGACTGGTAGCGCCCAATGGGACCGGCGACTGGCGCGACGGTGAGGAACAGCCACCTTCGCAACAATTCGACGGGCACCTCTAGGAGTAGCGCCGCAATGACTCCGGGCACCTTGGGCACCCACTCATGCGCTTTCTCTAGGGCCGCGATCACCAATCCCGCAATAAACATTGCCCCGGGTGCCCACCAGTACGGAACGCTGGTCACGGCAGGCACAAAGCGGATGCCGCCATCCATCCAGCGCAACGCCCCGAGGCCGAGGACGACGAGAAGCACCGGGAGGCGGGCCACACCACGAACAGCCAGAGCCACGGCTCGCGCCTAGCGCGGGACGCCGCCATTTCATCGCGCATCGCGCCGAAGAAGCGCGCGATGCCCGCGAGGATGAAGAAGCCGATGGCAAGTACGCCCACGATGCCTACACCCCATCCGAGGCCGGACAGGACTGCGCCGGAGCCAAAGAGCAGGACGCAAAGGATCGCCGCGAGCAGAAAGACGATTGCACCGCTGTTGTCGTTGTTCATGTCTCTGCCCGCCCTACCTTGGCGGGAGAATAATCCGGCGAGGCCCACTTGCGCTAGGGGTGATTAGAGATCCCGATACCCGCGCCGGCGCTTGGCCCGGGCGACCGCCTCGAGCGCCCGGCCGCCCTCCTCCTCGCTCGCGAAGGTCTCGACGAACTCCTGTCCATTCGTTCCGATCCGGCCCCAGTTGCGCACCAAGCGCACGGTCCCGAAGAGGTTCCGCTCGACTTGGTTGAGGATTCGACGGGCTAACCCTCAATTGACCCGCTTCTCCACATCGCCATACTGGCTGTCATGAAGCGCTTTATCGGATTCATCCGCAACGCCCTTGTCCGCCGTACCAAGCAGCAGCCTCAAGCCGGTCTTACAGCTGTCAAGTACGAGGCCGTGTGCCTGATCACTTATGAGGGGAGGGGCGGCATACGCCCGCGCGAGGCAGCAGGCCTTTTATTGCCGTGCGAGAGGAAGCGAGCAGGGATTCCGGTTCTGGTCAGCTATGGCGGCCGAGGTTGATCGACGGGCAGGTGCGAGCACGAACAGGGCCGATGAACGATCTAGATAAGGTGCGCCGGCAACGTGAGGAGGTCGGGGACGGTCGGAGTGAACCAAAATCTCCTGCCTATATGGTGTGAAAGCTGGTGCCGTTCGGGATGTAGCCTTAGGCGTAACTTACAGAGACCTGCTCATAGCCCCCCTCGGCGGCATTGATGCGGGCCGTTCATGTTGAAGCCGATCGATCCTACCTTCCAGTTCAAGCACCGTCCCCTCGAAGCTCGTCGCGGAGTGTATCACGTGGGGCGTCCAGGACGTATCGTTAAGCTTGTATGCCTAGTGTAACCTGAGGTAAGAGCCCGGTATGACTGAAACCTCAAAGCGCCCTATCGTTCTGTCCTCCAAACATTCGGAGGAGATCGTTGATCATCCAATTGGGGACATCGACCGAGACCCAATGTTCTTGGAAGTATTCGGAAAGGCTCGGCCTTTTACTATGACCTCTAAGGAGGTCATGTTCTCTCTATATCAGGCGTCGAAGTATGTTGCCGAGCGCCAACTCCCGGGCGACTTCGTAGAGTGCGGGGTCTGGCGCGGCGGAAGCTCTCTTCTTGCGGCCCTCACCCTTCGGAATTTGGATAAGCCCAAGGGCAGCCTATTTAGAAAGCCAAAGCCTCGGCGGTTCTGGCTCTATGACACCTATGAGGGCATGACCGCTCCAACCGCAGCAGATATAGACATGGGTGGGAACACGGCCAAAGGGTACATGGAGCAGTTCGGGGACGATGGACGTTGGTGCTACGCAGACCTCGCCGACGTGCGCAACACCTTCGCTTCCAACGGGTTCTCGGAAGATCAGGTGCGCCTCATCAAAGGCGATGTTCTCCAAACGCTTCAGACTCACATTCCCGAGAAAATTTCTATTCTCCGGCTCGATACCGACTGGTACGAGTCCACAAAAATGGAACTAGAGGTGCTCTACCCGCGCCTTGTTCGTGGCGGCATCCTGATTATTGACGACTACGGACATTGGGAGGGTTCCCGTAAAGCCGTTGATGAATACTTTTCCAAGCATCCGTCCTTGCTGCTCAACCGCGTCAGCTACGCGGTCCGCATGGCGGTCAAGGTCTAGCCCCGCCCGTATCCGGCAGCACGAAGACCGGCGGACGCTGTGTCGATTGCCACTGTTATCGTGATTGTGCCGGCGGCGATCAGCGCGAGCACCTCATCTCGGCGGTCGAAAAGTGGCTTGCAAGAAGTAAAACCGCAGAACTCGTTCGGCACATATGCACAGACTGGAGGACGCCAGTGGACTTAGAGGGATACGTTGAAGCCTGCTCGCGATCCTTTGTGAGGGGCTGGGTTATCGAGAAAGGACACTTCCGGCCTATCAAGGTATCGCTTCTGTACGACGGGCAGGAAGTCGGCTCGACGCTCACAGGTCATCAGCGACCTGATGTATTTGAAGCCCACGGCATTGAAGGGGCTGGCTTCTATTTTGCCCTTCCACCGGTCAGTGGCAACTTTCAGCCCGAGAAGCTGGCCGTGATCGCAGATGGGACCCTTGAACTTCCGCTTGTTCCTGGTGCCGCTCGACGCGAACTGGATCTGCGAAACAGCTATGACGCCGACGATGCGTTCACCTTGACCAACCGAATGGCTGGGCAGGGCAATGTTGATCCTGAGATGGCCCGCTTCAAACTCCACTCCGAACAGGCTGGGATACAACTGCCGGAAGTCCTCACCGAACTGCGCATTAAGAGAAACTTCCGCAAGTATTTCGACTTCAAGCGGGCGCTCACCTCAAAGGGCGATGCAGCTCACGTCAAAGCGCTGGCTCCTTGGATGTATCATTTCGACTTCAAGGACTGCAAAACCAGCGACTTCGACTACATCTACACATCAGCTTCCGAACAGATGCACGACTTTCGCTCGGATCTGATCACACAGACGATCAAAAATCTCTACGGCGACACGCTGCGGGAAATGACTGTCTTGGATATTGGCTGCAATTGCGGGATCTTTTCCTTCGACATGGCATCCATCGGTGTCAAGCACGTAGTCGGCATCGATATCTTTGATCGCAACATCGAGCAGGCTGAATATCTCAAGAGCCAACTCAGCTACGACAACGTCGAGTTCCGCAAAGGCAATCTCAAGGATCTGAGGGCGGAGAAGTTCGACATCATCCTCAACCTCGGCGTAATGTACCACCTCTCCACACCCTACGAGGTCATGGAGATGTGTCACTCCATGACCCGCGAGCTGTGTGTTGTGGACACAATCTGCCACAAGGACGTGTTCTCCGGCTTCTTCTCGACCTACAAGCCTCTCAAAGCGACCGGCATCGAAGGCGACACCGTCTTTGAGCTACAACCCACCTATAGGGCAATCCTCGACCTCATTTTGTTAGTCGGATTCAAGCGAACAATCGAGATTGTCAGTTCGGATGTGGCCTCAATGGTGCTTTACAATGAAGCAATCCGCCGTTGCTTCTTCTGCTTCCAAAGCGATACAACGCCAGACCTGAATGCGGTTAAGAGCTTAAGCTAGACTTGCGAGCTCGCCGGCCATTTGAACCTGCGGGCCTTATGTCAAAGGTAAGTGGCGTTGCATCTTCAAGGATCGCAGCCTTATCGGGATCTGATTCCGCCTTACGCGACATCAAAGGAAATCCCGTCCAGCCAGACCACCGTTTCGGCCGCATCCACAGATCCCACGGTGATGTTGCCATTCGGGGCGGCCGCGAGGCTCGCGAGCTTGCCGCTGTTGCCGGAAGCTAAGAACGAGCGCGCCGTCTTCGGCTGCAGGTTGGGCGGAGGGTTGCAGATCACCGTTCCCGTGGCCTTGGTGCCGACACCTGCAGGGCCAGCCAGTGATACCCGCCTGTCCGACGCGATGCGTTAGGCAGCTCATATGGCAGTTGTAAGAAATAGCACTCGGAGATTGTCCATTGGTGAGCCACTCTGTCTGAAGGGCAGGCATCAGATCGCCGGCCCTCAGTCAGATCGTCTTAGCGGCCAAATAATTCATCTAAGCCGCGAAACTCGAAGCGTCTGTTCGGCTGCTGCCGCTGTTCTTCGGTCAGAATGTCGTCATCTGGTGGCACTTCCCGCAATGGACGTCGATCCTCGGGTGATCGAAAACGGATCACAAATTGATTACGCGGCTGCCTCTCGCAAATCTGAATACCACGGGCTCGGTTCTCTCGGATCATTCTGCCCGTATAGCTGCACAGCGTTCCATCAATGTTCCTGATTGCGAGTAGATTGTCGCCCACGATATAGGCTCGGACGTCACTTCTTTGTACGTGACCCGTTGGTCGCGCACATGGTCCACCAATGTGGAAATGGTCGATAGTTCCAACCCAAACTCCGCTTTGCTCCTGATGTACATCCCATCGAGCTTGCCACTCGCCACACTCGCCCTCTCGAACCGTCCAAATTTCAGCTGATGCCGCTGAGGCTGAACAGAGGGCAGCTATAATCACAGCTAGGCGCATGGCACGATCCAATTAGTTCGAGAGGAACACAACGCACGTTTGACGGTGCTCGTTCCATGGCGTGCGGACTGTTGGCTCGAATGCCAGCATGGGCTACTGAGATCAGCGAGATAGTGTGTCATTCGAATTGATCGAGGCATCAGCGACAGTCTCTAGGACCGTTCCTGCAACAATCGGCGGTGCCCCTAGTGAGATGGTGATGGCAGCGGAGCACGCGGAGCAAGCATAGATTGTACCACTCTGCAGGGCCCCGGAGCTTTCAATATCGACGCTGTAGCATTTCACGCTCAGCAGTGCCTCTGCGCAACTCGGACATTTGCCGGACATGGCGACCCCTCGGTCTCTTGCCTGCAGTCAAGCGCGATCACGTCAGACGGTCAATTGAGACCTCCCGATGAATGGCAAAGCTGACCAACATCAAGCCTCGTCCCGATCCGGCTCCTTCTTGCCAAGCCTCGCCCGCCGACGGGCTGCAGACAGTTGTGAGGCGATATCTAGCCCACCGCTCACCTCAAACTTATCAGTGAAGAGCTTCAGGTTCTTGCCAAGCTTCTCCAGCGCGTCAAGTTTCGAATGAGCCTTGATCTTGATCGTCCGGGCAGTTGTGTCCGGCTCACCATCGCGCCCCTTGATGGTCCGCTCCTCGATCTGGACCTCGGAGAGAGCTGCCAAGTGAGCTGCATCAGCCTCAGTCAGGTCGACGCGGGCGGTGCCATCTTCTTGGATCACTACGACGTCTGCCAGGCTAAAGAACGCGACCTTGCTAATTTCCTCCAAGACCTGTTCAGCCCCGACCTTGAGCCGGGCTTGGAGATCCGCCTCGCGCCGATCGATGGCCTCGCGAACGTGGGCAAACCTGGTTTCATTCAAGAGGATCCACGCCACCTTGTCTGCATTCTCAGGCTTGCAGGTGTATCCGGCCTCACGAATTGCCCGAGCCCCATTGCGGTGCTGTAGGTACCTGTAGACGAACCTGCGCTGCCGATCCGTCCAGTTTCCTGGTCCCAGATCATCGTCCGGGAGAAGGCCTGCAACAGACGATCCAGGGTTCTTTGCCTTACCGCGTGCCATGTCTATTACTCAAACTCACTCTAACTCGCCCAGGGTTGCTTGAATCTCGTGCTGGATCTCGACGCTATCAACGAGGAGCCCATTGAGATCAGCGATCCCGAGAACGGCATCGACCGCAGCATCAGCATCCCCAAGCGTAAGAGCCCACTCGTAGGCCTCAATAAGCTGCTCTGTGAGGCCTTCCCGTGTGATGGGCCGAGGCAGCACCAGGCACGGCTCACCCTCCACTGCCCTCTGATCATTGCCTTTGGACCACGGATCACACGGATCACACGGAGCATTTCCCATAAGACCCCTCTCTGGCTGTTTTCCGGTAAATTTTGAAACGCGAGCTTGATGATCCGTGGTGATCCGTGATCCGTGGTTTGTCATGACCGCCCCCATGTAATCCGCCCCTTCCAATCCTTGGCCAAGCGCTTCCACCCCAATCGCTCCATGGCCGCAGTAATCCGCCGCTGATCAGACGTATTGATGCGGGCCGTCTCGATGTGCAGGCCATCTTTCGCCACGTCACCAACCGTCACCTTTGATTTGCCCCTGAGGTAGTCTGCAATCATCTCCTCCCAGGCGTCGGCCTCGAACCGGGCTTCCTGCTGGGGTTTGATGTGCTCGCGCTCGAAGGCATCGTCGGGCCACCACCTTGCACCGGCCTCGAAGAGATGCATGGCTTCCGCGAAAAGCTGATCCCGGTCCCGCTTCAGGGCGTTGGTGTCGATCTTGCCCACCTTCACAGGCCAGAAGCGCCGGCCACCGGTCTCGTCCCGCAGATAGGCCTCCTTGTTTGTGGTGCCGATGAAGATGCATTGCCGTGGCTGAATCACCTCCTTGCGCCCATAAGGCGGTCGGTAACGTTCGACTTGGCGGCTGATGAAAGCTTTGAGCGCTGCGTCTTCCGCTTTTGACATTGCGGACATTTCGGCGATCTCAATCAGCCATTTCCCAACCAAGTGCTGATAGACATCCTTGCCAGTCGTCACCTCAGGGAGATTGTCGGAGAACCACTTCCCGCCCAGGATTGCGCAGGCGGTCGACTTCCGCGCGCCTTGCGCCCCCTCCAGAACCATCATGTAGTCGGCCTTGCAGCCGGGCTTCATGATGCGGGCGACTGTGGAGATCATGAACATTGTGCCGATGCCCTCAGCATAGGCGCTGGGCTCCACTCCCAGGTAAGTGGAGAGCCACGTCTTGAGCCTGGACTTTCCGTCCCAGACCAGGCTTGTCAGGTAATCCCGTACAGGATGGAAGGCGCAATCCTGAGCCCTCATGTCTACGGCTTGATGCACCGTGTCCTTGCCGATCTTCGGCAGACCGGCGAGTTGAAGCCATTCCTGCAGCTCGCCTACGTCGTTGTCGGTGACGGGCCGAGGCTCAAAGCCTGCGGTTTTCTCCCATGCAGCCCCGTGCCTTGGGACCGGGTGCATCAGCATCGGTGCACAAAGCATCTCATCAAGAGCAAGCATGGTCGAGATAGCAGGGTCGCTACGGAGCGCGAGCCTAACGTTGGCTAGATTGGCGATCGGCCGCGCCTGGTCGTCAGTCATACACAGGTCGAGCCAGCGCTTGTCACCGGCTGCGGTCTCTACTTTCCACCGTTCACGCTTGCCGCGTCCTGTGGTCGAACGCTCAGCGTCTGCCGCAGTCCGGGCGCCGCTAATACGCTCCGCAACGTTCACCTCATGAGGAGCCGGATTTGAAAGGTCCCATTCGTTCCTCATATCACGTCCTCCTCGTGATCGAGGATGCGGACCACCAGCGGCAACTTGCGACCACCGTCGTAGAGGTCGTAAAGTTCAAAGGCGTACGGCTCGTATATTCCACCCTCTGGGGCGAGATCGAAGGCCCGCAGGCAAAGGACGCCATCAATGCCTTGAACGGTGAGCTCTCCAAGCCGCAATGCAGTCGGTGGACGAACCCTGGCAAGGTAGTTCAGGAACCGATCCTGCCCCTTTCGGTCTGCAGCAATCCGCAGGCCCGCGCCGGCAAGGGTAGCAATCAAGTCGCGGCCGCGGGCATGGAGGCAGTCATACCGAATAAGGCTGCGCCGCGTGCCGCCCTCAGCCCCGGAGAACTCTATCTCTATTGCCCACTCACCCAACGGATGGAGAAAAGGCTTTTCGATATAAACCCGGGCTAGCGGCTTGATCGGATCCGAAACCCATTCGCCTGGGTCGTTGGGATCATCGGGCTTTGTTAGAAACCAAAGCCCACTCTGGCTTTTCAGGTACCGCCCGCGAGATGAGCGCGGACCAGGGTTAGACTCTTGACGTTCAACGGGAGGATACTCATGGTACATGTGCTTGAACACTCTTCTGAGACCCGCCTCGTAGACACACGTTTCCCGTCCCGTGGTCTGTGAGCGCGGGTTTTTCTTTTTCAGGCGGCTTTTGGGAGGGCGGAAAGAAATCTCTCAAGGTCATCGCGCAGGATGATGGTGCGGCGGCCGAACTTGCGCGCCTGCAGCAGGCCGTCTCTCATTGCCTCATACAGCTTTGAGCGGCCAATACCTGTTGCCTCTGCGGCTTCCTCGACAGAGAGGCTGAGCTTCTGGTTGAATACTGGTGCGGTTGAGAGGCCATGAACGCCTCCACCTGGAATATGAGCCATGTTTGTCCACCAAGCGACGGAATACGTCGATGAATGGATCGTGCCGTTCTTCAGCAATCAGGTCATCCGGCAAGAGCGGCATTGCCGCCTTTGCCGTTTTTGCCGTTATTCCGATTTGTTGAAAAAGTCCCTCACGTATCGCACGCTAGGTGCGACGCCACCCTTCCCTTTGATGTACTTACAGATGAGGTGGTATCGTTCCCCTGGACGCAGATTCTGCACGGGAGCTTCTTGAGACAGTTCGCGCACTGCTTCCTCAATCCACTGAGCCCGTGTCTTTCTCTGCAGCTTTACGCTGGCGCCAGGGTTCGGCAGCGCATGAGACGTAGCATTAACTGTCGTTGGCTTATCTGAGCGGAGGTTCGGCTCGGGATGCTTGCCCGCGAAACTTGTCGGAGCAAGCCGAACAGAAACGTCGGTGTATGCAGTCGTTGGGCCAATCAGGCAATTTGAGCCTAGATCAATGTTTAGGCCTGCCAGGTCATCAAGTGTTAGAGAAACGCGCTCGCCGGCACTATTGCGGCCGGTAATGAGGTAACTGTCTTTGATGAGCTCGCGCCTCACCTTAGAAGGGATAACGGTCGCGAGAAGGTGCGCGGCCCAGCTGCGGAGCCGTTTAGCTCTTCGTTCCCGCGCCTCGTTCTCACGGATGAAGAGTTCGGGATCCACTAGCGCTGGCCACCTGCGTTGGACGGAGGCCGCAACCCGATCATGATCAATTGCCCTCATACGTGTTGCGGTGGCTTCAAACCACATGACGTATGCGCTGCACTCGCGGCCCGCTATCCGCTTCGCGAAGTGCCAAAGACTAACCGGCTCGGTACTCGCAGCGAGGTCGGGTTGAAGATAACCCATGGCTTAGCCTGCCTTCCTGATTGAGGCGACATTTGTCTCCTCTTCAAGTCCAAGCCTCGGCATATTGGCCCGGATCGTATCCGCTACATAGGATGGAGCGAGGTGAGCATAGTGCTTCTCAGTGATCCGAGTGTCGGCATGCCCAAGAGCTGCGGCAATCACGGCCATTGGAACGCCACGCATCGCCAGCATTGACGCGTAGGTATCCCGTAGCCCATGGAAAGTTATCGCCGGCTCGATCTTTGCCTGCTCACAAGCTGTCGCAAGGGGGCGTGCCTGATGGGAAGCTTTCCAGGTTGCACCATCCGCCCGCAGGAATACCGGTGCGGGCCCGGCCTTCCCGAGCGCAAGGCTCCTGAAGTGATCGATACCTTCGTCCGTCAGCGGGACGTGGCGCGATTTCCCGTTCTTGCTCTCAGCAATGAAAATTGACCCAGACTCAAGGTTGATGTCTCTCACCTTGAGCCGAACGAGCTCCCCATACCGGGCCCCAGTCAGTAGAGCGGCTTTCACCAGAGAGCGAAAATCCGGCTCACACGTGTTGAGAAGGCGAGTGCATTCGGCCGTTGAGAGGTAGTGAATGCGGGCTTGGTCGACATCATGGAATGGCTGGACGCGCGCCCAGGCATCATCGATCGAGATATGATGCTCAGCATGGGCATGGTTGAGAGCTGCCTTTAGGACAGTCAGAATTCTGTTAGCCCGCGACCGGCGCCGGCGCACTGCCTCTGGATCGCGAGGATCAAACTCCTGCGTCTTGCGCTCCTTCGCGCCCTTTGCCGTTCTGACCATCTTGGGAGCCGTGGCGAGCCCGTGATGCCAGTCGCGCAGACGGCGGGTCGTCAGCTTTGCTGTATCGAGAGCCCCGAGGGCAGGGACAATGTGGCTATTCACGATCGACCGCAGGTTGGTCAGATCCTTTCCGCCTCGAGCCTCGTAATGCTTCTCATAGTCTGCGAGCGCATCCGCTATAGTGTAGGCGCCGCGGTGGGTGTCGCTGATGCCTAGGGCTTTCCGCTCCTCCGCCTGCCACCACTCTCGGGCGGCCTTCAGCGCAGCACGGTAGTCAAGGACGGTTGTGCCATCCGCGTCCGTCGCATCGTCCGCGATCCCAAGGACCGTTTCAGGATACTTGCCATCAACGCAGCGACGGCCGAGCCAGGCGCCGCCTCGTGGCCCTCGCCGGTACCCGAGGTGCAGTCCCTGTTCGATTGATCGCCAGTGCTTCCTCCCTGTGGGGAGCTGCATCCGGGCCGCTCGTGTCTCAAGCGTTGCATCGCGAACAGTCCGCGCCATTTAATTTGTCCCCGAATTTGTCGAGAATGCGTGGGCAAATTTCGGTGGACGCCGACGCACGAATATACATTAAATGCTTGTGGCGTTTGCGTCTATTGATATCCACGAGCGTGCGCTGAAATCTGTGTATTAGCCCTCTCACGGCGAAAACAGGGGTTCGAGTCCCCTAGGGAGCGCCATAAAATCAAGCACTTAGCTCGATAATGGCCTAGGTCGTGAAGTATACCCCCTCGGACCTTGGTTGACAGAGCGGGCCGATAATCGTCCGTAACCCCAGTTCTAAAAATCGCCCCTTCTCAAGACCGATAGCTTTACAGAGTGCTATCGTTGCGGCGAGAGCCGCCGACCCTAGGGGTATGAACTCAGAGGAGGGTGAAAAGGCTGTGCAGAAGATCAATGCACAGGCATGCCAGTTCTCTGGTGGTCGGACCGACTGCAGGGCGCGACCGCGGCCCGATGCCCGCGCTCGTCGAAGGGGCGCAGCCTGCAGGGCGCATGCGCGCCGATCTCAGCCGGTAGCTGGGCTTCGACGCACCGCCGCTCTTTGCGGGCGGTGCCAGCGACAATGCCGCCGGAGCTGTCGGCCTGGGGGCGATCGAACCGGCACGAGCTTCCTGTCGCTGGGAGCATCCGGGGTGCTCTGGCGTACGAGCGATGGCTTCGAGCCGCGCGCCGGCATCGCCTTTCACGCCTTCTGCCGCGCGCTGCCGGACCGCTGGCACCAGATGTCCGTCCATCTGTCTGCCGCCGCGAGCCTGAGTGGTGGGCGTCCGTGTGCGGGCAGACCGAGGAAAGGCTGCTAGGCGACCTCGGGCCACGGGCGAAGTATCCTTCGTCGGTGCTCTTCACGCCCTATCTATCGGGCGAATGGACCCCTCACAACGATCCGCACATGCGAGGCGGGTTCTCGCGCCTCGGCCACGACGGATCGCGCGGCCATGACCGAGGCGGTGCTGGAGGGCGTTGCCTTTTGGATTTGACAGGAAATCGGGTAGATGCTCTTCATGCGAGCATCCGCTCAAGATTGTTGCTGTCCCATGCCCATCCAAAGATCGCCCTTCGACCTCGTCATCTTCGATTGCGACGGCGTGCTCGTCGACAGCGAAGTCATCAGCTGCCGAACCCTGGTCGATATTCTCTCACCTCTCGATCCCAGCTATGATCTGCGGACGGTCATGCGCCGCTATCTTGGGCGCCCGTCCAGCGCAGTCGTCGAGGATTACGAGAGAATGACCGGCCGCCCGGCCTCGGCCGACTTCACGGAGGACTGGCGGGAGCGCCTGTTTGCCGCATTCGCTCGCGAGCTCGAGCCGGTCGAAGGCGTCCGCAGCGTGGTCGAGGCCTTCGCAAGCGACTACTGCGTGGCTTCGTCCAGCGACGAGGAGCGCATCGAGATCTGCCTCCGGAAAGCCGAGCTGTGGGATCTGTTCGAGGGGAGGATCTTTAGCACGACGCGCGTGCGGCGCGGCAAGCCGGCGCCCGACCTGTTCCTGCTGGCCGCCAGTGAGCACGGCGTGGCGCCAGAACGCTGCCTTGTGATCGAGGACAGCGTCAGCGGCGTCACTGCTGCGAAGGCGGCTGGAATGACAGCCTACGGCCTGGCCGCCGGCAGCCATTTCGCAGTCCTGGACCAGAGACAGGCGCTTCTGGATGCCGGAGCCGACAAGGTGCTCGAATCCTGGCAGGAACTGGCACCGATGCCCGCAACCGGCTGAGTTTCCGATGGCCGACAACGACAACGCCCGCCTTGACGACGCCGCCCGGGCCGGCTGGCTCTACTATATCGCCGGCCGCACGCAGGACGACATCGCGCAGATCCTAAACATCTCGCGCCCGGCGGCGCAGCGCCTCGTCTCGCTCTGCCGCAGCGAGGGGCTGATCAGCTTCCACATGAACCACCCGATCAGCACCTGCATGGAGCTCGCAGCGCGGCTGCGCGATCGCTTCGAGCTGCTGCATTGCGACGTTGCCCCCTCCGACGGCTCGGCGGAGACGGGCGCGGCCGGCGTCGCCGCGCTCGGCGGCGTGCTGATCGAGCGCTGGTTGCGCTCGCGCAAATCGCTGGTCATGGCATTGGGCACCGGCCGTTCGATGCGGGCCAGCATCGAGCGCGTTCCGCCGATGTCCTGCCCGCTGCATCGGCTCGTCTCGCTGGTCGGGACCATCTCGCCCGATGGCTCGGCCAGCCCCTTCGATACGCTGGTCAAGCTCGCCGAAATCACCCAGGCGCAGTATTTTCCGATGCCGTTGCCACTCTATGTGTCGAGCCCCGAAGAGCGTGCTCAGCTCATCGAAATCGAGTCGATCAGGCGCATCCGCAACATCGCCAGCGAGGCCGATCTCTGGGTGATGGGCATTAGCCAGATCGGCGAGGATGCCGTACTGTATCGGGACGGCTTCATGACGCGCGGCGAGCTGCTCGACATGGTCCGCCACGGCGCCGTCGGCGAGGTGACCGGCTGGGTCTTCGATGCCGAAGGCCGATTCCTCGACCGCGGCACCAACCTGCGGGTGACCAGCGTGCCGCCGGAGCCCGGCAGCGCTCGGCGGCGCATCTGCATCGGCCAGGGCCCGGCCAAGGCCGCGCCGCTGCGAGCCGCGTTGCGTGGGAGGATCGTCAACGGCCTCGTCACCGACGAGGACACGGCCCGCGCTCTCCTCGCGGACTGACCCCGCTCACCAGCCTCGCCCCATTACCCTCTGCGCGCAAGCTAGCGCGGCTGTCATTCATCCGTCATCAACGGTTGACATAACAAGCCAGTGTGCGAGCATATGCTTCAATAAAGAGCATATGCTCACATAGCCTAATAAGGGAGGCTTTACATGCGACATTTCTACTGTACGTTGGCGGGTGCGGGCGCAATGCTGCTGGCGGGGCTCTCCCCCGTGCAGGCGGCGACGGAAATCGAGTTCTGGCACGCGATGAGCGGCGCGCTCGGCGAGCGCGTCGAGGAGCTTGTCAAGAAGTTCAACGACTCCCAGAAGGAATACGTCGTCAAGGCGATCGGCAAGGGCACCTATGACGAGGTGTTGAATGGCACGATCGCGGCCTATCGCGCCAAGCGCCAGCCCGAGATCGTGCAGTCGAACGAGCGCTCCTTCCTGACGATGGTCAATTCCGGCGCCATCGTTTCGACCACCGAGCTGATGGCGGAGCAGGGCCACCCGATCGACGCCTCGAAGTTCATCGCCCCGGTCGTCAGCTACTACGCGATCGACGGCAAGCTCCAGGCGATGCCGTTCAACTCCTCGACGCCGATCCTGTTCTACAACCGCGACCACTTCAAAGCCGCCGGCTTCGACAAGCCCGGCGCGACCTGGCAGGAACTCGAGCCGCAGCTCGACGCGATCAAGGCCAAGGGCGTCTCGAAATGCGCGATGGTGCTGCCCGGCGACTATGAGTGGAGCTTCCTCGAGAACTACAGCGCGGTGAACGACATCCCGTATGCGACCAAGCGCAACGGCATGGATGGCCTCGACACCAGCTTCGTCTTCAACAAGGGCAAGCTCGTCGGCCAGGTCGAGCGCATGAAGCGGCTGGTATCTTCCGGTGTGATGCAGCTTGCCGGCCAGGGCATCATTCCGATCCAGCTCTTCACCTCCGGCGAATGCTCGACGATCATCGCCTCCACCGCCTCGCACGCCACGGTCGTCGCCGCCGCGAAGTTCGACTGGAGCGCGGCCGAGCTGCCCTATGAGCAGGGTGTCACCCCGAAGAACAGCGTCATCGGCGGCGCCGCGCTCTGGACCCTGAAGGGGCATACGCCGGAGAAGTACAAGGCGGTCGCCGCCTTCTACGATTTCCTCGCGAAGACCGACACGCAGGTCTGGTGGCATCAGGCGACGGGTTATGTGCCGGTCACGACCGCGGCCTATGAAACGGCCAAGGCGCAAGGCTACTACCAGAAGAACCCGACTCGCGAGATCGCCGTGGTGCAGTTGATGCGCGGCACGCCCAGCGACAACTCGCTCGGCTTCCGCATCGGCAACAGTAACCAGATCAACGTCGCGATCATGGAAGAGGTCTCGGGCGCCTTCCTCGGCAAGAAGCCGGTGCAGCAGGCGCTTGACGATGCTGTAGCTCGCGGCAACGAGTCGCTGCGCCGCTACGAGCAGCTCAATGCCGGCAAGAAATAACACGGCTGCTCTCCCCGTGGCGGCTGGCGGTGGCGGTTTGCGCCTCCGCTGGCCGCTCAGGCGTCTCTTCCTTAAGGTCACCGGTGATGCACAGTCCGAAAGCGGGCTGAAGCGTGCGCATTTCCGGGAATGGCGCCTGCCGTTCTGGCTGCTGGCGCCGCAGCTTTTCATCCTGCTGCTGTTCTTCTTCATCCCCTCGATCAGGGCTCTGATCCAGGCCTTCCAGCTCACCGACCCGTTCGGTGCCACCGTCCAGTGGGTCGGCTTCCAGAATTTCGAGCGGCTGTTCCGCAGCGGCGTCTACTGGTCTTCGGCGCAGGTGACGCTGATCTTCACCATCGCGCAGAACGTGCTGGCGCTGTCGCTCGCGCTGCTGCTCGCCTTCGCCTCGAATCACATCCTGCGCGGGCGCGGCGCCTACCGGACCGTGCTGCTGCTGCCCTACGCCATCGCCCCGGCGATCGCCGGCATCATGCTCGCCTTCCTGTTCAATCCTCGCGTCGGCCCCGTTGCGCATATGCTGCAGGGGCTCGGCTTCGACTGGGACCCCAACCGCAATTCCTGGCATGCGCTCGCCCTGATCGTCATGGCGGCCTCTTGGAAGCACATCTGCTACAACTACATCTTCCTGGTGGCGGCGCTGATGTCCGTGCCCCAATCGATCCTCGAATCCGCCTATCTCGACGGCGCGGGGCCGATCCAGCGCTTCCTGCGCATCTCGTTGCCGATGATCACGCCGACGCTGTTCTTTCTGATCGTGATCAACTTCGTCTACGGGCTGTTCGAGACCTTCGCCATCGTCGACGCCACCACCCGGGGCGGCCCGGCCGGCGCGACCTCCATCCTGGTCTACAAGGTCTTTCTGGACGGCTTCGTCACGCTCGACCTCGGCTCCTCCGCCGCGCAATCCGTCGTGCTGATGGCGCTCGCGCTGCTTCTGACCTTCGCGCAGTTCCGCTTCGTGGAGCGCCGCGTGAATTACAGCGTCTAGGCCGGCGATGAACGAACGTACGCCGATTCTCGACGCCGTCTGCCATCTCATCCTGCTGGTGGGCGCGGCGCTTGTCTGCCTGCCGATCTATTTCGTCTTCGTCACCGGCTCGCTCTCGCAACCGGAGATCATGCGCGTGCCGATGTCCTGGCTGCCCGGCAACCAGTTCTTCGCCAATATGCAGACCGTGCTGAGCAACGCGAATTTCGGCCGGCTGCTGCTCAACTCCTTCATCATGGCCACAGGCATCACCGTCGGAAAGCTTGCCATTTCGGTGATCGCGGCCTTCGCCGTCACCTATTTCCGCTTCCCTTTCCGGATGACGGCGTTCTGGCTGATCTTCATGTCGCTGATGCTGCCGATCGAGGTGCGAATCGTGCCGACCTACGAATCGGCGGCGAACGTTGCTTTGCCGCTCAACATCCTCGGCTCCTGGCTCGGCATCCAGGCGCTGGTCGATCTCGACTGGAATCTGGTCAACACCTATTCGGGCCTGATCCTGCCGCTGATCGCCTCCGCCACGGCGACCTTCCTCTTCCGCCAGTTCTTCCTCACCATTCCGGACGAGCTCTGCGAGGCGGCGCGCATCGACGGCGCGAGCCCGTGGCAGTTCTTCCGGTTGATCCTGCTGCCCCTGTCGCGATCGAACATCGTGGCGCTGGCGATCATCCTCTTCCTGACGGGCTGGAACCAGTATCTCTGGCCGCTGCTGCTCACCACCGAGCCTGAGATGGCCAATGCGGTGGTCGGGTTGAAGAAGCTCATGCCGCAGAGCGACTCGCTCCCGACTTGGCATCTGCTGATGAACGCGGCCTTCCTCACCATGCTGCCGCCGACCGTCGTCATCCTTCTCCTTCAGCGCTGGTTCGTGAAGGGCCTGGTCGACAGCGGCAAATAGCGATCAATAGACCGAAGCGGGGGCTTTCTTTCATGCGAATCATCGGACATCGCGGCGCGCGCAACATCTGGGCGGAGAACAGCCTCGGCGGCTTCCGCAACGTCTGCGGCCTGAAGGTCGATGCGGTCGAGCTCGACGTGCATCTGTCGAGCGACGGCGAGATCATGGTGATCCACGACCCGCTGCTCGACCGCACGACGGACCACAGAGGGCCCGTCGGGCACTTGTCGCGAGACGCCCTCGCCAAGGTGAAGCTCGACGACACCCTGGGCGAGACGATCCCGACGCTGCCGGAGGTCCTCGACGTCTTCGGTCCGACCGGGATCGAGCTCGAGATAGAGATGAAGATGGATGCCTTCGGCAATCCTTATCCGGGCCTGCTCGACAAGGTCATCGCGCTTGTCGAAGCCCGCAACATGTCGTCTCGCGTGGTCCTGACCTGCTTCGTCCCGGAGGTCATCGAGGAGATCCGGGCCAAGGCGCCGGGCATGCGCCGGCTCGCCTCGGTCGACCGCCGCTCCTGCGAAGCCTTCGGCGGCGTCGACCGGACCTTGCGGCGCTTCGTCGATCTCGGCTGCATCGTCGCTGTCGAGCAATCGCTGCTGCGGCTGACGGTCGACCGCGCCGTCGAGATCGTTGGGCGCGACAAGCTCGGCGCCTGGGTCCCGAATACGGTGCGCGAGCTCGACTACTGGCTCAACCAGCCGATCTCGCAGATCACCAGCGATCGCCCCGATCTTGCCTTGCAGCTGCGCACCGCGCGGAAGGGTTGAGCCACGGCTCTACGCCGGTCGCGCGCGACGCTCGGGCAGCTCGGATCATTCCTGTTCGGCCCTTGGCGCGTCACTGTGCGATTGCGTCGTGTTCAAGAAGTTTTCGGAGGAGCGGGAGGCCTCCCCTTTGAAAGCGTTCCCTATCAAGCGATGCCGGTCTTCAAAGACCACCGTATCTGATAGTCCTTGCAGTCTGCTGAAGCATTTCGAAAGCTTTGAAGCGTTTCTCGTGCCATTCTGCCGCCATGGGGTTGGGCTGGTAGGTTCGTCCAATCGCCGACATCGACGACATGGCCTCTGCAACGTCGCGGTGCTGGCCCGCCGCAACAGCTCCTAGGATCGCAGATCCAAGGAGCACAGGTTCCTCCGATGTCGGGGCCGCAACGACCTTTCCCGTCGTGTCGGCGAGAAGCTGACGCACGAGGGGACTCTGGCCTGCGCCGCCGCTCACCACGATCGTGTCGATCAAAACAGCTCTCTCGGCCTGCACCTGCACGATCTGCCGAGCGCTGTAGCCAAGACCGCAGACCCCTGCGAGATAAAGAGCGACGAGGCTATCGAGATCAGCGTCCATGCTCAGTCCGGCGATCAAGCCGCGCGCATCGGGATCGGAGAACGGAGCACGGTTGCCGAGGAACTCGGGAACCACGTGCACGTCGCCGATGAGGCGCGGCGCCGCCGGCGCGCCACCACGCCGCTCAGCCTCCTGCGACAGCCATTGGCTGAGACCAATGCCGCTGTCGCGGGCCATCTTCGCGGCCTGTTCCGAAGCAGGATGCATTTGGACCAGATGATCGATCGCGGCGCCGGCCGCCGATTGGCCGCCCTCATTGAGCCACAGCCCGGGGACCATGGCAGAGAAGTATGGCCCCCAGACGCCCGGCACGAAAGCTGGCTCCCGGGTCGATGACATGGTGCAGGCGGATGTGCCGAACACATAGGCCATGCGGGTCAGCACATTGCCCACGTTTCCGCGTGCGCCTACAGTTCCAACGCCGCCGGCATGGGCGTCTATGAGGCCTGCCGCGACGGGCGTTCCAGGCTTCAGACCAAGATCCGCCGCCGCTTGCGAGGTCAGGCCGCCGCCGAGGGCGGTGCCGCCCGGCACGACCTCGGTGCCGATCCTCCGGAAGGATTCGTCGGCCAATTGCCCGAGCCCAACCCTTCGGAAATAGCCTTCATCCCACCGGCTCTCATGGGCCAGATAGGTCCATTTGCACGTCACGGTGCAGACGGATCGCGCAAGGCTTGCGGTGGCCTTCCAGGTGAGGAAATCGGCCAAGTCCATGAACTGCCATGCGCCTGTGAAGGTCCGGGGCATATTCTCCGAGAGCCACAAGAGCTTCGGGGTTTCCATTTCCGGAGAGATGGAGCCCCCGACGTAATTCAGCACAGTCTCGCCCGTGCCATTGATTCTGCGCGCCTGCTCGGTGGCGCGGTGATCCATCCAGACGATGATGTTGCGTTCAGGGTCGCCAGAGGGCCCGACGGCCAAGGGTTGGCCATCCTGTCCCAGGACGACGAGAGAGCAGGTCGCGTCGAAGCCGATGCCTGCGACGCTCTCGGGCGGAACGCCCGCCTTGCTCACGGTGTCGCGCACGCTGGTGCAAACGGCCCGCCAGATATCGTTGCTCGACTGCTCCACGATGCCGCCGGATTCATGCCAGATCGCGATATCTGCCTTGGCAGAGGCGAGCAGCGTGCCATGCTCGTCGAAGAGACCGGCGCGTGCACTGCCGGTGCCGACATCGATACCGAGGAAATGGTTTGCCATGACCGTTCAATCATCCAGGGAAGATTCTGAGGAGCGATGCCCTGCGCCGACGCGCATTACAGGTCGTTGCTCTGCGGCAGGATGACGAGATCGCGAATGGTGACGTTCCGAGGTCTCGTCAGCATGAACAGGACCGCTTCGGCCACTTCAACTGGCTGCATCAGGCCGCCTGCCGCCAGCTCCGAATCGAGTTTCTCCTTCGGCCAGTCCTTGATCAGGGCCGTGACCACGGGTCCGGGTGCGACGGCGCCGACGCGCAGGCCGTGCGGGGCAACCTGCCGTCGGACCGTGTGCACGAAGGCCTGTACAGCGTGCTTGGAGGCGGTGTAGATCGGCTCCCACGCCACTGGAACCAGGCCGGCGATGGAGCTCGTCACGATGATGTCGCCGGTCTTACGCTCCACCATGTGCGGAAGCACGGCGTGGATGGAGCGGAAAGCGGCATTGATGTTGAGGTTCAGCATGCGGTCCCAGGCATCCGGATCGCCCTTCAGAATCTCGCCGCCGATATAGGAGCCGGCATTGGCGTGAAAGATATCGAGCTGACCCGTCCGTTCGAGGACCTGGGGCATCATGCGCGATACACTCGCCGGATCGGTGATGTCGATCCGCAAGGGAATGGCTTGTGGGCCGAGTTCGGCGCAGGCGGCGTTCAGCGCTTCCTCGTCGCGATCGACCAGCACGACGCGCGCGCCTTCGGATAAAAGGATCCGGGAGCATTCGAGGCCGATGCCGGAGGCCGCTCCGGTGATGGCGGCGACTTTGCCGGATAGTTTATCGCCCATGGTTTTTCCTTCTTGTTGGGTTCAAGCCCGGCCATGGGATGCGCGCGAGCGGCGTGCCAAGGAGTCGACGATGACCGCAATGGCCAGCACGGCGCCGGTAATCATGTACCGAAGCGATGAGGAGAGATCGAGCAGCGTCAGTCCGCTGGCGATCGACTGGATGACGATGATGCCGAGCAGGGCGGAATAGGCGCTGCCGCGGCCGCCGAACAGGCTGGTTCCACCAATAACGGCGGCGGCGATGGCGTTCAGATTGACGTCGCCGGTGCCCGCCTGCTGGCTTGCGGAGGCCAGACGCGCCGCGGAGAGAATGCCTCCGGCCGCGGCGAAACCCGAGCAGAGCACGAATGCGGTCATGTAGATGAAGCGCACATTGATGCCCGCCCGGCGCGCGGCCTCGCGGTTGCCGCCCACCGCCAGCATCTGGCGGCCCCATTTTGTGCGCGTGAGGGCATAGTTCATCACTGCGACGAGGCCCACGAAGAGGCCGAACATCCACGGGATGCCGCGATCGAGGTTGAGGTAATAGACGATGAACTCCAGAACAACGGTGACCACGACGGAGCGCAGGAGCAGGCTGGTCAACGGCTGAGGCGACAATCCCGCCTCGCGCCGCCGGGCCGCGGTCCGGTAGCCCAGCACGAACATCACGATCCCGGGAAGAGCCGCAAGAGCGTAGGACACCGGGTCCGGCATCACGAGCAACTGGCCGAAATTCACCAGGGGCGCTTCGTAGGGCAGGTTGATCGAGCCGGTGGAGCCGAGCAGATAGAGCTGCAGGCCCAGGATGGACAGAAGGCCTGCCAGGGTCGCCACGAAGCTCGGCATGCCGAAGCGGTTGAACAGGACCGCATAAAGCGCGCCGATCAGAGCGCCGAACAGGAGCGCAGCCAGAATGGCGATCGAGACGGGCCAGCCCTGGTTGACCCAGAGCACGCCGACGAGCGCGGACGCGAAGCCGCTGACGGATCCTACCGACAGATCGATTTCGCCAACGATCAGGATGCACACGATGCCCAGCGCGATCACGCCGACGGTGGAGCAGTCGAACAGGAGATTGACGAGATTGTTGGGTGCCAGGAACACCGGATTGAGGCTTTGAAAGACCGTCCAGATGATAGCCAGGCCGACCACGACCGGAAGCGAGCCGAGATCGCCCGAGCGGACCCTGTCCCAGAAGGCGCGGACCGAGCCGCCGATCCCTTCCGCATACTTCACGCGCTCGTCGCTGCGGTCGAGAAGCGGAACTGCCTGCGGGCTTTGCTCTGCACCCTTGGTCATGGGCGTCCCTCCGGCGCCGGTGCTTGCCCGCTTTGCGCCTTGCGCCGGCTGGCGCGGCGAGAGACCGAATTGTTCGCAGCGCCCGTGATGGCGCTGACGAGTTCCTGGTTCGACGCGTCGGGCTCGAAGACGCCGTTGTTCCGGCCGAGCCTGAGCACGACGACGCGGTCCGCGACCGCGCGCACGTCCTCCATGTTGTGGCTAATCATGATGACCCCAAGTCCCCGGTCGCGTACGCGCTCGATCAGGTCGAGCACCTCGGCCGTCTGAGCGACGCCGAGGGCGGCCGTGGGCTCATCCAGGAGAATAAGCTTGGGTTCGAGCAGCAGAGAGCGAGCGATGGCGACGGTCTGGCGCTGGCCGCCCGAAAGGGAAGCCACGGGCTCGCGCACGCTGGGGATGCGCGCGGACAATTCGTTGAGCAGGGTCCAGGCCTTCAGCTCCATGGAAACCTCGTCGAGCCGGTAGGGGCTGAGCTCGCGGCCGAGGAAGATGTTGGCGACCACATCGAGATTTTCGCACAGGGCGAGATCCTGAAACACGGTCGCGATCCCAAGGCCGAGCGCAGCGCTGGGATCTGCGAGCGCCACCGGTTTACCGCGGAAAGTGATCGATCCGGAACTCGGCTGGTGCACGCCTGCCAGGATCTTGACCAGCGTCGACTTGCCCGCGCCGTTGTCGCCGACGAGGGCCACGACTTCACCTTCGTGCACGTCCAGATCAATATCAGTCAAAGCCGAAACGGCGCCGAAATGCTTTGAGATTCCGTGCAGACTGAGCACCAGTTCGCGCGTGTCGCGCAGCTCTTGGGTTCTGTCCATTCTTCCCCAACCTCAAAGGCGTCTTTTCAGCCCCACACATGATGTCCGGCCACCGGGCGGGTGGCCGGACGGAGTTTGCCGATTACTGGGTGATGCCCAGCTTCTTGCAGCCTTCCGCATAACGGCCCGAGCAGAGCTGGTCGGCCGTATTGATCTTCTTGTCGATGATCTCCGCCTTCAGGTTCTCTGCCGTGATCACGGCAGGAACGAACAGCTTGGACGGCGTATTGAAGAGCGTCGTATCAGCCTTCGGCGTTTCGCCGGCCAGGAGCTGGACGGCGACATTAGCAGCGGCCGCGGCCACGATCTCGCTCGGCTTGGAGATCGTGTTGTACTGATCGCCCGAGATGATCAGCTGAAGGGCGGCGATCGTCGCGTCGTTGCCGGTAACCGGCGGGACCGGATTCATGCCGGCGGCCTTGAACGCCGCGATGGCGCCGCCGGCCGTCCCGTCATTGGCTGCCACGACGCCGAGGATATTCTTGTTGAAGCGTGTGATCTGACCGCTGGCCCATTGCTGCGCCTTCGGAGGCGCCCATTCCGGGGTGTCGTATTCGGCCAGGATCGGATAGCCGCTGTTGTCGAGACCCTCGTGAATGCCCTTCTTGATCAGGCCCGCAGCCGCGTCGGTCGGCGAGCCGTTGATCTGAAGAACGCCCGTGCCGCTCCCGGCCGTCACGTTGGCTTTCTTCAAGTGCTGTACCAGCGAAGCCGCGATGGACTTGCCGATAGCCTGGTTGTCGAACGAGACATAGAAATCAGCCTTCGCATCGGGCACGGGACGGTCATAGGCGATCACCTTGATGCCCTGGCTCTGCGCCTGCTTGACCAGCGAGACGGCTGCGGAGGAATCAACCGGATCGAGCACGATCGCCTTCGCACCCTGCGAGATCGCGGAGTTGAATTGCTGCTGCTGGCGCGACACGTTCGCATCAGCGTTCTGATAGATAACCTTGCAAGTCGGGCAGAGCTTTTCCATCTCGGCTTTGAAGCCGGGGAAGTCGTGCTCTTCGTAGCGGGTGGACGCCTGGTCGGGCATCAGGAACGCAACCGTGGCGTTGGACACCTTCGCGTTCTGGGCCACGGCAACGCCGGTTCCGGCGAGTAGGGACAGGGTGAGCGCCGCAAGGCCGCCGAGTTTCCAAGAAGACTTGATCATTCGTTTCTCTCCCAGTGGTACTTGTTATAGGGCAGGCGAACTGCCTGTCTTGTCGACAGGTCCCGACAGGACGTGCCGCTCCTTAGTGCGCCCTCAGCAGAGCGCTTCTTCTCGCGAGCCTCCTTGCGGGGCCCGGTTGTTCTCTCGATGATTGAGGTGGTGTTTTCTGGCGCCTCCCTGAGCAGCCTTGGCCGTGTTGCTGTTGTCGAGCAGCGGGCGCCGGAACCGAGAGGGCGTCATGCCCTTCTCGGCCAGGAACTGCCTGTTGAAATTGGACAAATTGTTGTAGCCAACCTCGTAGCAAATTCTGGTGATCGACGCCTTCTCGTCACTCATCAGGATCTGGCATGCGAGGTTGATACGCAGCCGCTTCACGTATTGCACCATGGACATGCCGGTGTGCTGGCGAAAGGCGCGCGACAATCCGCTCGTCGATTGGCCGGCAATCACCGCGAGATCCCCCTCGCCGAAGGGCCGTGTCAGGTTCTCGCGAATATAGGCGAGCGCCTTGTTGATTCCTGCGGACATGTAGCCGGACGGGTCGGGCAGGTAGCTGGCGCTGGCCAGCATCCGCGATCCTCTCGCCCGGCTCAGCAATCCGGCGATCATCATGAATAATTCGATGCGGCGCACGCCCTGGGCGTCCATCGCCTCGGCCATAAGAGGCGTGATCTCGCAGCTCGTCTCCTGGCTGAAGAGCACGCCGCGCCGGGACGACTCAAGGACCGGCGCCAAGACTGCGAGTTCAGGCAGCGCCGTCATGGCTCCGCTGATGAAGCCCTCGCTGAACTGGATAATGCGGCAGCGGAGAGGAACGATCGTGTCCTTCGGAACATCGCTCACCCAGTTATGCGGAAGGTTCGGTCCGGTCAGCACCAGGTTGCCGGGCTCAAACTCGCCGATGAAGTCGCCAACGAAATAGCGGCCCTTGGTGGCAACCACCTGATGCAGTTCGTATTCGGGGTGAAAGTGCCATCGCACGGTGCGATAGGGGTAGCCGTGCGACCAGGCGGCGAATGACTCGCCAGGCCTTATCTGGACGACTTCGAGATCCGGCTCCATGTCCGTTTCCTCCAGGTCGATACGGGTACCCGCAGCGGCCATCGCTCCCGGCCGGCCGATTTTATGTCGGCTCTCGCTAGAACTGACGGTAACCTCCGACACCGACACGTGCCAGCACGTTTTTAAGCCTGCGCTGATACTTTTTTGACATTCGGCTACGAAGATTTCCATCGATATGGATGCTGCTCTGACCGAGTGCCAGCCTGCAGCTCATCCGGCACTCCTGCGCATTGCTGAACAGAGTTCACTCGTTGGTTGCATAATCGAGATACAATGCGGCCCATTGTGTCACTTTGTTGCGGCCGTCAGAGGTCGGTGTGGAAATGGCACAAAGCAGACTTCTTTGTGAGGTCTCCTCTAAAACCATTTGCGGACCCTTGATCATCGGCCCGAGGATAAGATTGAATGCCGCTGCCATGGGTTCGACGGTGTTCCAAAAGAGTGGTACAAACGCCTCCAATAGGCAGCATATAAGCTATTGAAATTAAACGTTTTTGGGGCGGATTGATACAATCTTTCCCTGGTCGCCTCCTGGACGACTCCGTGTGAACCCCTCATTGTCCAGCCATGACATCGTATGCAAGCAAGTCGCCGAGTGTGTTTATTATGGAGGCGTTTAGCTGAACCTGGCGGGGCTTCCGACTGAAAGACGTAAGCGGACGTCCAAAGAAAGGACTTTCTGGTTGTGTGAAGGGTTTCGGATGCCGGCCATCGCGACGTAGGCACATGCACTGGGGCCGGCGTCCGGAAGCCTCCAGGGAAGGAACCTGCGGAACAGTTGGGCGCCGCGCGTGGTGCGCTCATCTATGGGGATTTGGGCGCTTTGGATCGGGGACTGGATCGGCGTCGACGCGTCCACGCCAGCGGAGTGGCGACATCGGTGGGCTGGAGCGGGGCATCATCGCCATGGCCGAGTTGGCGCGACGGTGACCATTGATGCTCCATTCGCGGGGTATACGCCTCATTCGGCCGAGTGCCCGGGTGGCTGGCGCAGGACCAACGGCGGTGACGAACAGCAGGGCGGCAGCGTCGTGGGGCCATCGGTTTCATGAGGTGTCGACCCGGATCACAGCACTCGGGGACGATGGCCGGTGTATTGGCGAAGACCCGCGCGCGAACCGCTCGATGATGATCATGCGCCCGCCGCAGCAGGGACAGGGCTGCGTCAGGCATGGTGGAGCTGTGGCGCCAGTCGGGTCTGCGGTCACCGTTGCACAGGGCTCACGCGCACCAAGCAGCGCGCGGGCTCGCGTCAGGTTGGCGGCGCGTGAGCCGTGAGCGAAGAGGCCATAATGCCGGATGCGATGGAAGCCGCGCGGGAGCACGTGAAGCAGGAAGCGGCGGATGAACTCGTCGACAGCCAGCGTCATCGTCTTGCAGCGGGCGCGACCCTCAACCCGATAGTCCTTCCAGGTGAACGTCACGCCGCTGTCGTCGGCGCGGATCAGCCGGCTGTTCGAGATCGCAACCCGGTGCGTGTAGCGGGCGAGGTAGGCCAGAACGGCCTCCGGTCCGGCAAACGGCCGCTTGGCATAGACGAACCACCTGATCTTGCGCAGACGAGCCAGGAAAGCTGCGAACGCTTTGGGACCGGTCAGATCCGCGTGGTCGCCGAAGAACCGCAGTTGCCCGGCCGCATAGGCCGTGGCGAGCTTCTCCAGGATCAGCCGCCGGAACAGCTTTGAAAGGATCCGCACGGGCAGGAAGAAGTTCGGCCGGCATGCGATCCATCGCGTGCCGTCAGGGGACAGCCCACCGCCCGGCACGATCATGTGCACGTGCGGGTGATGCGTCATCGCCGAGCCCCAGGTGTGCAGCACGGCGGTGAGGCCGATCCGCGCCCCGAGATGCTTGGGATCGGCCGCGATGGTAAGGGTCGTCTCGGCCGCGGCCTTGAACAGGAGATCGTAGATCACGGCCTTGTTGGGAAAGGCGAGAGCGGCGAGAGCGGCTGGCAGTGTGAACACCACGGGGAAGTAGGGCACGGGCAGCAGTTCGGCTTCGCGCTGTGCGAGCCAGTCCCGGGCCGCCGCGCCCTGACACTTGGGGCAATGACGATTGCGGCAGGAGTTATAGGCGATGGTCGTGTACGTGCAGTCTGCGCAGCGCGCGACGTGCCCGCCGAGAGCCGCCGTGCGGCAGTTCTCGATTGCGCTCATCACCTTGAGCTGGCCAAGGCTCACATGCCCGGCATTGGCGCGGCGCCACGCCGGTCCATGGTCGCGGAAGATGTCCGCGACCTCCAGCCCTGGACGGGCCAAGACGACCTCGCCTTACGCGGGCGGCTGATGCTCCGGTCTCAGCAGGGTAAGCCGATCGAGTGGGCTCATGACGGCGCGGATCGTGGAGGTGGCGACACGGGTGTAGAGCGCAGTGGTCTCGAGTTTGGCATGCCCGAGCAGGACCTGGATCACGCGAATGTCGATGTTCTGTTCCAGCAGATGCGTGGCGAAGCTATGCCTGAGCGTGTGCGGGCTCACGCGCTTGGTGATCCCGGCCTGCTGCGCGGCCGCATGGAAGGCGCGGTTGAGCTGGCGCGTGGTGAGCGGGTTGACCGGGTTCTGGCCGGGAAAGAGCCAGACCAGGGGCCGCGCGATCCGCCACCAGTCGCGCAAGAGTTCGAGCAATTGCGGGGAGAGCATCGCATAGCGATCCTTGCGGCCCTTGCCCTGCTCGATGCGGATGAGCATGCGCTGAGAGTCGATATCGCAGACCTTGAGCGACACGACTTCCGACACCCGCAGCCCAGCGCCATAGGCCGCGCTCAGAGCTGCCTTGTACTTGGGGCCCGGGGCCGCCTCGAGAAGGCGAGCCACTTCCGCCGGGCTCAGGACGAGGGGTACTTTGCGCGGCTCGTGGACCAAGGTGAGACGCCGAGCCAGATCGATCCGATCGAGGGTGACGGTGAAGAAGAAGCGCAGGGCCGCGACCGCCGCGGTGCGGCTGGGTGGGGTCACGCCGCTTTTGGTCAGGTGCAACTGGAACTGCCGCACATCCTCAGGCGAGGCGGTCTCCGGCGAGCGGCCGAGGAAGGCCGCGAAGCGTCTGACCTGGCGGATGTAATCAGTGCAGGTCTTCTCGACGAAATGGCGCACCGTCATGTCATCGATCATGCGCTGGCGCAGCGGGCTGATGGCTGTCTCGGACATCGAAGGCTCCTGTCGTGAGGTGGAGGCACCAAACCCCTCGATCCTCAAGACAGGACCCAGCCCTGTCATCGTGTGCCGTTCAGCGGGTTACCGCCCCCAAGCCATGGCACCGCCCCAGCCGCAGTGCCCTCCCGCGCGAGCGGGTTCGTTCTCTGCCCCAAAGCAGCCAAGAGAACTAAGCATTCTGCACAAAGCATAGCGCCCCGGATTTACTCGGCTGACTGGTGGTCCGGTGCCCTGTTTTAAAGGGTAGCGGCAAGACTTGAGTCCCGCCGCCAGCAACATCCAAGGGGTGAGATCGACGCGGTGGAGCGAACCGCGGTCTTTGATTTAACCGCTAGCCCTTAGCCTTGTGTCAAGCTTGACCCTTGCGAACCCCAGCGGCGTCTCAGGAACCATCCTAGGGCAGCGACGGCGGCGAAGCCCACGAGTGTTTCCGGCTCGGGCGTGCTGCTTCCCGGATAGACCGGGGCTGCATTGAGCGTGCTCGTGAGACCATAGGCCGAGGGCGGCACGCCGAGCACCTGCGGCACCGGAACCGAGGCATCGGCTGCCATTTCCTGCATGTTCGCCACGTGCCGCGAGACGGCAACGAATGACGTCCATTGGGTCATCAATGCATAGTCGAGACCGAGCTTCGTCACTTTCCCCTGCAGCTCGTCGTTGCTCTCGCCCTTTCCGCGCAGATTCGTTGGCGCGATGAGAGCAGCCATATGCTGTGCAATCTGTGCCCTTGCCCACATGACGGGCAAGGCCGTGCTATTGCGCGAGCTTTCCTCGAAGCTGAGGTCGATGGGCAGTTCCGCAGGGCGGCCATTGACACGACCGCGCACGGTGATGAGACCGGCCTTGGCCTCCTTGAAACTTCCCATGATGCGCAAGCTGTCTCCGGCGAAGAGATCCGGAAGCCGTTCCGGCGTGACGGCGTCCACCGACAGCTTGCCCCAATCGATGCTGATGTCGGTAAGCACCGGTGCATCAATGCGCTTGATCAGTTCCGAGACAACTTCTGCCGTGGTCTCTGTCGGATCCATGTAGCGGGTGAAGCCTGCGCCGACGCGGCCGATCTCGTTGAGCAAATACCGGTTGACGCCTGTGCCGACACCGAAGGCATAGAGGCGCGCATCGCCGATCTTGCCGCCGATCAAGTTCAAAATCTCCGCTTCGTTGCCGATATAGCCGTCGGTGAGGAAGACCACGATACGGCGCAGGCCTGGCACGGGCGGAGCGGCCAAAGCCTGGCGGATGCCTGCCGACATCTCGGTGCCGCCCTCGCCGTTCAGCGAACGGACGAAAGCAGCGCCCGCACGAATGTTGGCGGAAGTGGCCGGCAGGGGAATCTCGCTGAACTGGGTCGCCTGGTCGCTGAACCGGATGATGCGGAAGCTGTCCTTCGCGCGCAGTTTCTGAAGCGCTGCCAGCATGAAAGATTTGCTTGCTTCCATCGGCAGCCCATTCATAGAGCCCGAGCAGTCGAGAAGGAATACGAGTTCGCGCGGCGCAATATCGTCCGGTGCCGGAAGGGCGGGCGGCTCGAGGAGCAGGCTGAAGGTTCCTCCGTGTCCATCCCGATGAGTCATTAGCGAGGCCTGCGTGCGGGCTCCTGCGAGGGTGTAGCGCAGCACGAAATCGCGATTGTCCACCGTGCGTCCCTCCGCGAGGCGAACGACGGCTTCATCAGGAGCGAGAGATTGCTGCGCGATGGCATGAGTGCTGCTCTTGAGACTTGCGATCGGCATGCCGGCGGCGAGGCTGATCCGAATGCTGACCCGGTCTGCATCGATGGTGGAAGGCAAGGTTAGGCCCGTCACGGTTTGTGTCGGATAAGCAGGCATCGAGCCGAAGGACCATTGGCCGGAAATCGTGTCATCGGCAGGAGGCCGTGCTTGAGACGATTGTAGATCGGTCTTTCTGTGCGCTATTTCGCCTTGCTTCTGCTGAGGCTCGTAGCGAGGGCCGACCACGAGGGGCATCACCAGCTCATAGTCGCCATCCACGCGCGCAATGGCTTGAACATAATGCAGCTTCACCGTGACGGTTTGGCCCGGCATGAGATTGGCGATATCCTGGGTGAATACATTTGGCCTATGCTGGGTCAAAAGAGCCGCATTGCGCCCTTCGCGCTTAGCAGCCTCGAAAGTCTGGCGAGCGTCGTCTTTCCTCTGGATGACGGCCTCGATCACTTCTTCGCCGATCTCCATGCGCATGCCATTCACGGCCGCATCGTCCGGTAGCGGGAACTGATAGGTGGCGTTCAGAGGCTTCATGCCTGGATTGACGAAACGCTGCGTGACAGTGACAGCCGCGATATCGCCTTGCACCTCGGCATCGTATTCGGTTTTGAGAGAAGGCAGGTGAAGCGGCGTTCCCTCGGATTGCGCGATAACGGTGCCGCCGAGACGATCGAGGTTCGGAGCTTGCGCCGCGGCGGGCGCGAGTGCAAGCAGCATGAGAAGGGACGCATGAGGAATGGCTCGCATGGTTATTCTCCTTTGGCAGAGCGAGATAGGGAAAGAGCGGCGACCGACAGGGCCGGCGCGGATTTCAGGTCGAGAGCGCGGATGACGGCATTTTCAAAATCCGCATCGGGCTCGTTCCAGGACGTGATGCGCTGAATCATGGTCCAGGCGGTGCCTGGGGTCTTGAGCCAGAGCCATACTGCTTCGCCGACGCTGGCGGCGCGCTCGTTGCGGGACGAGATGAAGGTCACCTCCACGCGCCAAGCGCTGCCGTCGGGAGCATCGGCGCGGTAGGTAGCGGTCGGAATCGGATCGAAGCGGGTGCCCATGTGGCGGACTGAGTGGCCGACGCCTCGCAGGCACTCGTCGGGCGCGTGAAGATGGCGCAAGGGTGCCGGGGTGCGCACCATCGTCAGCGTGCTGGTGCCATAGGCCGCGCGCGCGGCGCTTCCGCCATAGCGCGTGAAATACTCGGTCTCCTGGACCGTCAGCGCTTCCGATCGTGCGGGAAACATACCGAGGCGGGCAGGAAGCTCCAGGGGCAGATCCTGCGCCGCCACATCCATGGGGTGGGTCGGCACGACCATGACGGCGAAGGCGCAGGCCAGGAACAGCGCGGAGCCGGCAAGGGAAACCGATTGATCGGTGGAGCGAAGGATGCCGATCCGGCAAGGGCCGGGCTCGATCACAGACCGTGCAGGAACAGCGCAGGACCAGATGAGGATGGGAGCGGAACCCACCATCAGCGCCACGAGTCCAATCCCATCGTGCCAGGGAGCAGCCATAACGTCGAGGCCTACGGCCTCGGGATAGGCAATGCCGCAAGCAAGGACCGCGATGCGAACGATGTTGGCGATCAGGGCGGAGGCGAGGGTGATGCCGAGACCCAGCATCGCCCGCGCCAATCCGGGCCTGGCTAGGCCCGCGCATGTGATGAACAGGGCCAGCATAACCATGAGGCTTCTGGCTCCCGAGCAGGGAAGATCCACCAGCGCCTCGCATCCGTTCATGAGAATGCGGATGCCGGCGCAGGAGACAGAGTCGTCCGCCAGCGCAAGAAGCCCGCAAGCGCCTTCCGCCGAGATCGATTGCAGCAGATAGCCCACCGTGCGCTGCAGGATGCGCTCCACGGGGAGAGCGAATAGGAACAGCATGCCGAGCCACAGAGGAGAGACCGCGCGCCGGCGCTGCGAGAGGCCCGCCCATGCCGCGAGAGCACCCACATCCACCGCAAGGGTCATGGCACCGAGTACATTGATGCCGAGAGCCTCCGAGGCCAGCCGCACGAGAGCCGTGCCGCCGAGGCACAGGACGACGGCCCGGTGGGGTTGGTGCCTTGCTACGCGCGGGCTCGACAGACTCCAGAGACTGAGCGCCGCAACGCCCAGGGCGGCGAATGCTCCGTCCGAGGCGTAGCTCGGATCGGTCCAGGTGCGCACGAGCCAGAGGATGGGATGCCAGGCCAGGATGGCTGCACCGGAGAGAAGGGCCAGACGGGACCAGGATGTGGGGGAGAGGGACAACATGAGCGAACCGTTCCTGTGAACGGGTCCAGATTTGAAGGCCTCATGTGCAGCGATGATGATACAAGCTTGCAAAGGCTTAGGATTTTTGGTGCAGATAGCGTGCAGACGTATCTGTGCAGGCCGCTTCGAAGGATCCCATGTCCACCATTCTCGTCGTCGACGACGATCCCCACATCCGCCAAGTGGTCTGCTTTGCGTTGGACAAGAACGGGTTTTCGACTGTGGAGGCCAGCGATGGGCTCATGGCGCTCGAGGTCGCTCAGCGGGAAAGGCCGGATCTCGTGGTTCTGGACGTGGCCATGCCGGAGATGGATGGGACGGAAGTCTGCCGCCGCATCCGGAAGACGTACGACACGCCGGTGATCTTTCTGTCGTCGAAGGATGATGAGGTCGATCGCATCGTCGGGCTTGAGATCGGCGCCGACGATTACGTGACCAAACCGTTCAGTCCCCGGGAACTGGTGGCTCGGGTCAAGGCGGTGCTGCGCCGCCAGCAGGGCGCCCTCAAAAGCGTCGAGCCGTCCGCTTCGCCGGCAACCGGCATGGTGCGAGGCCTTCTGCGCCTCGACGAAGAGCGCTTCGAAGCGCATTGGGACGGTCGGCATCTTGCATTGACCGTCACCGAATTCGCCGTGTTGCGCGCCTTGGCCGAACATCCGGCCCGGATGTTCACCCGGGATATGCTCATGAATGTGGCCTATCCCGATCGGCGCATCGTCAGCGACCGCACCATCGACAGCCATATCCGCCATCTTCGGGCGAAGCTTCTCGCCTTGGGCGCGGAGCCCATAGAGACCGTGCACGGTCTCGGTTATCGCTTCTCCGACAGACAAGCGAGACAGGAGACATGACTTTCCGGTGGCGCAAACCGCGCATTCGCACGGCACTCCTGGCGGCCAACCTCTCCCTCCTGCTTCTGCCGCTGATAGGTGTGTGGTTTCTGCGCTTGTATGAGAGCGCTCTCGTGCGGCAGACGGAGGCTGAACTGATCGCCCAAGCTGCCACTATCGGCGCGGCGTACAAGACCGAATGGCTACGGGCAGCCGTGGCGCAGCCGAGAGAGGGAGGAGGCGTCTTCGACAATCTGCCCAGGGTTTCGGTTCTCGAAAGCCCCGCGGAGGGTTATTGGAGACCGCGCTTTGCCGTGCTCGATCTTGCAAGCGATCCGGTTCTCCCGGTTCCTCCGCCTGCCGACCCGAGCACCGTACCGGCCGATCCCGCCGCCGTCACGGCGGGAGAGCGAATGCAGCCTGTGCTCCCGGATGTGCAGCGCATCACCCTCGCAGGCCTACGTTTGCTGGATGCGCGCGGCATCGTGGTAGCCACGAGCGGTGGAGACCGCGGCATGTCCTTGAGCAATCAGTTCGAGGTGACGGAGGCGCTCGCGGGGCGGCCGGTCTCCAGTCTGCGCGCTCGGGTGCGGCAGGGGAACGAGCCGGTCAGCCTCACCTCCATCAGCCGCGGCTCGCAGGTGAGGGTGTTTCTTGCGCTTCCCGTGATCGAGCATGGGTGGCTTCTGGGAGCCGTTCTGTTGTCCAGAACGCCCGTCAGCATCGAACAGGCGCTCTATGGCAAGCGCTGGCACCTGACGGGTCTCGCCCTTGTGCTTCTCACGGCGGGAGCTGGGATGGCGCTGTTCACAGGCTATACGGTGAGCCGTCCGATCCGGACTGTGACGGAGCAGGCCAAAGCGGTGGCGGCGGGGGAACGTGTCATCATGCCGAGGACGCGGCGCAGTGCCATCCGCGAGGCGGACGAGCTCTGGATGTCCATCACGTCCATGGCCGGGATATTGGAGCAGCGTGCCGATTTCATCCGCGCTTTCGCAGCCGAGGTTAGCCACGAATTTAAGACGCCCTTAGCTGCCATTCGGGGGGCAGTGGAGATCATTCGCGATCACGCCGACATCATGACCCCGGATGAGCGCGACCATTTCCTCGCCAATATTGGCGCAGACGTAGAGCGTCTTGACCGCCTGGTGCGCCAGCTTCTCAATCTGGCGCGAGCCGAGGCACCCAAGCCAGTCGTGCTGGAGGATCTCGACATGGAGAAGGTCGTGCGTGCAGCCGCAGCCCCCTTCCAGGCCGCCGGCCTGACGGTTCACATTGATCCGTCTCCCGAGAGGGTGATGACCCGGATTGCGCCCGAGGCGCTTGATGCAGCCTTGTCCAACCTCCTCGACAACATTCGCCAGCATGCGGGAGAAGGGGCGCATGGCCGGATTTCATGGAGTGTCGAAGGGGCCGCTCACCAAATCAGACTGCAGGTATCCGACAATGGAAGAGGCGTCTCCGCAGGCAATGCGGATCGGGTGTTCGACCGCTTCTTTACTACGGCCCGGAGCACGGGTGGCACCGGCCTGGGCCTATCCATAGTGCAAAGCCAGCTTGAAGCCTACGGCGCGACGATCAGGCTCATACCGAACCAGCCGGGCACCAGCTTCCTGATCACTCTTCCGCTTGCGACGTAGATCGGCTCCAACACGCTAATCGGTGGGAATGGAGAGGCATTTTCTAATCTCATTGCCCTTCAGGTGATCTCGACGGTGGTCCAAAGAGTGGTACAAACACTTCGAGTAGGCAGCTCGTAAGTCATTATTTTTAATAGGATTTGGAGAGGGATGGCACAATCCTATCCTGGGCGCCATTCCATTGCTCAGTGCACTCCTGCCGATATGCCGGTCCGCATTGGAGAGCCCTGCCATGAGATGCATCCCAGTAGGGGTTGTTCTTAGCGGCTCAAAAATGGGTTCTCCAGTGTTGTGGAGTACTAACGTACCTCGTGATCCGTGCCTGACTCTATCCGTATCCGCATTTCGAGTGGGGAGCATTCAAGCGCGTACCCCTCTATCTGGCTTACGAAAACGGCTGCACTCCACGAACGCTTTGGACAGTTGATCCCAAGCTCACCTGCGGAAATGTCTCTAGCCGATATTGGCCCTGAAAATGATCAGATCGAGAAGCTCCTTAGAGTAGCTTCTCCACCTCCCAGTGCCGAGTTGTAGCGGCCCATCATGGGAGTGCCGGATGCAGGGCCGTGACCAGCTTGCATATCTCGAGCTCAGATCCACCAGGTCCCGATGATGAACCGGTAGTTCATGTCGGCGGCGCTGCCGGCGCCGGTGAGAACGACCCCGGTTTCGAAGCGGTTGTCGTTGTCGAGATCGGAAAGAAGATATCCTGTGTCCGTGGTTGAGTTGTACAGGAAGACGTGCGAGATGCTGCCGCTGGTGAAAGTCGCCTCGGCCTGGGACGCAGCAGCCTCAATGGACGTGGAAGTCGTGCTGGCTTCCCTGTAGTTGGCGGATGTTCCTGCGATCCTCATGCCGATCCAGTCGGCGGCAGCACTCCAGTCGGTGATTGTGTCTGCGCTCGCGCTCGTGATGCCCGAAGAACCTCTCGTGAAGACGAAGGCGTCGTCGCCGGTTCCTCCGCTGAGCCGATCGCGCCCGGAGCCGCCTTCGAGCAAATCGTCGCTCGATCCGCCGGAGAGGCTATCCCTGCCCGACCCCCCATACAGGTTGTCATAGTTCGCTCCACCCGAGAGACGGTCGTTCCCGCTTTCGCCGAAGAGGAAATCGAAGCCGTAGCCGCCGACGAGGCTGTCGTTGCCCGACCCGCCGTAGATGTCGTCGGGCCCGTCGCCGCCGTTCAGGTAGTCGTTGCCATTCTCGCCGAGAATGATGTCATAGCCCCAGCCGCCATAGATATCGTCGTTGCCGCTGAAGCCGTAGAGATCGTCATCGCTGCCGAAGCCGTAGATGATATCCCGGCGGGTAGTGCCATCGATGAGATTGGGCCAGTCATCGCCATAGAAGGTCGCCATGGACCCCTCCGCATATGCCCCTTCGGTTGTCTCAGGCAATCCAGGCTTCGGTCGCGGATCAGTTCCAAACGATTATACGCCATCCGATGACGATGGAGGGGAAAAGCTATGGTCGCCGGCAGGATTTTTGCAGGGCGTCTTCCAGCTTCAACGCAAGCAGCGCTGATACGCCGTTCCCGTCACATCCTCTTCATTGAAGTAGCGCTTGAGAGACCCGTCAGGCATGAGCGCCATGAGCACGCGCACGTCGCTGCCGGCGACTGCATTTGCGCAGGCAAGAAGGACGGATTTCCGATCTCCGGCCGGCCTGACCGACCGGATGCGACACGAGGCCATCGGAGTCCGAAGGCGATTGCCGGAGACGATGAACGCAGGTGCGAAAATATCCACCGGTTTCCTGAAAGACGGTCCGCTGCCGGTGGACGAATAGACATCCGTGCAGGAAGAGCCCTCTGCCAGCTAGGCTCCCTGAATTGTCGACGGACCTCCCTGAGCCGCAGCCATGCCTGAGATCATGGTGCACGCGAGCCCGAAGCCGAAGGTCCCGATAAGTCCTGCTCTCCGCATTGGGATCCCTTTCAAAGGCGAGGCCTTTTAAAACCGCCTCGCTTTGAGCGATTGACCTTCGACCGGATTTCCAGCCTATGCGAACTGGTGCCCAATGCTTGATCGAAAGGGACAATCCTTTGACATTTTGGGTCACGAATGTTGCCTCGGCAAAGCTATCAAGCAAAGCTTCGGCCGCCGTTATCGTCCCCCATCGCTCTTTTGGTGCTCCTGCAGGTAATGCCGTAGAGCTTTGCCGACCTCTTCGATATGGCTTTTCAGGAGAGAGCAGGCGGCAGCGATCCGCCCGCTTTCGCAAAGGCGCAAAAGCTCCGCGTGCTCCGTTTCGGCGCGCTTCATGCCATCCGTGAGGGAGAGCTGAAGGCGGGTGTGCCGGTCGCATTCCTGCAGCAGGTTGGCGACGATCGCCAGCGTGCGGGGCTGCCCGGCATGGCGATAGAGCAGCGTGTGAAACGCCGTGTTCAGCTCTCCCCAGCGGCGGACATGGTTGGCGCGCAGCTCCGCGCTGTATTCTTGCAGGATCCCGTTGAGCTTGCCGTAATCGTCCGCCGTCAGGTGACGGGCGGATGCCTTCAGGAGCCGTGGCTCGAGCAGGGCCCTGAGTTCGAAGAGTTCCTGAACTTCCTCGGTCGAGAGCTCCGAGACGATGGCGCCGCGGTGCGGGTGGATCTTGACCAGCCCTTCCGCCTCGAGCTGCATCAGGGCCTCGCGCACCGGGATGCGGCTCACCCCGAATTCGGTGGCAAGCGCATCCTGCCGCAGAGGGAAGCCGGCCTTGAAATCCCCATCGAGGATCCGGCCGCGCAGGTCCTCTGCCACCGCCGCGGCAATGGTCCGGTGCTGGAGGGTTTTCTGCGCGGGTCGGGCGGCAGGCTTGGCTTGGGCGGTCATGAAATCCTGGCATTCGAGACGTCAGCCGTTCCGGTCTCAGGGCGTCCCGGCGTCCGGATCGGCTTGACAGAATAGATTTTATACAATCTACAATGCCGACATTCAACACCTTTGGCAGGAGCATGCGATATGGCGACGATCGGCTGGGAAGGGGTCTTTCCCGCGGTGACCACTCAGTTCAAGCCCAATCTCGACCTGGACATCGATGCGACGGCCAGGGTGATGGATGGCCTGATCCGCGACGGCGTCTCCGGGCTGATCGTCTGCGGCACGGTGGGAGAGAACACGTCGCTGAGCCGCGCGGAGAAGGTGGCGGTCATGGAGGCGGCCAAGGACGTCTCCCACGGCCGGGTGCCGGTAATCGCGGGCGTCGCCGAGTTCACGACGGCCTTCGCGTCCGAGGTGGCGAAGGAGGCCGAGCGCGTCGGGCTCGACGGCGTCATGGTCATGCCGGCTTTGGTCTATTCCTCGAAGCCGCATGAGACGGCCGCCCATTTCCGCGGGGTCGCCAAGGCGACCAGCCTGCCGATCATGGTCTACAACAACCCGCCGATCTACAAGAACGACGTGACGCCGGACATCCTGGCGTCCCTGGCCGATTGCGACAACGTCGTCTGCTTCAAGGATTCGTCCGGCGACACGCGCCGCTTCACGGATACGAAGAACATGGTCGGCGACCGCTTCGTCCTGTTCGCGGGCCTCGATGACGTGGTGGTCGAGAGCGTGATGCTGGGCGCCGCCGGCTGGGTTTCCGGCATGTCGAACGCTTTCCCGCAGGAGGGCGAGACGCTCTTCCGCCTGGCGAAGGCCGGGCGCTATGACGAGGCGCGCGCGCTCTATGAATGGTTCATGCCGCTGCTGCACCTCGATGCCCGCCCCGATCTCGTGCAATGCATCAAGCTGTGCGAGCAGATCATGGGGCGCGGCTCCGAGCTGACCCGCCCGCCGCGTCTGGCCCTCGGCAACGAGGAGCGTGCCGCGGTGGAGGCGATCATGAGCAAGGCGCTGAAGACGCGTCCCGCCCTTGCGGACGTCGGATTGAAATCCGCCGCCTGACCCATTCGGAGCGGAGAATGACGGTCTCCGCTCCCGTTAAGCAGATCGCATCGTTTCGGAACAGCGAGTGAAGTCATGGCGCGCGATACGTTCTTTTGCATCGACGGTCACACCTGCGGAAACCCGGTCCGCGTGGTGACCGGCGGCAGCATTCCGCAGTTGAAGGGCGAGACCATGTTCGAGCGCCGCCAGCACTTCCTGGCGGAATACGACTGGATCCGCACCGGCCTGATGTTCGAGCCCCGCGGCCACGACATGATGTCGGGCTCGATCCTCTATCCGCCGACACGCGCCGATTGCGATGTCGGCATCCTGTTCATCGAGACCTCCGGCTGCCTGCCCATGTGCGGGCACGGCACTATCGGCACCGTCACGATCGCGCTCGAGAACGGGCTGATCCATCCGAAGACGCCGGGCCTCCTCAGGCTCGATACGCCGGCCGGCGTCGTCGAGGCGCGCTACGAGCAGAACGGCCCGTTCATCGAGCGGGTGCGCATCACCAACATCCCGTCCTTCCTCTATGGAACGGGATATGAGGTCGAAGTCGAGGGCCTGGGCCACCTCATCGTGGACGTTGCCTATGGCGGCAATTTCTATGCCATCGTCGAGCCGCAACCGCTCTATTCCGATCTCGCCGATGTCGATCCCTCCGACATCCTGCGCTGGAGCCCCAAGCTGAGGGAAGTCTTCAATGCGCGCTACCGAATCGCGCATCCCGAGAACCCGGATATCGACCGCCTGACCCATGTCCTGTGGACCGGACGGGCACAGAGCGCGGAGGGCACGGCGCGCAATGCCGTGTTCTACGGCGACAAGGCGATCGATCGCTCTCCGTGCGGCACCGGAACCTCGGCGCGCATGGCGCATCTCGCGGCCCGCGGCGACCTGAAGGAGGGCGATGCCTTCGTCCATGAAAGCATCATCGGATCGACCTTCATCGGGCGCATCGAGGGGCGGGCGAAAGTCGGCGACCGCGACGCGATCATTCCGTCGATCGAGGGATGGGCGCGGGTGACCGGATTCAACACGATCGTCATCGACGACCGCGATCCCTTCGCACACGGATTCCAAGTCGTGGATCGGAGCACACGCTCATAAACTGGATCGCGCGGCCGACAGACTGAACCGGCTGCACGTGCTCTCGCTTTTGCCTGAACAGGATGCTCGATGCGGATCGCGATTGTCGGAGCAGGAATCGTAGGCCTTGCGGCTGCCCATGCCCTCCTCGAACGAGGGCATCAGGTCACGCTCATCGATCCCGGCGGCCTGCAAGGGCGGCCCACGGACGGCAATGCCGGCTGGATCGCGCATACCGACATCATGCCGCTGGCCTTGCCGAAGGTCTGGAGAAATCTTCCGCAATGGCTGATGGATCCTCTCGGGCCGCTGACCATCAGACCGCGTTATCTGCCATCGCTGGCACCATGGCTCATCCGCTTCGTGCTGGCATCGTCGCCGGCACGCATCAAGACGAGCATGGCGGCCATCCGCGCCATCAATGCGCAGGCGCTGCCCTCCTGGCAGGCGCTTCTCTCCTCTCTCGGTTTGAGCGGTCATCTGCACGAGAAGGGAATTTTGTCGGTCTGGCGAAAGCACAGTGCCTTCGCGCAAACGCTCGACATGTTTGACCGGCAGCGCGATTTCGGGATCACGGTGGATGTCCTGGAGCCCCGCGATCTCGCGGCGCTGGAACCTGCTCTCCATAATGTCGAAGCAGGCGTGCTCTATCCGGACGCCTGTCATGTCTCCGACCCGGCTGTCCTGGCCTCGGATCTGCAAAGGCTTGCAATCGAACGTGGCGCGCAACTCGTGCCTGGACGCGTTCTGGCCATTCGGCCCGAAAGCGACGGCATCCACCTTCGCCTCGATGGGCATGTCGACGATACGGTTGCGGACAGGGTGGTGATCGCCGCCGGCATATGGTCGCGCAGGCTCGCGAAAGGTCTCGGCGACAGCATCCCTCTCGATACCGAACGCGGCTACAATGCCACCTATCCGCACGGCTCGTTCGGCCTCAATCGCCCGATCATGTTCGAAGGTGAAGGCTTCGTGACGTCACCTCTCGCGACCGGAGACAGGGTCGGCGGCGCCGTCGAATTCGGCGGTATCGACGCCCCGCCCAATCATGAGCGGACCGCCGCCATGATCGCACGGCTCAAGCGCTTCCTTCCGCATTTCGACGCCGGGCAGCCCGCCAGGCGCTGGATGGGCTTTCGTCCCTCGGTGCCGGATTCGCTGCCGGTGATCGGGCATTCCGGAAGGGATTCCCGCGTCGTCTATGCCTTCGGCCACGGCCATCATGGATTGACGCAGGCCGCCGTGACAGCGCGCCTCGTGGCGGATCTGATCGATGGAAAGCCAGGCGAGATGGACATGAAGCCGTATTCGCCGCAACGCTTCTGAAACGGCTTCGCCGTCTCACAGGGCTTCGGCGAGCTGCCTCCAGGCCGGGTCTTCCGGGCTCTGTTCCTCGCGAACGCCGAAGAACTGCGCGATGAGGCTGCGGTCTTCGGCATAGAGCTCGACCGAGGTGATGAGACCGTGGCGAGTGGGCTTGCGGACCAGCCAGGTCTCGGCGACGAGGTCCTGGCGAAGATGAAGGTTGAAGCCGGGATCGAGAACGTTCAGCCATGGACCCATGATCTTGATCGTCGAGACGGGGCCGTGGTGGATCTGGATGCCTCCCCGGTTGCCGACGAAGCACATGATCGGCACGGCATCGGCGGAGGCCCGCTCGAGAAGGTTGCGCGTTGCGGAAAGATCGAGCCGGCGGACGAAATCTCTCTCGATGACATCGAGGCTGCCGCGCCGGCTGAGCCCGAATCGCTTCAGGAGCGGGAAGAATTCGTGGATGTCGCGCATCGCCTGAAAAGCCGCGCGAAAGCCTTCGACATCGATGTCACGGCCGGAAGCCTCCTCGTCCGAAACGGGCGCTTCGATCCGGGGGAATTCAAGCGAGGGATCGGCGAAACGCTTTCGGATGGCATCGAAAGCCGCGATATTGGAAGCGGGCTTCAGGTGGATCTTGATGACGGCATCGCCCGTCTCGTCGAAGATCTGGAGGCTGCGCCGCGGCCCCTTCTCATCCGGGATCTCGATGGCGAAGGCCGTGCGCCAATGCTGGAAGAACAGCCGCAGGTCGATGGCATCGTTGAGAACGAGCCCGGTCTGGCCCGCGATCGTGATCTTGCCGAACGTGCCGACCTTCTCGTGGACGGCAGCCTCGTTCCGGGTGAGCGACATCACCTCGCCCAGATCCGGCAGAGCCTTGAGCAGGCTGGCCATGTCCACGCCGAGGCGAACCACTTCGGGGCCGTCATGGGAGGCAAGCAACTCGGCTTCCGAGATCCCGAGCTCCTTCGCCAGATCGCGGCTGCGCTTGCCGTTCGCGTAGAAGGGTTCCGGCGTCTGGACTCGTGCGACGTTCGATGAAGTCATTCTTGCCCCCTGCCTTGCCCCCTGCGCATTCTCGGCCGTTGGCCGATGGCGCCACTCTGTTTCTGTCGCAGTTGTTGATGCTTCTCATTCAAGTCGTCAATAGGAATGATTTAGTTTTTAAAAGTTCTATTTTGCAAAATTGCCGACAGTAACCGTGTTTAATGGCAGTTTTTAATCATTCCAATTTAAATCTACTCAGGTTTATAATTTAGATATGTTCCAATATTTTGGGAAACTATGGACTCTGCTTGAAAGTGTAAGTAAAGCCGCTCCCCAGCAGGGTCGAAGCTCTCGGCTCGCGTGCAGAATTTTCCGATGCCCCGGGTTGCGGGCATGAGAGACAGGGAAGGGGAGCTGACGTGGCTACACCTAAGACCATCACGATCGACGCATCGAGTGCCGCAGGCGGCATCAATCTCGACACCTATTTCGCGACGTATTTCCAGGGGCTGAAGATAGGCTCGTCGAGCTATTACGGCGGTATCGAGGATCCCGCTCCTTATGGATATCAGAACGGGACACAAGTCGGGTTCCGCTATGCCGACGCGGCAAATGCGGCAACGAACAAGCAGGTTCTTATCGAGGGCGAGAATCTAGCTTACGACTTCGCTCACTATGGTTCGGATAAGGGGCACGGGATCTCGGGCACCATAGAATCGATCACATTCGGGACGCGCGAAACGCCTCAGCCTGCCGGGCCGACAGAATTGACCGGCGTCACGGCCGATTTGACGATTTCCGGATGGGACATCAGCTCGGAGCCTGGCGCCGGAAACAATGCGGCGAATCCCGTCTACAATCTCTACAATGCCGTGCGCAGGGCAGGGACGGACGCAGCGCATATCACCACCATCAACGCCGTTCTCGACAGCTACGCCCAGAACATCCTCGGTTCCGACTTCGCCGATACCTTCGTCGCAACCGTGAATGACGACACGGTTCTTGGCGGCGGCGGCAACGACATGATCGACGGCGGCGACGGCAATGACTTCGCCGTGTTCTCCGGTCGCCGCTCGGACTACACCATCGTCGAGAATGGCGATGGCAGCTTCACGGTTACCGACAAGCGCACCGCGGATTCGGACGGTGCAGATACGGTCAGCCACGTCGAGAACTACCAGTTCTCGGATACAGCCATCACCTCCGGAAACCTCCTGGCTCAGCAGGGTGCCATCACCATCGACGCAAGCGGCGCCGACGGCATGGATTTCGAAGCCTTCATCCGTGGGGGATTCGTTGCTGGTGCGCCAGCTGGGACGAGGTTTGCTTTCGATAATTCTAGGGCATTCGAAGGCGAGGAAATGCTCCTGAGCTTCGGCACGAGCGCGACTTCGAAATATGTTCTCGCTCATGGTGACCTCGCATACAGCTTTATGCCTCATCACGTGGTTGGGGGAACGATTAATACTATCGAATACGGTGTGCGAGGGGCTGGTGCCTTCGACAGCAACGGATACTTCGTCGGTGGTAGCGCCCAGCTGAAGATAACTGGCCTCGACTTATTCAATACCAAGGTGGCGGGCACCACGACGCCTGAGGAAGTTGCCGAGATCAAAGCGAACGGCCCGGTGCACAACTTCGGTGACTTCAGCAGCCCGGCAGCGCTTGGCATATATGCCGATGCTCTCGACAAGTATGCCCAGAAGTTCATCGGGTCATCGAAGACCGACTTTTATGCCGGAACGATCTTTGCCGATACGATCAGCGGCGGTGGCGGTGACGACGTGTTCGGTGCCACCAAGGGCAACGACGCCATCGATGGCGGTAACGATTACGACCAGGTTGTCTTCAGCGGCGCGAGGGCCGATTATACGGTCACGCGGCTGGCTGATGGCAGCTACACCGTTGCCCTGAATGACGGCAGCGGAACGACGACCCTCAAGAATGTCGAGGCGGCAACGTTCTCGGATGTAACGCTCGATACTGTCCGCAACGTCGAACTTCCGGGAACTCCTCCGAAGAACGTCGCTCTTTCCAAGGATTCGGCTCTGGAGAGCGCTCAGGCAGGCGAGACTATCGCCAACTTCTCGGCGACCGATGTAGAAGGCAAGGCTCTCGAATTCAGTCTCGCGAGCGACGCCGGTGGTCTCTTCGAGATCGTTGGCACGGCGCTGAAGGTCAAGGGCAAGCTGGATTACGAGACCGAGAAGAGCCATAAGATCAGGGTCAAGGTCAGCGACGCCGACGGTCATATCGTCTTCAAGGAATTCTCGATTGCCGTCGGCAACGTCGACGAGGGACCAGAGAACGTCTCGATCTCGAAATCCATCATCTCCGAGACTGCCGAGGTCGGAACCCGTGTCGGCGTGCTATCCGCTGCCGATCCGGAGGGCGGTACCGTCACCTACAAGCTCACGGGTAATCCGGGAGGCTACTTCAAGCTCACCGACGGCAAGCTCACCCTGGCCAAGGCGCTCGACTACGAGAAGAACCAGAGTCACACGATCACGGTCCTCGCCACGGATTCCACCGGCCAGACGACATCACAGAAGATTACCATCGCTGTCGGCGATGTGGTGGAGTCGAAATCCGGCACCGACCGCAACGATACGCTTACCGGCAACATCGGCCGGGACAAGCTGTCCGGCGGGGCTGGTGCCGACAGGCTCGCCGGCAATGGCGGCAACGATTACCTCTACGGCGGTAGCGGCAACGACAAGCTGACCGGCGGTGTGGGGGCCGACGATCTGTGGGGCGGCTCGGGTGCCGACACCTTCATCTTCAAGTCGATCAAGGAGACGACGGTCTCGGGCGTCGGCCGCGACACGATCTTCGACTTCTCGACGCGGCAGAAGGACAAGATCGACCTCTCCGCCATCGATGCCAACACCACGAAGGGTGGAAACCAGGCGTTCTCGTTCATCGGGACGAAGGCGTTCGGCGGCAAGGCCGGCGAGCTGCGCTACGAGAAGGCGAAGAGCGACACCTACATCCATGGCGACGTGAACGGCGACAAGATCGCGGATTTCACGATCCATCTCGACGATCGCGTCTCGCTCTCGAAGGGCTACTTCATCCTCTGATGCTCGAGCGGACCGGAGGCCGGCGACGCCTCCGGTCCGTTCGCCTGTCTCACGCTCCTGTTCAAGGTCATCGTCTGTGTCCCCGCTTCGTCTCAGCCGCTTCGGAATTACCCTCGCTGCCACCGGCCTGATGATTCTCGCAGCGCCGGCCGAGGCTCAGGATGCCGGTGATGAGACGGCCATCGATCTCGATGCCATCACGGTCACGGCGACCAAGGCCGGCGAGCGCGTCTACGATTCCCTGTCGGCCTCGAGCGTCATCGGACGCGATCGGATCGAAACGCAGGTTCAGCCGAACAGCACGGCCGACATTCTCAACCTGATCCCGAGTGTGACGACCCAGATGGCTCCGGGCGATCCGGGCGTCGGCGTCAACGTTCGCGGATTGCAGGATTTCGGCCGCGTCAACGTGCTCGTCGACGGTGCGCGCCAGAACTTCCAGCGGGAGGGCCATTCCGCGAAGGGAACTTTCTACTTCGATCCGGAGATGATGAAATCCGTCGACGTGACGCGCGGTCCGGTCTCGTCGGTCTATGGCTCGGGCGCCATCGGCGGCGTGGTCAGCTTCACGACGATCGATGCCGGCGACATTCTGCCCGACGGTACCCATGTGGCCGGCAGGCTCAAGGGAACGTTTGAGACGAACGGCACTACGCCGCTCCTCCATGGCGCGGTGGCAGCGCGTCCGAGCGAGATGTTCGATGTCCTCGGCGCTGCCACCTGGCGCTCGGCCGGCGACTACCGATCGGGTGATGGGTCGATTGTCGACTATACGGCTCAGGATCTGCTCTCGGGCCTGATCAAGACACGCATCCGCCCGGCTTCCGATCAGGAACTGACGCTCTCCGCCCTGCGGATCGGGAACGAGTTCGAGAACGGCCTGTCGACCCTCTACAGGACGCAAGCCGTCGCGGACACGTTTACCGTCGGCTATCGCTGGACGCCGGATTCTCCCATCTGGGACCTGAGCACCAAGATCTATTATAGCGGCACGAACGTGAAGCAGACCACGCTGGAGGGGCTTGTTGCAGGTGCCGAGAAGACCTTCGATATCGGTACGGTCGGCCTCGATCTCTTCAACACCTCCCGGTTCGAGACGGGCCCGCTCCGGCACGAACTGACCTATGGCGCAGATCTGTTCCGGGACAATGTCGTGACGAAGGACCCCATCGGCAACAGCGATCAGCTCACGCCCCCCGGGGAACGGCTCGTCTCCGGCGCGTTCGTTCAGGACCGCGCCCTGTTTTCGGATTGGCTCGAGGTCATCGGCGCCCTTCGCTACGATTCCTACCGCCTCACTGGCGACGGAATCGAGAACGAAGGCACCAGGCTGTCCCCCAAGATCACGGTCGGAGTCACGCCCTGGCAGCCGGTCACGTTCTATGCCAGCTATGCGGAAGGTTATAGAGCACCGGCATTGACCGAGACACTGATCGACGGATTCCATCCGCCTCCGCTGAGCGCGGGGCGCTTCTTTCCCAACCCCAACCTGAAGCCTGAGATCGCCCACAACATCGAAGGAGGCGTCAACCTGCACTTCGACGATCTTCTTGTCGAGGAGGATCGCCTGCGCATGAAGCTCGGCATCTTCCACAACCGAGTGGAGGATTACATCGAGCAGGTTTTCGTGCGCTTCCCGATTCCGGGCGGGTACCAGTACCGGAACATCGCCGAAGCGATCATCGACGGCTTCGAGGTCGAAGGAACCTATGACGCAGGCACCTACTTCGTCGGCGTCGCCGGTCATATTCTCAATGGCAGGAACGGCCGCACCGGCGAGGAACTCGTGAAGGTCCCGCCGAACCGCCTGATCGGCACCCTCGGGTTCCGGGCGCTGGATGGGAAGCTCGAATTCGGCACCCGCGTATCCTTCGTCGGCGGCAAGGACAGCGCCGAGGATTTCGGCTTCGTCGGCGATCCCTACACGGTCGTGGATCTCTTCGCCTCGTGGCAGGTCAACGAGCGCGTCACGGCGGGCCTCGTGGTCGATAACCTCTTCGACCGGCAATACACCGAGTATCTGAACGGCGATCCGAGCCCGGGCTTCAACGCCAAGGCATCGTTGTCGGTCAAACTATTCTGAGCAAGACATTTTTCTGCAGGCGGTTACGCAGGCTGCAAGGAGGAAGGCATGACGATCACCATCAAATTGACCGCGAGCAGCTCCAACAAGGGCGTCAGCTTCAACAGCTATATGAAGAGCTACTTCAAGGACTTTTCCTTCGAAGGCTGGCCCTACATCCTCGGCGGGTCGGGAGAGTTCAAAGGCACGCAGATCGTCCTGCTCGACAACATGAACGGCCGCAACACCAAGACTATCGTGCTCGACGGCCGTTCCATCGCCTATGATCTCGGCAAGCATGTGGTAAGTGGATCCCTGACGACGGTGCGCCTCGGCACGCTCGGCGACAGTTACAAATCATCCGGCGAGTTCGCCGAAGATTCGGCCGGGCGGATCACCAACATCTCGGCGCAGGTGCAGATGTCCGGCCTCGCCATCGCAGGCACGGAATTCCACTCGCTCGTCTCCGGGCTCATGGGCGGCGTCGGGTCATCCCATAAAGCCAACCCGGCCGTGCTCAATGCCGCTTTGGCCGACGAGGCTCACAATCTGGTCGGCTCCAGCGGCAGCGATACCTATACCGGAACCCGCTTCAGCGATCGCATCACGGGTAATGCCGGCAACGACGCTCTTCTTGGCGCCAATGGCAATGACCGTATCAAGGGAGATGTTGGCAACGACAGGCTGACGGGCGGCGCCGGTGCCGACGACCTCTGGGGCGGGGCGGGTGCCGACAGCTTCATCTTCAAGGCGGTCGCCGAGTCGACGGTCAAGACGGCCGGCCGCGACACGATCTTCGACTTCTCGGCCGCGCAGAATGACAAGATCCATCTGTCGTCGATCGATGCGAACGCGCTGAAGGGCGGCAACCAGGCCTTCGAGTTCATCGGCACACTGGCCTTCAGCGGGCAGGCGGGAGAACTGCGCTACGAGAAGAAGGCCAGCGACACCTACATCTACGGTGACGTGAACGGAGACAGGGTCGCTGATCTCGCGATCCATCTCGACGATCCCGTCGATCTGCTGCGCAGCTACTTCGTTCTGTGATCAGGGATCCAGAGGCGGCGCGTGCCGCCCCTGAGCCCGTCGTCATTCTGCCGGCGTCAGGCGGCCCGTTGGTGTCGGGTTGAGGTAACGGGCCGGGCGGAACACGAAATAGGCGAACATCAGCATGGCTGCCAGCACGGTCAGCGAGGCGATCGCGGCAAGGGGATCGAAGGCGGTGTAGCCGAGGTGGAGGGCTGCAACGGCAATCGTGAGCACGACGGTGCCGATGGACCACACGGCAACCTGAATTATCGCAAGTCTGCTCGTGTCGAGAGCCGGGCGGCGCTCGTAATAGATCCCGAAGAGAAACAGCGAGACCCAGCCGAGCAGGTTCAGGTGCGCATGGGCAGGCATGATCGAGTGGTCCTGCGACATCGCCATGCCTATGCCCATGGCCATGCCGGCGATGACGAAGAGGACGGCAAGTCTAAAGCTCAGTGCAGATGCAGTCATTGTGAGGCCCTCCAAATAATATTTCCTGGTCGGTTTTTTGATTTTCATTACAACCGTGGCCACAATGAATGATGTGCGTAAAATCACAACAATTAATGCGGTTTATGCAATGAAACATTACATCATATATAAATGAAATATCGGACAGTAGCGAGTTAACGAGTAAGTATTAATAAATTTAAGCAAAGCTATTCTCGATATATCGATGGACATAACTGAATGCAGATCTGGTAAAAAATCGATACACTTCATTAAAATAGAATATTATGACAATATATTTCTGTAAAGGATGATTTATGAAAGTATTTGAATTAATACCATTTCATTGTTATATGAAATCTTGAAGTGTATATCCCTAAATTTAATGTTGCCGAAAGATCACAGTGAGTGAAAACGAGGCGCTCGAAATGAAGGCCGTCTTTTCGGAGTATTTTCCGAACCGTAACTCAGTTTACGATGGAGGAAATATTTCAAGGAGGAGCGGTCATGGCAAAATACGAGATCTTCGGAAGCATCAACCTGTCTCCCAGCGGGTTTTTCCCGGTCGACGCGAGTATCGAGGTTGTCACAGACGGCAATCGACGGGACTACTCCTTCACCGTTGACGGCCAAGCCCGCTTCGTCCGGGTTTACTGGGACGAGCAGTCATTGATCCACGACATCGGCCTTTATAGCGCAGACAACGAATCACTGGCCGAGATCACAGGCATCTCCGTAGATCGAGATCAGTTCCAGAACTTATGGCTCCAAAGCGCAACGACTTCTACTCACGTGTTCAGTTACCTTCTCTCATCGAATGATGAGCTGATCGGCAACGACGCAGAGAATATCTTCGCGCCAGGCCTCGGCAACGACACGATCTTCGGCGGTAACAACAGCCCCGAGTTTTTCGATTATGTCAATTACTCCGCCGATAACCGTCAGCATGGCATCACGGTCGATCTCGTCGACGGCGACGCGGATGACGATGTGGGAAAGGTCACGAGCAGGGGCGGCGCAGCGGAGACCGATATCCTGCATTCCATCAACAGCGTCTATGCGACTGCCCATGACGATCTCCTGATCGGCGACAACCGCGACAACGAATTCTATGCCGGCTTCGGCAACGACACGATCCATGGCGGCGGCGGACCCGTCGGCAACCTCGACGTCCTGAGTTACCGGCCAGAGGGCCGGACTCAGGGGATTACGGTGACATTCACCGCCGAAGGAGCCGGCAAGGTCACGTCGACCGAGAATGGTGACGAGGAGGATGTCTTCACCGGGATCGAAGCCGTCTACGGCACGGCAGGAGCGGACAGGTTCACTGGAGCGGCTGGATTCCAACGCTTCCGCGGCTTTGCCGGCAACGACACCTTCGACGGCGGAGACGGCGATGACGAGGTCGATTATCGTAGCGACACGGCCGAAGTCCCAGGACAGGCGGGCATCATCGTTGACCTGTCGAATATGGATGGAGAGGGAAGGGTCACTGTCGCCGGTGCCAACGGTGATGTAGACACCCTCATCCGCATCGAGCAGATCCGCGGGACGCGGAACGATGACGACATTGCGGGAACGAATGCCGGCAACAGGTTGCGTGGGGATGCCGGCGACGACGAGCTCAACGGCCGGGGCGGAGAAGACAGACTCGAAGGCGGCAACGGCAACGATAGCATGCTGGGTGGCGCCGGCAACGACATGCTGCTCGGCGATGCTGGCAATGACACCCTGAATGGTGGCGCCGGCTGGGACACTCTGAATGGCGGAGCCGGCGACGATCTCCTCATCGGCGGCGTTGACGCGCCGGAGGATGAACTGGAGGATGCAGATGTCTTCATCGGCAGCACCGGCAACGACACCATTTATGGCGGCGAGGTTGAGCAGGCTGACGGCGTCAGCAGCTGGAACGAGATCAACTACAACACCGGCAGCCTCGCGGGCATTGTCGTCACCTTCACCGAGCCCGATGGGCGCCACGGGGTCGGAATGGTCCAAAAGAAGGACGGTACCGGCAAGATCATCGGAACTGATCACTTCAACGATATCATTGCCATACGCGGCACGATGGGAGCGGACAGCTTCACCGGTGCGACGAGTGCAGCCGACCAGCGCTTCCTCGGCTATGGTGGCAACGATACCTTTGATGGATCGGACGGTATCAACGAGGTCGACTATCGGGCGGAGGCGAGGGCTGTCGGCACCGGGATGATCATCGAACTTGGGACCGGGGAGCAGGCTATCGTTACCGATGCGACGGGCGACGAGGATACTCTGATCTCTATCGAGAAAATCCGCGGCACGGAATACAACGACCAGATCTCCGGAAACGGCCTCAGCAACCTTTTGCGGGGTGATTCCGGCAACGATGTGCTGCGGGGGCGCGACGGCGACGACACGCTCAATGGCGGCGCCGGTTTCGACACCCTCGACGGTGGCGTGGGCAACGACCTTCTCATCGGCGGAATTGGTGTCGTCGGAGACGAAGATTGGTTCGAGGGAAGCACTGGTAACGACACGATCCAGGGTGGCGTCTTAGGACAAAATACTGATCCCGAGAAGACGCTTTGGAACGAGATCAGCTATTACAAGAAAGGCATCTCGGGCATCGAGGTGACGTTCGGATCGACGGCGCGGGCGGGAACGGTTTTGAAGCTCGGCGATGCCGGCACCGATACTTTCACAAGCATCGACGTGGTTCGCGGCACAGAAGGGGCCGACAAATTCTTCGGCGGCGACAATGCCGGAGCGCAGCGGTTCGTCGGATACGAGGGTAACGATACCTTCGATGGATCTCTGGGCGTCAACGAGATCGATTACCGGGCTGAGGCGAGGGCGGCGCAATCGGCGAGTGGTGTGAACGTCGATCTTGCCGCGGAAACAGCAACTTATAGGGGCTTCACTGACAAGCTGATCGCCATCGAGCGCATTCGCGGTACCGAAAATGCCGATATGATCTCCGGCAACGGGCTCCACAATCGCCTGCGCGGCGATGCCGGCAACGATACGCTCATGGGCCGGAACGGAGACGACACGCTCGATGGCGGGGCCGGCAACGACACCGCGCTCTTCAGCGGCAGCCGCTCGAACTACCACGTCACCAATTCGGGAACGCAGCTGACCATTGTGGACCGGCGGAGTGCCGGGGAGGGGACCGATACCGTCATCGATGTCGAGTTCTTCAACTTCGGCGGCACGCTTCTGAACCTCGCGGAGGTGATCAACCACGGCTCGGCTGTCAATCTCGCGGGGGGAATGGTCTTCGAGAACAGCAAGGCGGGGGAGGAGGTCGGCACGCTCTCGGTGGCGAACCCCGATGCGCTCAGCGTACATGGGTTCGAGCTGATCAATGACGCCGGCGGACGCTTCCAGATCGATGCCAGCGGCAAGATCACCGTGAAGAACGGCCTCCTGCTCGACTACGAGCAGGCGGCGACCCACACCATCGCGGTGCGGGCCAAGGATCAGTTCGGCAAGGTCATCGACCAGACCCTGACGGTCGTTCTCAAGGACGTGGACAAGGAAAGCACCACTGGCACGACCGGAAGCGATACGGTGTCCGGCGGCGCCAACTCGGACACGCTTTCCGGCGGCGGCGGCAACGACGTTCTGAATGCCGGAGGCGGCAAGGACAAGGTCGATGGCGGCGTCGGCAACGACCGGATCATCGGCGGCGGCGGCCAGGACACCCTGACCGGCGGCGCCGGCAAGGACGTGTTCGCCTTCGGCAACAAAGACACGGGGACGAGCAAGGGAACGGCCGACACCATCACAGACTTCTCAGGCAAAGGCGGTGACAAGATCGACCTGAAGGCGATCGACGCCGACGTCAAGAAGAAGGGGGATCAGGCTTTCAGCTTCATCGGCAAGAACGCCTTCACCAAGGCCGGTCAGGTCCGTTACGAGAAGACGAGCAAGGAGACGTTGATCTATCTCAACACCGACAGCGACAAGGCGGCCGAAGGCGTGATCAAGCTCAAGGGCGCTTTCGACATGCAGAAGGGCTGGTTCGTGCTCTGATCCGACCGAAAGCGGCGCCGGGGATCAACCCTGCGCCGTTTTCGGTGACTTCGACGTTGTGGGGCCAATCTTTTCCAGACCTCGCGTCATTGCCCGTCACGACGCGGTCACCGCCCGGAGAGGCACCCTGCTTGCGGACGTCCGGGGCTTTCGTCTGAATGAACGGTGCTGATATTCACGCTCCGCTCGGCCAAGCCTCGGACGTGATCCATATCCGTCCCGGCCACCGTTCTAGCCGTCGTTTTGCTGCGAGTCCTGCCGGTCATGGAGGGCATGCTCGCACCGCTCCACATGGCTCTCCGCTCGCCGCTCCATCTCCTGGGTGGTATGGCAGGGGTTCTCGATATCCTGCTGGCAGAATTGGCACTTCATGATGGCCTCCTTCGCGGCATGAATGGAAGGCCAACGTGGAGGCGAAGTGAGGGTTCCGTGCCGGAGAGACTGCCCAGCGCGAAGCTTCGGAGAAGCTAAATTCTTCGACCGCGCCGTATATTGTTACATAGTTCCCGGCGCGGGGCTTGTGGAACGTCGCACTCAGGGTGCAGCCTGAGCGATCCATGAAGATCGGACCTGTCAATGTGAAAGCATTTGGGGGAGGCAGGAAACAACCGGTAGGAAAATCCTGCCCTACCTGCGTGTCGAGCTTAACATGTTAGCATGTTTGGATTACTATCGTGTCCGTTACTTAAGCGTGGCCTTAAGAGCCCGCATCGGGAGGAAAGATCATGACCAAAGTAAAGTCCCCGCTTGGGGAGAAGACTTCACGTCGTAAGTTCTTGGGTGGAGCGGCGATTACGGCTGCTGCGACTGTTGCGGCCCCGAGCGTTGTCAAGGCGCAAGGCCCCATCAGCATGCGCTGGCAGAGCACTTGGCCGTCCAAGGACATCTTCCACGAGTTCGCGCTCGATTTCGCCAAGAAGGTCAACGACATGACCGGCGGCGACCTCAAGATCGAGGTGTTGCCCGCGGGCGCCGTGGTGCCGGCTTTCGGCCTCCTCGACGCCGTGTCGAAAGGAACGCTCGATGGTGGCCACGGCGTGATGGTCTACCATTATGGCAAGCAGACCGCCCTCGCGCTCTGGGGATCCGGTCCTGGCTTCGCCATGGATGCCAATATGCTGATGGCTTGGCACCGCTATGGCGGCGGCAAGGAGCTGCTCGAGAAACTGTATGCCTCGATCGGCGCCAACGTCGTGTCATTCCCCTATGGGCCGATGCCGACGCAGCCGCTCGGCTGGTTCAAGAAGCCGGTCACCAAGATGGAGGATATGGCGGGCCTCAAGTTCCGAACCGTGGGCATCTCGATCGACGTGTTCACCGGCATGGGCGCAGCCGTCAATGCGTTGCCTGGCGGTGAGATCGTCTCGGCGATGGATCGCGGCCTTCTCGATGCGGCCGAGTTCAACAACGCCTCGTCCGACCGGGCCCTCGGCTTTGCCGACGTATCCAAGGTATGCATGCTCCAGAGCTACCACCAGAACGCCGAGCAGTTCGAGATCATGTTCAACAAGACGAAATATGATGGGCTGCCCGAGAAAATGAAAGCGATCATCGCCAATGCGGTCGATGCTGCGTCGCAGGATATGTCGTGGAAGGCGATCGATCGGTACTCGAAGGATTATGTCGAGCTCCAGACGAAAGACAATGTCAAGTTCTACAAGACGCCGGACGCGATCCTCAGGAAGCAGCTCGAGGTCTACGACGACGTTGTGAAAAAGAAGGCCGGAGAGAATCCGCTGTTCAAGGAGATCCTTGAGTCGCAGCTTGCTTTCGCCCAGCGGGCCACACGTTGGGAGCAGGACACCGTCGTCAATCGCCGCATGGCGTTCGATCACTACTTCGGACCCAACGCGGCTGCAAAGAAGATCTAGCGCGACGATCAGTCTGGCCAAGCGCCATCGAAGATAGATCGATGGCGCTTGGCTATGCTCTTACCACACTCTCTCCGGTCGGCGCCCCACATGAACGTCCAGCAAATTCTGCATACGGTCGACGGCATCAGCACATGGGTCGGCAAGGCCGCGGCGTGGCTCATCATCGGGCTCATGACGCTTGTCTGCGTCGAGGTATTCAAGCGTTACATCATGAACATGCCGACGGCATGGATCTTCGATGCGAGCAACATGCTCTACGGCAGCGTGTTCATGCTGGCCGGCGCCTACACGCTGGCGCAGAACGCCCATGTACGCGGCGATTTTCTCTACAGCTCGATGCGGCCTCGCACGCAGGCGTCGCTCGATCTTGTCCTCTACATCGTATTCTTCCTGCCGGGCATCGCCGCCCTCATCTACGCTGGCTATGATTACGCGGCGCTTTCCTGGCGGATCGGCGAGCATTCGACTGTGACGGCGAATGGCCCGCCGATCTACCATTTCAAGGCGGTGATCCCGATAGCCGGCGCGCTGGTGATGCTGCAGGGCCTAGCTGAAATCCTGCGCTGCATCGTCTGTCTCAAGACCGGGGTATGGCCCAGCCGGCTCAAGGACGTCAGCGAGATCGACGTGGTCGAGGGGCAACTCGCGCACAGCGAATATGTGGACGAAGAAACGCGCAAGACCGCCATCGCGCGCGCGCAGCAGATCGACGAAACGGCGCGGCAACGCGGGATGGGGGGGGACCTGCAGACATGAGCGATCCGGCACTGGGTCTCACGATGCTTATGCTCATCGTGGTGGTGATCATGATGGGTTTCCCGACGGCCTTCACGCTGATGGGCCTCGGGATGTTCTTCGGTTTCTACGCGTTCTACAATCCGGCGGAGAGCTGGTTCGACAACCGGGTTTTTGACCTCATGGTCCAGCGCACCTACGGTGCCATGACCAACGACGTTCTCATTTCCATCCCGCTCTTCGTGTTGATGGGATATGTGATGGAACGCGGGGCACTCGTCGACAAGATGTTCTACTCGATTCAGCTTTCGTTCCGGCGGTTGCCCGCCGCGCTCGCGGTTGCGACGCTGATCGTCTGCACATTCTGGGGCATCGCCAGCGGCCTCGTGGGAGCCGTCGTCGTCCTCATGGGGGTGATCGCCTTCAACCCGATGCTGCGCGCCGGCTACGACGTAAAGCTCGCCTCCGGAGTCATCACGGCTGGGGGCACGCTGGGCATTTTGATCCCGCCTTCGGTGATGATCATCGTCTATGCGGCGGTGGCCGGCCAGTCCGTCGTGAAGCTCTACGCGGCAGCGATGTTTCCCGGCTTCTTCCTCGCCTTCCTGTACCTTGTCTACGTCATCGGCTGGGCGATGATAAACCCGAAGATCGCGCCTCCCCTTCCCGAGGAGCAAACACGGGTTCCGGTGCCGGAATGGATGCGAAAGTTCCAGGCAGCTTATTCGAACAACATGCTGGTCGGGCTCTTCTCGGCCCTGTTCTCGCCAGCCAGGATGAAGAACCTCGACGGCGATGGTGGGCACCTCACCTACTGGACGGTGTTCAAGAACTTTCTCGCCACGCTAATCCCGCTCGCTCTGACGGCCCTCACCCTATGGCTCGTGTGGTGGTACGTCGTCATCCACCCGCAGGCGTCGGCCGAAGGCGAGGCTCCTGAGGGCCTGGAGCAGCTCGGCGGACCGGCGGTGAGCGCGCCGGTGACGCCAACCGACATAGGTCCGGCGACCACATTCTATGTCGTTTTCGGCATCGCTGCCGCGTTGGCCCTGGTGATACTCGCCCGCTACTACCGGAACATGAACGCCGAGCGCCTCCAGGTCGTGAAGCTTCTGTCATCGTCGATCATGCCACTTGGCATTCTCACCCTTCTCGTGCTCGCCGTCATCCTATTCGGAATCACCACCGCGACCGAGTCCGCTGCGGTTGGCGCTGCCGGAGCGTTCCTGCTCGCTTTCCAGGCTCGGACGCTGAACTGGAAACGCACCAAGGAAGCCGTGTTCCTGACGGCGAAGACAACGGCGATGGTGTGCTGGCTCTTCGTCGGTTCGGCGCTGTTCTCGGCCGTGTTCGCGATCCTCGGCGGGCAGGGCCTGGTCGAGCGTTGGGTTCTGGCCATGGATCTGACCCCTGTGCAGTTCATGATCCTGTCGCAGGCCGTGATCTTCATTCTCGGCTGGCCGCTGGAATGGACCGAGATCATCATCATCTTCGTGCCGATCTTCCTGCCGCTGCTGAAGCATTTCAACATCGACCCGGTTCTCTGGGGGGTTCTCGTCTTCGTGAACCTTCAGGCTGCTTTCCTGTCGCCGCCCGTGGCGATGTCGGCTTTCTACCTCAAAGGCGTTTCGCCGCCGCACGTCACCCTGAACCAGATCTTCGCGGGCATGATGCCTTACATGCTGATCGTCATCATATGCATGATCCTCATGTATCTTTGGCCCGGGCTGACTCTCTGGCTTCCGAACTATCTCTATGGCAGCTGAGCAACAGACGCTCATCCGTTATGGGAAAGTTCAGCTGCCGCCTCCTTCGCGGGAACCATGGTCCCTGTGGCCGGTTCACTTTTACGCGTCATGACGCGCAACCGCTAAGGTGCTTCGGGTAGATGATCGGATGTCTTCGAGCATCTCCGACGGGAGATTCAGATGCGAAAAGCTTTTCTTCTGGCAACAGGATTTTTGGTCCTTGCAACCGGCGCGTGGGCGCAGGAATCCTCGCGGGATCGTGATGACTTCGATCGCGGCGGCTGGCGTGAAAATCGCGAAGGCTGGGGTCGCGACCAGGATCGGCGGCGGGGTCAGATGATGATGCGCGAGGACAGGGACGATTCCGACCGGTGGGAGAGGGGAGCGCGCTTTTTCCTCCGTAGCGGCGATACGCAGCTGCGCATCGTCTGCGGCAATCGGGAATCGACGCAATCCTGCGTCGACGCCGCCCTGCGCATGTTCGACCGGCTGCAATCGCAGACGAATGCCAGGCCGCCGGCATCGACGACGCCGGCTCAGCCGCCGCAGTAGCAGGGAGACGAAAGGCCGGGATCAGATATGATCGAGTGCGTTGGCGAGATCCGCCAGCAGATCCTCACCATGCTCCAGGCCGACGGATAGGCGCACCAGCCCGTCCGAGATCCCCATTTCGTCGCGCAGTTCCGGCGCAAAGCGCTGATGGGTGGTCGTCGACGGATGGGTCACCAGGCTTTTCGCATCGCCCAGGTTGTTCGAGATCCGGATCAGCTTGAGAGCGTTCAGGAAGCGGAAGGCACCTGCCTTGCCCCCTTTTACCTCCAGGGCGATCATCGTCGAGCCACCGCTCATCTGCCGCCTGATCAGATCGGCCTGCGGATGGTCCGGGCGTCCCGGATAGGTCAGCCGTTGCACCTTCGGATGATCGTGCAGGCGATCCGCGAGGTAGCCGGCCGTCACGGTCTGCCGCTCCACCCGCAGGGGCAGGGTCTCCAGCCCCTTCAGCAGGACCCAGGCATTGAACGGCGAGATCGACGGCCCGGTCATGCGCAGGAATTGCTGCACCTTCGTTTCGATGAACTCGGTGGAGGCCAGGATCACGCCGCCGAGACATCGGCCCTGGCCGTCGATGTGCTTGGTCGCGGAATACACGACACAATCGGCGCCCAAGGCGAGAGGCTTCTGAAAAAGCGGCGTCGCAAATACATTGTCGACGGTCAGCGTCGCACCGGCGTCATGGGCGATGTCGGCGACCGCGGCGATGTCGACGATCTCGAGGCTCGGATTGGTCGGCGTTTCGAGGAAAAACGCCTTTGTCTCCGGCGTGACAGCTTTACGCCATTGATCGAGGTTTTCTCCATCGACGAGCGTGCAGCCGACGCCGAAGCGGGGCAGGAGATCCTCCACGACCCATCGGCAGGAGCCGAACAGGGCACGTGCCGCCACCACATGGTCGCCTGCCTGGACCTGACCGACCATAGCCGCGGTGACCGCAGCCATGCCGCTCGCCGTCGCGCGGGCCGCCTCTGCCCCTTCGAGCGTGGCAATGCGCTGCTCGAAGGCATCGACGGTGGGATTGGAATACCGGCTATAGCTATAGCCCGGCTCCTCGTTCAGGAAGCGCCGTTCGGCGCTCTCCGCGCTCTCGTAGACGAAGCCCTGGGTCAGGAAGAGCGCTTCCGCCGTCTCGCCGTGGGGCGTGCGATCGTGGCCCTCATGGACAAGGCGGGTTTCGATGTGGTGTTTGTCTTTTTGCGGCAGGGTCATGAGCCGATCTTAAAATTGTTCTTTAAAAAGAACAATCGTCTTCTTTTCGCGGAAAAATTGCTGGGTTCCGTGCTCTCCGCCCTTCACCGCGCGACCTCTTTTCGGGTCTCTTCGATCAGGCGCTTCACGCAGGGCTCAAGGGACTGGCGCCAGGGTGGGAGCGTGACACCGTGTACCTCTTTCAGCTTCGTGCAGTCGAGCCTGGAATTGGCCGGGCGCTTCGCCGGCGTCGGGTAGTCGACTGACGCGATGGGACGAACCTTCGCGGAGGGGCCGCCGAACTTCGCCGAGAGGGAAAAGATCTCGGCGGCGAAGTCCGACCAGCTGGTAAAGCCCGTTCCCGTCATGTGGAACAAGCCGCGCAGGCTCCGGTCGTCCGGTCGCTCGAGCAGGTTGCGGCTGACCGCGATGATCCCGTCCGCAATATCGAGGGCGCTCGTCGGCGAGCCGTACTGGTCGGCGACCACACCGAGTTCCTCGCGCTCGCCGGCCAGGCGCAGCATCGTCTTCACGAAATTCTTGCCGAAGGGGCTGTAGACCCAGGCGGTGCGAAGGATCGCGTAATTCTCGGCCTCCGCCACCACGGCTTCCTCGCCCAGGAGCTTCGAGGCGCCATAGGCTCCGAGCGGAGAGACCGGGTCATCTTCCCGGTAAGGGCGGTCGGCGGTGCCATCGAAGACATAATCGGTGGAGAGGTGGATGACGGGCACGTTCATCGCGGCCGCAGCGCCGGCAACGGCGCCCGCGCCGATCCCATTGATCGCGTCGGCGAGCTCGGGATCGGACTCAGCCTGATCGACGGCCGTGTAGGCGGCCGCATTCACGATCACGTCGCCGCCGGTGTCGATCAATGCGTCCTCGATGCCCGAAGGATCGGCGAGATCGAGCTTGGGGCGGCCGACCAGAACGGCCTGCGCCCCATGGGCGCGTGCGCGCTCCGCCAGAGCCCGTGCGACCTGACCTTCCTTACCGACGACGATGATACGCATGGAGACCGAAAATCCTCTTCGACCGTGAAACGGCCCCGTCGGGACAGGGCCGCTCCGAATTCCCATCAATTGCCGATGGCAACGCCCTCGCGGCGGCTGTCGGCGCCGCCGACGAGCCCTGCCGGCGTGACGACGATAGCATGAATGCCGGAGTTCTGTTCGATCAGCTTGACCTCATGGCCCTTCGCCTCGAGACCCGCCTTCCACGCCTCGGCTTCGGTTCCCGCTTCCAGCTCCGTCGGGCCGTTGCGGCTGCCCACATTGGGAAGATCGGCGGCGACCTGCGGATCGAGCTTCCAGTCGAGGATGCCGACGAGGGTCTTGGCCACGTAGTTGATGATCAGGCTGCCGCCCGGCGAGCCCACCACCGCATAGAGCTTGCCGCTGCCGTCGAGCACGATTGTCGGCGTCATGGACGAGCGGGGGCGTTTGCCCGCCTCGACGCGATTGGCGATGGGCTTGTCGTCCTCCGTCGTGGCGAAGGAGAAGTCCGTCAGCTCGTTGTTGAGCAGGAAGCCGCTTTTCGTCATGAGACGTGCGCCGAACCCGTCCTCGATGGTGGTCGTCATCGACACCGCATTGCCGTTGCGGTCGACGATGGAGATGTGGCTCGTGCCGAACTCGACCCCTTCGGACGGCCCCCAGAGGAAGGTCTTCTGGAAGGGCGGATCGCCGGGCTTGGCCTTGCCCATGGACTTGTTCGGGTCGACCAATCCAGCGCGGCTCTTGATATAGCCCGGATCGGTCAGGCCCTTGACCGGCACGTTGACGAAGGCCGGATCGGCGAGGAAGAGCGCCCGGTCGGCATAGGCAAGGCGGCCCGCTTCCGCGATCCAGTGAACCGCGTCGGGGCCGGGCTTCAGCGAGGCCATGTCCTGCGTTTCCAGCACCCCCATGATCTGCTGCACGGCGACCTGGCCCGAACTCGGCGGACCCATGCCGCAGATCCGGTAAACCCGATAGGGGCCGCAGACGGCGTCCCGCTCCTGGACCTTGTAGGCCTTGAGGTCGTCCAGGGTCATGTCGCCAGGGTTCGTCGGATGGCCGGTGACGGTCGTCACGATGTCCTGGGCAATCTCGCCGGTGTAGAAGGCATCCGCACCTTTGTCGGCGATTGTGCGCAGGATCTTGGCGAAGGCCGGGTTCTTGAGAACGGTCCCGACCGCCTTCGGCTTGCCGTCAGCCTCGTAGAAATAGGCGCGGGCGACCGGATCGTTCTGAAGGAATTTCTCCTGCGTCAGGAGCCCGTTGAGGCGAGGGGAGATCGTAAAGCCGTCTTCCGCAAGGCGGGCTGCGGGCTCGATCACCTGCGGCCAGGAGAGCTTGCCCCAGTTCCTGTGCGCGGTCTCAAGAAGGCGCGGGGTGCCAGGCACGCCGACCGAGCGGCCTCCCACCACCGCATCGTAGAACTTCATCGGCTTGCCGTCAGGACCGAGAAAGCGCTCGGGCTTTGCGGCCGCAGGCGCCATCTCGCGCCCATCAAGCGTCGTCATGGTCGTTCCGTCCCAGAAGACCATGAAGGCGCCGCCGCCGATGCCCGAACTCTGCGGCTCGACGAGATTGAGGACGAGCTGAACGGCAATCGCGGCGTCGACGGCGCTGCCGCCGGCGGCAAGGATCTCCCGGCCGGCCTGGGCGGCCAGCGGATTGGCCGCGGCAACCATGTCCTTCGTTGCGGTGCCAGCGGATTTGAACGTGCGTCCCGTTGATGCTTCCGGGGCAGGGGCGACGGCCTGGGCCAGGACCGGGGCGGACAGGGACATGCCGGCAAGAAGGCCGAGGCCCCAGAAACCCCGGCGAAGAGCGCTCTGCGTGATCATGCTGATAGGCTCCCTCGGTGTCTTCGCTTTAAGTTGGAAGAACCTATCAAAAGACTATCCCTTCGCGCCACCTCCATCGATCGAGGGGTGAGAAGAAATTCTGACTATGTTGCGCTGCAATATCACACTCCTGTCACTCTTTGCCTTCATGGTGCGATTCGTGAAGCGAGCGATGGAGCAGGACATGTACTCATATAATCTGTTCCGAAGTACGAAACCCGATGGGCTGGTTTGTGCCGTGCCGGAGCAACGGTCGGTTCCCTCCTTCGTCGTCGAGCCCAATTGGCAGTTCGGAGGGCGTACCGACGGGGCGGATGCCCCTCTCGGATTCGACCGGAAGGCGGCCATGGAAGGCGTCCGCTTCAACGGGTTTTATCTCTTCGCAACATTCCAGAAGGACCGGTCGGGCGCTTGAGGCCCGGCCGATCTTTCGCATGTCGGACATGTGGCCCACATCCAACCCGACGAAAGAAATTTCCCATGGGTCGGATCGACTCTTGATCTTGAGCGGCACCTGTCTTCTATCTGCGTGATCCGCGCGCCTGCCGTTTTTCATCACCGATTCGATCTTGAACTCCTCCCTCGCACTCATCTGGACCATTACGGCCGCAACCACGTTGCTTCAGGCCGGTAACGGATTGCTGCAGGCCCTGATGCCCTTGCGCATGCAGGCGGAGGGGATCTCCGTCGCGTCCATCGGTGTCGTCGCCGCGGCCTATGGGCTCGGTTTCTCGACCGGCTGCTTCCTGGCTCCGAGCTTCATCCGGCATGTCGGTTATATCAGGGCCTTCGCGAGCCTTGCGGCCGTGGTTTCCGTCTTGATCCTCTTGATGACGCAAGCCCACTCCACGCTGGCCTGGATCCTCCTGCGCGGACTGACGGGCGTCACGCTTGCCTGCATCTTCACGGTGACGGATGGCTGGATCAGCGCCCGCGCCAGCTCCAGCCATCGTGGACGCATCCTGTCGATCTACATGATCTGCACCAAGGTCGCCCTGATGCTGTCGCCGCTGGGGATCGGCTTCGGCGATATTCGGATGGACGGGCTGTTCATGACGGTGAGCGCGCTAATCACGCTCTCGCTGCTTCCCATCGCAGCAACGACGACGAAGGAGCCTCCAGCGCCGCAGGGCGTGCGGATCGAAGTTCGGCGACTTTTCGCCACTGCTCCCTCCGCGGTCGTGGGAGCCTTCGTCGTCGGCCTGGTCAACGGCCCGGTCATCGCGATCACGCCGGTTTTCGGCGTCAGCATCGGGCTGAGCCAGGATCAGGCCGCGGCGCTACTGTTCGCGCTCCAGGCCGGCAGCCTCGCGATGCAATGGCCGCTCGGATGGCTCTCGGATCGGGCCGACAGACGCTATGTGATCGCGGGTCTCGCCGCGGGAACGAGCCTGGTCTCGCTCCTCATTCTCTGGGCGAGCGCGCAGGGTGCGAGCCTCCTGATCCTGTGGTCTTTCGCGATCTGGGGCGGCCTTGCCTTGTGCATCTACTCGGTCTGCGTGGCCCATGCCTGCGATATCGTGGAGCCGGGACAGATCGTGTCCACCGTTGGCACGCTCCTGTTTTCCTGGGCCGCCGGCGTGACCGTCGGGCCGCTGTTCGGCGCCGCCGCAATGCAGCTGATCGGACCGCAGGGCCTCTTCATCTATGCCGCGCTGGCTTCGCTGGGGCTCGTCGCCTTCATTGTCATGCGGATTGCGCGCGTGCAACGCACGCCGGCCAAGGGTGGTTTCGCCGATATCGCGCCCACCAGCTCGGCTTCGGCCACGCTATCGCCCCGCGCGGAGCGCGAGGCTCCGCCGTCAAATGGAGAGGGTGAGGCCGCGCCGTCCGATCAGAAGGTCGAGGCGTCTGCCGTGGCCCGGGCGGATACGGCCTCGTAACGGTTGAGGCGCTTGTCGATCATGTCGTCGATCTTGTCGTAGACTTCGGCGACGCTGAGGTTCCGCGTCTTCTTGCCGTCCTTGGTGAAGAACAAGGATTTGTTGGACTTCGCAGCAGCCGGGAAGGCGTCGCGGGCGCTCTTCTTGGGCGTGTCGTCCACAAGGGCGATGAACCTGCTCGCGCTGTCGACGCCAAAGAAATGGGACAGATAGAACTCGGAACGGCTGAGCTTGCGTCCGAGCTTGGCCTCGATCTTCGTCTTGTCTCGCTTCATCATCTCGGCCGCCATCAGGGCGGAGATGTAGGGATTGCGGCGAAGACCGAGAATATGCTCGCGCATCGTCTCGTTCTCGACGGCGATCTTGGCGCCCGCGCCCGCGATCGACTCCGCTTCCGCGATCAGCCCGTGCATCGGCCCAAAAGACCGCACAGCCTCGAGCCACGTGCTCGAAATGAACTGGAACAGGCCGACGGCGGAGGATGTCGAGGCCTTGTTGCCGGGTAGAAAGCTCGATTCCTTGTCCGCCAAAGCCATCATGTAGACGGGATCGGCACCAGTCAGCTTGGAAGCGCGCAGGATCGTGTCGACGATCCACACGGGAACGCGCATCTCCTCGAATTCCATGTATTCGGTGAGTTCCCGCGATACCGGTTCTTCATCCTCAGGGCGCTCAGCGGAAGACTCCGTCAGGGGAAGCGAGAGGATGATCTGCCTCTGCAGATCCGCGTGCGTGATCTCGACAGCTTCGACAGGTGCGACGGCTTCGAGAGGGTCCACCGGGGCCACGGCCTCGGTCGGCATCATCCTGAGGGTATCCGGAACGGTCCCGAATGCTGCCGGAGGGAGCATATCCGGTTCCGAGGCGGCGTGAGCGGCGCTGGCTGCAAGCGTGATGCAGGCGCCAAGACCGAAGCACTTGGTCAGGTTCAGCAGGGTCTTCCCTCCCTGCAGGCGTGCGCGTCGCAGGGATGCCCGACGGAACGGAAATCTGCCTGTCCTCGAAGGCTCGAGGCAATCAGTCGTCGGCTGGCACGCGTCCGCGGACGCTGTCAGAGCGATTTGCATGCGGGTAAAGCCCCCAGGATGTGCCGCTTCGCCGCCGAGGCAGGTGTGCGGGTTTTTCGTTCAAGGGCAAAACTGTGATCAGTACATATGTCTAGAATGGGTCAGCTTGGCGGTATAATTTCGAATTTGTTCCAGCCTGCGACCATTTGCTACCCCTTATCCATAGAGGTATCCGCGGATCGAAGCGTTTAGCGGACAGCAAATCCTTAATCTTCGGTGAATTTGACCAAGGACGAGATGACGCAGCGTCAATTATACGATTCCCGAAATCGGATCTTCTTTCATGTCCCTATTTGCCGCACCGTAATACTACGCGAGGGCGGCGGTTGACGGGTCACCCAAGAGGCTTCATGACCGGTTTACGGAGGCTGTAGGACAGCCATCGAAGGACACTTGCCATGCCCCGGGCTTGCCGGCGTTTCACAGGGTTGCTTCTGCTTGCAGGCTTGCTGTTGTCCATGGCCGAGGCGGTCTGTGCCCAATCGGGGCCGCGGCGGGTCGCATCGCTCAATCTCTGCACGGATCAACTGCTGCTCGCCCTGGCGGACCGCTCTCAGATCGCGTCCCTGAGCCGGCTGGCCCGCGATCCTTCCATGTCCTTCATGGCCGAAGAAGCCGCCGGCTTTCGCGTGAATGACGGCGGTGTCGAGCCATTGCTGTTCGACCGGCCCGATCTCGTTCTGGCCGGCACCTACGGCCAACAGGAACAGGCTGCCCTTCTCAAACGGCAGGGATTTGAGGTCCTGTCCCTTGGGTCGTGGTCAAGCCTTGAGGATGGGCGCGAGCAGATCCGCAGCTTGGCTCGCAGGTTGGGACACCCGGAACGGGGCAAGGAGCTGATTGCTCGGATCGACGGGGCCTTGGAGCGGGCGCGAGGGATCGTTCCGGGCAAGCGCAGCATCCTGGTCTACGAGCGCGGAGGCTGGGTCGCCGGCGCCCGTTCGCCCCTTGGCGAAATCCTGGCCCATATGGGCTTCTCCCTTCATCAGGAGGCTCTCGGATTGTCAGCCGGCGGGGCGGCACGCCTCGAGACGATCGTGGTAACGCCGCCAGATTTCCTGCTCGTCGATGCCGATTCCGGGAGGGCGCGTGACAATGGGACGGCTTTGTTCGCTCATCCGGCACTGGCAGACGCGGTGCCACCGGAGCGCCGCTTGGCGGTCCCTGGCCGGCTTACGATCTGCGGTGGCCCGGCGACGCCGGCGGCCATCGATGCTGTGAGAGCCGAGGTTCAGGCCAAAGTACGGTGAGAGGCCTCGATCACTCCAGCCGCAGCTGCAGGGCAGGGGCGGGCTTGAGGAGGATCGGGCAGCCGGCCGCCACGAAGACGACGGCATCGCAGGCCTCCGCAACACGCTGATTCAGGCGGCCCTGAGCGTCCCGAAAGCTTCGCCCAAGAGGGGTCGAGGGTACGATGCCGTGCCCGACCTCGTTCGAGACCAGGATGAGGGGTCCACGCGCCTCCCGGATCAATCGAACCAAACGCTCCGTCTCAGGCTCCGGATTGCGATCGGCGAGAATGATGTTGGAGAGCCAGAGTGTCAGGCAATCGACCAGCACGGCTTTGCCAGGAGCGGTCAGGTCGCGAAGGGCATCGCAAAGCTCGAGCGGCGAATCGATCGTCTGCCATGAGGCATCTCGCTCCATGCGATGCTGCGCGATGCGTTCGCGCATCTCGTCGTCGAAGGCCTGCGCCGTCGCGATGTAGGTTCGCTCGGGCGATGCGCTCTCGGCGAGCTGCAAGGCGATGCGGCTTTTCCCGGAGCGCGCTCCGCCCAGCACAAGGACGCGGCGATGCACGGCCATGATCGGTCAGGCCGCCAGCCGGTCGAGCGGTAGGATCATGTGGACGTGCAGACCCTCCGGCAGCCATTCACGGTCGAGAGTGCCGCCGAGCTGTCCCGTGATGCTTCTCTGGGTCAGCTGCGTGCCGAAACCCTCGAAGGTTGGCGGGCTCTCGATGAGCGGACCGCCGCTCTCGACCCAAAGCAGGTCGACATTCCCGTCCTGCAGCGTCCAGCGGATTGCAAGCGCGCCCTCGGCGCAGGAGAGACAGCCATATTTGGCGGCATTGGTCGCCAGTTCATGCAGGACCAGTGCAAGGCTCGTGGTCGTGTTGGAGCCGACGGCAACGCCCGGTCCCTCGATGATGATCGCGTTCTCGCCGGCCTGCCGGTAGGGATCGAGAACGGCCTCGATCAGCCGGGCGAGTTCCACGTCTGCCCCGGTGCCTGGGGCATTCGGCGAGGCGGGCTGCACGAGCTCGTGCGCCCGCGAGAGTGCGCTGAGCCGCCCGCGCAGGGCGTTGGCCATGTCCTTGGGATCCTTGGCCGTGCGGGCCGTCATGGAGACCATGCCGTTGGCAATGGCGAACAGGTTCTTCACGCGATGATTGAGCTCCCGCGTGAGAAGCTTCTGTGCTTCTTCAAGGGCGTGCCGCTCGGTGATGTCGCTGACGACGCCATAGAGACTGATTGCGCGCCGTGTGCCGCCCTCATTCGCATAAAGGGTTTGGCCGTGCGAGCGAAACCAGCGGAGCCTTCCGTCCGGGAGAATGGCACGGTATTCGCTATCGTACTCTCCATCGGTATCCGGATCGGCGACGGCGGCAATGCGCGCCTTCACGTCCTCGATATCCTCGGGATGGATCATCGTCCAGGCCTGCTCGAGGGTGAGGCTGTACAAGCCGTTATGGGGAAGGCGATAGAGGGAGCAGGTGCCCTCGTCCCAGGTGATCAGGTCGTTCTCCAGATCGATCTGCCAGGTTCCGAGATCGGCGGCTTCGAGCGCGAGCCGGTACTGGCTCTCGAGCATGCGAACGGTTTCCTCGGTCCTTTTCTGGTCATGAATGTTGGTGCTTGTGCCGAACCAGCGCGCGATGTGTCCGGTCAGATCCTGAATCGGGATCGCCCGGCTGAGGAACCACTCATATCGTCCCTCGGCATTCCTGATCCGGTATTCGCGCTCATAGGGCTCGCCCGTGTCGAGCGAGTGGCGCCAGTGCTCCAGCACCTCGGGCAGATCGTCGGGATAAACGGCACTCTGCCAGCCTTCCCCCATGGATTCCTCGGGCTGGAGTCCGGTGAACTCTCGCCACCGGCGATTGACGTAATCGACGGAACCATCGGCACGGGAAGACCACACGAGTTGGGGCAGAGATTCCGCCAGGACAGCGAATTGCGTTTCCGTTTCCTTGAAATCCACTCAAAACTCCTGGGGCCGTGCGTGCGGCCAAGTCCCGTCGGTCGATGAGTGCATTGTTGTAGGCCTTTTTCGAGGCTGACAACCCACAGCGATCCGATGCAGCGGTTTCCGGCGTGAAAGAGTAGCGCCAGCCTTGCGAAACCATTAAAAGGCCGGCGGCTCTGGCGCTTCTTCCCGCCAGCGCCTAGATGCAGGACAGCCATCGCATCCCGACGCGACCTCTCTACAGCTGAGGCTGATTGACAGTTTTCATGAATGATATGAGTCCCCAGCCGGTGTCCCCGCCGGAGATGTCTTCTGCCGAAGCGCTCCATCCCAAGGAGCGGCGCTCCCGCCGCTTCGCCTGGATCGGGATGGCGGCGAGCATTCTCCTGTTCGGCGCCTCTCTGGTAGTTCTCTGGCACATTGTATCGGAAATCGATGTCAACGAACTGAAATCAGCTTTCACTGCAGCAAGCCTTCGCCAGATCGGCCTCGCGGTGCTCCTCACCGCCCTCAGCTACAGCCTGCTGACCTGCTACGATGCCATCGCCCTGCGGCAGCTCAAGCTGCAGATCCCCTACCGCACCACCGCCCTGGCTTCCTTCACGAGCTATGCGGTGAGCTTCACCTTGGGCTTCCCCCTGCTGACGGCGGGTACCGTCCGCTACTGGATCTACGCCCCGAAGGGCGTGAGCCCCGGCCGGGTGGCGAGCCTCACCGTGATCGCCGGGGTGACCTTCTGGCTCGGCATGGCCCTGGTTCTCGCCTGGAGCCTGATCAGGATGGCCGACGAGCTCGCGAGCCTCGTCTACACCCATATCTGGATGAACCAGCTGGTGGGCCTGGGCGCCGCCGTCTTCGTCGTCGGCTACATGATCTGGGTGTCGCTCAAACGCCGTGCCGTGAAGATCCAGGGCTGGAAGCTGGAGTTGCCGGGCTTTCGCCTTTCGCTTGCTCAGATCCTGATCGGCGCCGGCGATGTCTGCGCCGGAGCCGGCGTCCTCTTCGTGCTGCTGCCCGGTGGGCACAATCTCAGCTTCGAAACCTTCCTGGCGGTCTATATTCTTGCCGTCATGCTCGGCGTTGCGAGCCATGCCCCGGGCGGCCTCGGAGTCTTCGAGGCCACCATCCTGCTGGCCCTCTCGAACTATCCCCGCGAGCCGGTCCTGGGTGCGCTGCTCCTCTACCGCCTCTGCTATTACCTCGTTCCCTTCGTGATCGCTCTCGCGATCCTCGGAGCCTATGAGATCCGCAACCGCATCCGCTCGGCCCGGATCGCCTTCAAGCCGGACGAGAGCGACGTCCCGGCCGAGGCGGAGCTTGGCGGGAGATGACACCTGCCGGCGCCTGCCCTAAACAGGGCCGGCGGCCCCTCCAACCTGCATTCCTCCCATGAGCGATCCTGACGACCTCCCGCCGGATGCCGGCCGGCAGAGCGCCACCCCGGTTCGGGATGCCGCTTGGCGCGGGGCTGTCGTGACCTGCTTCGTGCTGGTGGCCGTGGCCCTGGTGCGGGGTTACGGCGATGCGTGGCTGCTGCTCTGGGCCGCGGTGGCTGTACTGGCCGGTTTCCTCGTCGCCGGACCGAAGCGCAGCCTCGGCGCCGCGATCAGGCCGCAGCCGAAGCCGTCTCCGCGCTCGAGTGTCGCCGAGGCGGTTCTGGCCCATATCCCGGATCCCGTCATCCTGGTGGACCCGCGGGCGGTGGTGCTCGAGGCCAACAAGGCCGCCCACGCGCTCCTGCCCGGCCTGAAGACAGGGCACCCCCTGTCCTTCGCCCTGCGCAGCCCGGATGTGCTCGACGGCATCCAGAAGGTCCTCGACACGGGGGAGCCCCTGCGGGTCGAGTATTCGGAGCGGATCCCGACCGAGCGGACCTTCGAGGTCCATATCGGCCCGCTGCAGTCCGATGCGGCCAGCCATGCCGATATCCAGGCCGGGGTCGTCCTGTTCTTCCGCGACCTCACCTCGGCCCGGCGTCTCGAGGCCATGCGCGCCGATTTCGTCGCCAATGCGAGCCACGAGCTGCGCACGCCGCTGGCCTCCGTCCTGGGCTTCATCGAGACCCTGCAGGGCCCGGCCCGCGACGACGCCAAGGCGCGGGAGCGGTTCCTCGACATCATGAAGGGGCAGGCGCAGCGCATGAAGCGCCTGATCGACGACCTCCTGTCGCTGTCGCGCATCGAGATGCGGGCCCACCTCTCCCCCACGCAGACGGTTGATCTTCGCTCCATCGCGGCCCAGATGGTCGAAACATTGTCGCCCCTGGCGAAGGAGCGGGGAGTCGCGATCCAGGCCCGGCTGCCGGACGAGCCTGTGCTCATTCTCGGAGACCGCGACGAGCTTCTGCGCATTGCCGAGAACCTGATCGAGAATGCGGTCAAGTACGGCGAGAGCGGCGGGAAGGTGGATGTGGAGGTTTCCCGGATCGATACCTCCGCCGGAGGTGCGGGAAGGCGAGCGGCCTTCTCCGTGCAGGATTACGGCCCCGGCATCGCCCCCGAGCACTTGCCGCGCCTGACCGAGCGGTTCTATCGGGTGGATGTCGTCCAGAGCCGCGACAAGGGCGGAACCGGCCTCGGCCTCGCCATCGTCAAGCACATCGTCAATCGCCATAGGGGCCATTTCGAGATCGTCAGCGAGCCGGGGGAGGGAGCCCGGTTCACGGTCACTTTCCCGGAGGCCGGCCACGGCCGCTGACAGGCCGTGGATTCCAGCGTGGGCAGGGGATCCTTTCCGGGTGTCATGTAATTGTCATCCAACTGTCGTAGAGGAGACATCCGTCGGGCCTAGCTGTCCCATCGCGTGACACGGCCCAGGCTTTTCGAGCTGCCTGTCGCGCTTGCATGAACAGGAGACTGACCCGTGAAGATTATGTCCTACGCCATTGCGGCTGGCCTGGCCGTCGCGAGCCTCACGACCACGGCATCTGCAGCCGACATCACCGGCGCAGGCGCGACCTTCCCGTTCCCGATCTACGCCAAATGGGCCGAGACCTATTACAAGGAAACCGGGAACCGGATGAACTATCAGTCAATCGGCTCCAGCGGCGGCATCCGCCAGATCCGGGCCAAGACCGTCGATTTCGGCGCGACCGATGCGCCCCTCAAGGGCGAGGAGCTTCAGAAGGACGGCTTCGTCCAGTTCCCGGCCGTCATGGGCGGCGTGGTCGCCGTCTACAACGTCCAGGGCGTTGCCGCCGGCCAGCTCAAGCTGACGGGCGAGGTTCTCGCCGACATCTTCAACGGCAAGATCTCCAAGTGGAACGATGCCAAGATCGCCCAGGCCAACCAGGGCGTGACGCTCCCCAATTCCGCAATCACTCCGGTTTACCGCTCTGACGGATCGGGCACCACCAGCGTCTTCACCACCTACCTGTCGCAGGTGTCTGAGAGCTGGAAGAGCGGCCCCGGCGCCGGCGCCTCGGTGCAGTGGCCTGTCGGCCAGGGCGGCAAGGGCAACGAGGGCGTCGCCGCTCTCGTGAAGCAGGTGCCGAACTCCATCGGCTACGTCGAATATGCCTACGCCAAGCAGAACAGCATCCCCTTCGCCCAGCTCCAGAACAAGAACGGCAAGTTCGTGGCGCCGGAGGCCAAGACCTTCCAGGCCGCTGCCGCCAATGCAGACTGGAAGTCGGCTCCCGGTTTCGGCATCTCGCTGACGAACCAGCCCGGCGACGAGGCCTGGCCGATCACCGCGCCGACCTTCATCCTGGTTCCCAAGAATCCGGAGAAGCCGGAGCAGGTGGCCGAGGCCCTGAAGTTCTTCGACTGGTCGTTCAAGAAGGGCGACCAGATGGCTGTCGAACTCGACTATGTTCCGCTCCCGACCCAGCTTAAGGATCAGGTGCGTGCCACATGGAAGAGCGAGATCAAGAGCGCCTCGGGCCAGCCGGTCTTCACGCAATAATCTGATCTCGATCGAACAACAAAGCGGATCGGCGAATGGTAGCTCTCTCGCAAGAACGTCTCGTGTCGGGCGCGGCTGCTCCCGCTCGCCGATCCCCACCGCCGGGCTATGACCGGCTCTTCCGCCTCGCGAGCCTCGGCTCGGCCCTTCTGGTGCTGATCGTTCTCGCGGGCATTCTCGGCTCGATGATCTATGGCGGCCTGCCCGCCTTCCGCGAATTCGGCCTCGGCTTCATCACCTCGAGCGTGTGGAACGTCAACGAGGATCAGTACGGCGCCTGGGTCGCCATCGTCGGCACCCTGTCGACCGCCCTGATCGCCCTCGTCATCGGCGTCCCGCTCTCCCTCGGCATCGCGATCTTCCTCACGCAGCTCTGCCCGCCCTGGCTCAAGCGGCCGGTGGCGACCACCATCGAGCTGCTCGCCGCGGTTCCCAGCATCATCTACGGCATGTGGGGCCTCTTCGTCTTCGCGCCGCTCTTCGCGAATTACGTGCAGATCCCGGTGTCGAACATCGTCGAGGGCATGCCCATCGTCGGCACCATCCTCTATGCGCGCACGCCCTCCGGTGTCGGCATCCTGACGGCCGGCATCATCCTCGCGATCATGATCATTCCCTTCATCGCCTCGATCGCACGCGACATTCTCGATCAGATCCCGTCGGTGCTGCGCGAGAGCGCCTACGGCATCGGCTGCACCACCTGGGAGGTTGTGCGCAACGTGCTCCTGCCGCAGGCGGGCGTCAGCATCATCGGCGCCGTCATGCTCGGTCTCGGCCGTGCGCTGGGCGAGACGATGGCGGTGACCTTCGTGGTCGGCAACGCCAACCGCCTGTCCGGCTCCCTGTTCGACCCGGGCTCCACCATCGCCTCGCGCATCGCCAACGAATTCAACGAGGCCATCGGCCTGCAGCTGAACGCGCTCATGGCGCTGGGCTGCATCCTGTTCCTGGTCACGTTCGCCGTGCTCGTGCTCGCGCGGTTCCTCGTGTCGCGCGTGAAGGTGGGTTAGGGAGTTGACCATGGACACCGCTCTGCAAACCCGCGTCGCGCCGACGACCGCGACACCCGCTCCATGGGGACGCGTACGCCGCAGCCGTCACGTGGCCGACCGCGCTCTCAAGATCGTCTGCACCCTGTTCACGATCCTCGGCGCGACCGTGCTCGGCTGGATCCTGCTGATGCTTCTCTACGAGGGCATCGGCGGCCTGTCGCCGGCGGTCTTCACCGAGACGACGCCGGGGCCCGGCACAAAGGGCGGCGGCATCGCCAATGCCATCGTCGGCAGCCTGATCCTGACATTCCTCGGCATCGTCGTGGCCACCCCGGTCGGCGTTCTGGCCGGCACCTATCTCGCCGAATACGGCAAGGGCTCCAAGCTCGCCGAAGTCATCCGCTTCGTGAACGACATCCTGCTCGCCGCGCCCAGCATTCTCATCGGCCTCTTCGTCTACATGCTCATGGTGCAGCCCATGGGGGGATATTCCGGCTGGGCCGGCGGCGTGGCGCTCGCGATCATCGCGGTTCCCGTCATCGTGCGCACCACCGAGGACATGCTGCGTCTCGTGCCGGGTTCCCTGCGCGAGGCGGGAGCGGCGCTCGGCGCGCCGATGTCGACGGTGATCATCCAGATCAGCTGGAAGGCGGCCCGGGCCGGCATGGTCACGGGCGTGCTGCTGGCGACCGCCCGCATCGCCGGCGAGACCGCGCCGCTGCTCTTCACCGCTCTCAACAACAATTTCTGGTTCAACCCGACCCTGATGGGCGGCGTCTCGAACCTGCCGGTCATGATTTTCCAGTTCGCGCTCTCGCCTTACGAGAACTGGCGCGAGCTTGCCTGGGCCGGCGCGCTCATCATCACCATGTCGATCCTGGCGCTGTCCGTCGTGGCGCGCCTGCTCCTGAGGAAGGATAAAGTCCGATGAGCTCGATTGCCGTCTCAGCCAGCAGCGCCATCGGAAACGCGGCCGCTGCGGATACCGGCGCGCCTGTGCGCATCGCCGTCAGGGATCTGAATTTCCACTACGGCGATTTCCGCAGCCTGAAGGACATATCGCTCGATTTCTACGACCGGCAGGTGACCGCCCTCATCGGCCCCTCCGGCTGCGGGAAGTCGACGCTGCTGCGCACCTTCAACCGGATCTACAGCCTCTATCCGGAACAGCGCGCCGACGGGCAGATCCTGCTCGACGGGCAGAACGTGCTCTCGCCCTCCATCGACGTGAACGAGCTTCGCGCCCGCGTCGGCATGGTGTTCCAGAAGCCGACCCCGTTCCCGATGTCGATCTACGACAACATCGCCTTCGGCATCAAACTCTACGAAAAGCTCTCGAGATCGGAGCTCGACGACCGCGTCGAGGAGGCCTTGCGCAAAGGAGCCTTGTGGGACGAGGTGAAGGACAAGCTGCGCCAGTCCGGCATGGGCCTGTCGGGCGGCCAGCAGCAGCGCCTGTGCATCGCACGCACCATCGCGCAGAAGCCCGAAGTGATCCTGCTCGACGAGCCGACCTCGGCGCTCGACCCGATCTCGACCGGCAAGATCGAGGAGCTGATCGAGCAGCTCCGCTCCGAATTCACCATCGTGATCGTCACGCACAACATGCAGCAGGCGGCGCGCATCTCGCAGTTCACGGCATTCATGTATCTCGGCGAGCTCGTGGAGTTCGGGCCCACGACCCGGATGTTCATGAACCCGGTGAAGAAGCAGACTCAGGATTACATCACCGGCCGCTTCGGCTGATCGAAGCGCTCAAGGGGGAGGCCTATCCCATGGCGGAGCATATCGTCAGCTCCTACGACAACGACCTGCAGGGATTGCGGCAGCGCATCTCCGAGATGGGCGGCATCGCCGAGAAGATGCTCGTCGAGTCCATCGCGGCGCTGGTGCGTCACGATAAGGCGCTGGCTCAGGCGGTGATCGCCTCCGACGCGCGCCTCGACGTGCTTCAGCGCGACGTGGAGGAGAACGCCATTCTCACCATCGCCCGGCGCCAGCCGCTCGCCATCGACCTGCGCGAGACCATCTCCGCCATCCGCATCTCCGGCGATGTGGAGCGCATCGGCGACATGGCGAAGAACATCGGCAAGCGGGCGCTTGCCATCGGCGACGACTTCCAGCCGCAGAAGATCGTCGTCGGTCTCCAGCACATGGGCGATCTCGTCCTCGGCCAGCTCAAGGACGTGCTCGACGCCTATGCGCAGAAGGATACGGCAAAGGCCCTCGACGTGTGGAAGCGGGATGGTGCCATCGACGCGCTCTATACCTCGCTCTTCCGCGAGCTCCTGACCTACATGATGGAAGATCCGCGCAACATCTCGTTCTGCACGCATCTTCTGTTTTGCGCCAAGAACATCGAGCGCATCGGCGACCACACCACCAACATCGCCGAGACGGTGCATTATCTCGTCACGGCCGAGACGCTGGCCATCGACAGGCCCAAGGCCGACCGGTCCATCGATACCACAATGGCGCCGGGAGCCTGACGATGGGACCTCGCGTTCTGATCGTGGAGGACGAGGAGCCCCTGATGCTCCTCCTGCGCTACAACCTCGAGGCCGAAGGCTACGATGTCGACGGCGTGTCCCGCGGCGACGAGGCGGAGATCCGCCTGCGCGAGCAGGTGCCCGACATCGTGCTGCTCGACTGGATGCTGCCGGGCCTTTCCGGCATCGAGCTGTGCCGGCGCATCCGGGCGCGCACCGAGACCGAGCGGCTGCCGGTGATCATGCTCACGGCGCGTGGGGAAGAAGGCGACCGTATCCGCGGCCTTTCCACGGGCGCGGACGACTACATCGTCAAGCCCTTCTCGGTGCCGGAACTGCTGGCGCGGGTGCGTGCGCTCCTGCGCCGGGCGAAGCCGACCCATATCGCAACCCTTCTCCGGGCCGGCGACATCGAGCTCGACCGCGAGACACACCGCGTGCGGCGTTCGGGTCACGAATTGCATCTCGGACCGACGGAGTTCCGCCTGCTGGAATTCCTGATGCAGAGCCCGGGCCGCGTCTTTTCCCGCGAGCACCTGCTCAATGCCGTCTGGGGCCACGACGTCTATATCGACGAGCGCACCGTGGACGTGCATGTGGGCCGCCTGCGCAAGGCGATCAACCTGCCGCGCCGGCCCGATCCCATCCGCACGGTGCGCGGCGCCGGCTATTCCTTCGACGAGACCTTCGCCCGCGAGGAGCAGGCGCTGGAGGCCTGAAAGAGGGCTTCAAGCAAATGAAAGGGCCGCGCCGAAAGACCATCGGCGCGGCCCTCTTTTTGGAAAATCTCTGATTTAAGCCCGGATCAGCTTCCGCTCGCGCTTGCGATCGGCCACCGGCTGATAGGCGATGCGGGCGTGATGGGTGCAATAGGGCAGGCCCGTGATCGAACGGGCGCCGCAGAAGCGGAATTCCGGCTTGGTCGGATCGCCCATGGGCCAGCGACACATCGACTCGCGCAGATCCATGATGGTCACGCGCTCCGACATGGGAACCGCGATGTCGTCCTCGACGAAGACCTCCGGCACGCTGGTCACGGGCTGCAGCGGGATCGGGGCGATCACCACGTTGCTGTTGTGCACCTGCGGCGGGATGGGAGCCGGAGCGCTGGGGGCGCGAGTGGCCTTGCGGGCGCGGGTCGCTGCGGCCGAGGCGGCAGGCTTGGCGTCCTTCGCGCGGCCGGACAGGCCGAGGCGGTGAACCTTCCCGATTACCGCGTTGCGGGTCACGTTGCCAAGCTCGGCGGCGATCTGGCTCGCGCTCAAACCGTCGATCCAGAGCTTCTTGAGAAGCTCGACCCGCTCGTCCGTCCAAGTTGCGCCCGCATCCATCATTTTTAATCTGCCTCCATCGTCGGCGGTCTTCAAGCTCAGAATCCCGGATGCCTCGCGGACAGGGTTTTTACGTCCGACCGCGTTTGCGAGGGTCGCTCCTGAGGGTGAATGCCGCCGCACGAATGCCGTACTCGACTAACCGGAAGGTACAGGATGGGTGGACTCCGGCGCAAGAGTCCCCGAACAGGCCCTGTCGTTTTCCCCAAGGAACTCTCCTCCGGCAAAAATTCCTTGTGATGAGTCAGTTCATTTCTCTTGAATTGACAGGGTCTCGCTCCTGACTAGAATCCCCCGCTGTGCCGCCCCCGCTGGGGCGGCGCTTTCTTTTTCGGGGCCTGGGTGCGACCTTGGGCCTCTCAAGGCGGAGACGACCTGTGACATCGCCATTGCTGCCGACCTACGCACGTGCGGAGCTTTCCTTCGAGAAGGGGGAGGGGGCCTGGCTCTACGGCCGAGATGGCGAGCGATATCTCGATTTCGGCGCCGGGATCGCGGTCAATGCCCTGGGGCACGCCCATCCGCACCTCGTCCAGGCTCTCACCGAGCAGGCCACCAAGGTCTGGCACACCTCGAACCTCTTCCAGATCCCGGAAGGCGAACGGCTGGCCAAGCGTCTGGTCGAGAACACCTTCGCGGATGTGGTCTTCTTCTCCAATTCCGGCGCCGAGGCGAACGAAGCGGCCATCAAGATGGCCCGCAAGCACCACGCCGCGAACGGCCATCCGGAGCGCTTCCGCATTGTCACGTTCGAGGGCGCCTTCCACGGCCGGACGCTGGCGACCATCGCAGCCGGCGGCCAGGCCAAGTATCTGGAGGGCTTCGGCCCGAAGGTGGAAGGCTTCGACCAGGTGCCGGTCGAGGATATCGAGGCCCTCAAAGCCGTTATCGGCCCCGAGACGGCGGCGCTCATGATCGAGCCGATCCAGGGCGAGGGCGGCGTCCGCACGGTCTCGAACGCCTTCCTGCGCGAATTGCGCAGCCTCTGCGACAAGCACGGCCTGCTCCTGATCTTCGACGAGATCCAGACCGGCGTCGGCCGCACCGGCAAGCTCTTTGCCTATGAATGGACCGGCGTGACGCCCGACATCATGTCGGTGGCCAAGGGCATCGGCGGCGGCTTCCCGATGGGCGCCTGCCTCGCCACGTCCGAGGCCGCCAGGGGCATGACGGTCGGCACCCACGGCACCACCTTCGGCGGCAACCCGCTCGCCATGGCGGTGGGCAACGCGGTGCTCGACGTGATCCTGGAGCCCGGCTTCCTGAAGGAGGTCGAGCGCAAGGGCCTGTTGCTCAAGCAGCGGCTCGCCGAGCTGAAGGACCGCCATCCGAGCGTCATCGGCGATGTGCGCGGCCAGGGCCTCATGATGGGCCTGCGCCTTGTGCCGCCCAACACCGAGTTCATCGCCGCGGCCCGTGCGCAGAAGCTGCTCGTCATCGGCGCCGGCGACAACGTGGCCCGTCTCCTGCCGCCGCTGATCATCGGCGATGCGGAGATCTCCGACGCCGTCAATCGTATCGATGCCGCGTGCCTCGCCATCGAAGCTGAGCAGAAATCGACCGCTCAGCTGGGAGCCGTTCAATGAAGACCCGTCACTTCCTCGATCTCAGCGATTTTTCCGGCGCCGAGATCCGGCATCTCCTGAACATCGGCCTCGAGCTCAAGGCCAAGCGCCGCCGGGGCGAGAAGGCGAAGGACCGCCCGCTCGAGGGCAAGGTCCTGGCGATGGTGTTCGACAAGCCCTCCACCCGCACCCGCGTCTCCTTCGATGTGGGCATGCGCGAGCTCGGCGGCGAGACGCTGATGCTTACGGGCAAGGAAATGCAGCTCGGCCGCGGCGAGAGCATCGCCGACACGGCGCGGGTTCTCTCGCGCTACGTGGACGCGATCATGATCCGCACCCTCGACCACGCCATGGTGACGGAGCTTGCCCAATACGCCTCGATCCCCGTGATCAACGGCCTCACCAAGACGACGCATCCGTGCCAGATCATGGCCGACATCATGACCTTCGAGGAGCATCGCGGCTCTATTCAAGGACGGACCGTCGCGTGGGCGGGCGACTCCAACAACGTGCTCGCCTCCTGGGTCCATGCGGCAGCGCGGCTCGATTTCACGCTGAAGATCGCATCGCCGCCGGAACTTGCCCCGCGCCCCGAGCTTTTGTCCTGGGCGAAACAGGAAGGGGCTCGGATCACCGTGACCACCGATGCCTATGAAGCCGCCGAGGGCGCCCATGCCGTCGTCACCGATTGCTGGGTGTCCATGGGCGACGACGACGAGTTCCGCCGTCAGAACCTGCTGAAGCCGTACCAGGTCAACGGCAGGCTGATGGGCGTGGCCGACAAGGAAGCGCTCTTCATGCATTGCCTTCCCGCCCATCGCGGCGAGGAGGTGACGGACGAGGTCATGGACGGCCCGCAATCCGTGGTCTTCGACGAGGCCGAGAACCGGCTTCACGCGCAGAAGGGAATCCTGGCGTGGTGCCTCGGAGCGGCAAACGCATGAGCTCGGCCCCGTTCGAAGGAAACGACGACATCGTCCTGCCGTTCTCGGTCGAGCCGCTCGACGTGCGCGGGCGCGTGGTGCGTCTCGGGGCTTCCATCGACACCATCATCGCCCGCCACGGCTATCCCGATCGGGTCGCACGCGTCATCGGCGAGGCGGCCGCGCTGACCGTGATGCTCGGCGCATCCCTCAAGCTCGAGGGGCGCTTCCAGCTGCAGACCAAGACCGACGGCATCATCGACATGGTCGTCGTCGACTTCAACGCGCCGGATCGCCTGCGCGCCACCGCCCGGTTCGACAAGGACAGGCTCGAGGCGCTCGGGCAGGCCTCGCCGGGAACCGGCGAGCTGCTGGGGTCCGGCTATCTCGCTATGACCATCGACCAGGGCTCCGACCGCAGCCGCTATCAGGGCGTCGTGGCCTTGCAGGGCCAGGGTCTCGAGGAAGCCGCGCACGAGTATTTCCGGCAGTCCGAGCAGATCCCGACGCAGGTGCGCCTCGCGGTGGCGGAGCAGTTCGAGGAAGGCCGACAGACCTATCGCGCCGGCGGCCTGATGATCCAGTTCCTGCCCTCGTCCCCCGAGCGGCAGCGCCAGGCCGATCTCGATCCCGGCGACATCCCGGAGGGGCACCCTTCGAACGACCTGGCAGCCCCGTCGGAGGACGATGCCTGGGTCGAGGCCAAGTCGCTCGTCGCGACGGTCGAAGATCACGAATTGATCGATCCGTCCGTTTCCAGCGAGCGGCTGCTCTACCGCCTCTTCCACGAGCGCGGCGTGCGCGTCTTCGAGGGCCAGCGCGTGCATGAGGAATGCACCTGCTCGCACGAGCGCATCATGGGCATGATGCGCCGCTTCTCTCCCCAGGACCGCCACGACATGATCGGCGACAACGGCCGCATCGGCATCACCTGCGAGTTCTGCTCACGCTTCTACGATCTCGACCCGGTCGAGGTCGAGGCGGAGATCGCCAAGTCGGAAGCGTAGCGTGCAATCTGCCACCCCTTGTCATCCCCGCGCAGGCGGGGATCCATATCCGCTGACGACGCAGAACAGCGCGCAACTGCAGCCGTCGCGCATCTCCTCCAAATGTTGTGGCATGGATCCCGGGCTCCGCTGTGCGGCCCCGGGATGACAGCGCAGGAGGTCAGTCCCGTTTCATGAACGCGCGCAGGTTGCCGCGAGGCGCCGCATGAAGGCGGCGCCGGCCTCGAGCTGGTCGAGCGTGATGTATTCGTCCGGCTGATGCGCCTGATCGATCGAGCCAGGCCCGCAGACGACGGTCGGAATGCCGCTGCGCTGGTAATGCCCCGCCTCCGTGCCGAAGGGCACCGTCTGCGTATGGTTCTTGCCGGCAAGACGCAGCGCCAGCGCTTCCGCGGATGAGCCGGGATCGGGCGCGAGGCCCGGCACGTCGGCATGCAGCACCGTCTCGATCCGGCCGAACTCGCCGAAGCGGTTGAGACGCTTGAGGGCGACCTCCTGCACGAACCGGTCGAGGCGCGCTGGGATCTCCTGAGGGTCGAGGCTCGGCAGGCCGCGGAACTCCCAATGGAAGCTGCAGGACTTGGAGAGGATGTTGCGCGCCGTGCCGCCCGAGATGATGCCCACATGCACGGTGGTGTAGGGCGGATCGAAGCGCCCGCTCGTGTCGCCGCGCGCCATCATATCGTCGCCGATGCGGTTGAGCTCCGCGATGATCTCGGCCGCGGTCATCACGGCGCTCGCGCCGAGATAGGGTTTCGAGGAATGCGCCTCGAAGCCGTGCACGGTGGTGGTGAAGGTGACGACGCTTTTATGCGCATCCACCACTTCGAGCATCGTCGGCTCTCCGACGATCACGGCTTCCGGCAGGGGCAGATCGTGGCCGAGGCGGCGGATGGTGTCGACGACGCCCAGACACGTCGTCTCCTCGTCATAGGAGAGCATGATGTGGATCGGCGTGACGAGATCGGCCGCCAGGAATTCCGGAACCAGGGCGAGCGCCAGCGCATCGAACGCCTTCATGTCCACCGCACCGCGCCCATAGGCGCGCCCGTTCTCCACGCGAAGCGTGAAGGGGTCGGCCGTCCAGGCCTGGCCCGTGACCGGCACCACGTCGGTATGTCCCGAGAGCACGATCCCGCCGCGATCCTGCGGGCCGATGGTGGCATAGAGCGCCGCCTTGTCGCCGGTCTCGTTCGGCACGCGCACATAAGGCACGTTCCAGCTCTGCAGATAGCTCTCGACGAAGTCGATCAGGGGCAGGTTCGACTTCGTGCTTACGGTGTCGAACGAGACAAGCTTCGCCAGCATTTCGAGCGGCGTGAACCGCTGACCGTTGAGAGACATGAAAACCTCAGTGAAGCACGCGTTTCGTGCGGGGAATGTCGAGGGAGAAGGCGGGAATCTCGGCGTCGAAGGTTTCGCCGCCGGCGGTCTCCATGAGGTAGGTGCCCTGCATGGTGCCGCTGGGGGTCGGGAGGGGGCAGCCGCTGGTATAGCTGAAGCTTTCGCCCGGACCGAGCACCGGCTCCTCGCCGACGACGCCCGCGCCGCGCACCTCCTGCACGTGACCGTGCTCGTCGGTGATGCGCCAGTAGCGCGACCGCAGCTGGACGCGGTCCAGGCTCCCGTTGATGATCTCGACCGTATAGGCAAAGAAGTAGCGACCCTGGTCGGGCGAGGACTCTTCCGGCATGTAGCGCGGCGTCACCGTCACACTGATGCCGCGGGTCACAGCCTGATACATGCGCGCGCCTTCGGCGAGGGGAGGAATTCCATGCGTCCGTGGTAAGGCGGCCCGAAAGCCTCGTCAATCGAGACGGTCGGAGCACCGGTTCCGCAGTGTGCGGGATGCCCGAGAAACCCCGAGAAGCCCTGAGAAACCCTTTGAGAATTTCGTAACAGCCCTTAGAGAATACTGCCAGGCTGAACATTGAAAGAGGGCAGGGCCCTCGGAAGACGAACATGATTGCGGTGAAGGACGGGATCCAGTCGGCTGATGCCATCGTGCGCCTCGCGGAAGCGGGCGTCATCGCACCGGAGACGCCGTTCGCCTCCGATCAGGTCCAGCCGGCCAGCCTCGATCTCAGGCTCGGGCGCCGCGCTTACCGGGTCCGCGCCAGCTTCCTGCCGGGCCGCAATCATACGGTTCAGGATCGGCTCGACCAGCTGAGCTTCCACGAGATCGACCTGAGCAAAGGCGCCATCCTTGAGACGGGCAGCGTCTATATCGCCGAATTGCAGGAGGCGCTGGCCCTGCCGGAGGACTTGTCGGCGGCGGCCAATCCAAAGAGCTCGACCGGCCGCATCGACGTGTTCACCCGGGTGATTACCGACCGCAGCCAGGAATTCGACACGATCGGCGCAGGCTATCGCGGCCGCCTCTATGCCGAGATCTCGCCGCGCACCTTCCCCGTGCTGGTCCGTACCGGCACGCGCCTGTCGCAGCTGCGCCTGCGCAAGGGCCATGTGCGCCTGAGCGATGCCGAGCTTCTGGCGGTGCATAAGCGCGAGCGCGTCGTGACCTCGGCCGAGCCGTCGATCCAGGACGGCGTCGCCGTGAGCGTCGATCTTGCGGGCTTCGGGGCGGACAACCTCGTCGGCTATCGGGCCAAGCGCCATACGGGCCTGGTCGACGTGGACAAGCCGGGCTCCTGCCGGGTCGCCGATTTCTGGGAGCCGCTCTATGCCGATGCCTCCCGGACCCTGATCCTGGATCCGGGCCAGTTCTACATCCTTGCCTCCAAGGAGGCGGTGCACGTGCCGCCGGATTATGCCGCCGAGATGGTGCCCTTCGATCCGCTGGTGGGCGAGTTCCGCGTCCATTACGCCGGCTTCTTCGATCCGGGCTTCGGCCATGCCGGAGCGGGAGGGGAGGGGGCCCGCGCGGTGCTCGAGGTGCGATCCCGCGATGTTCCCTTCATCCTGGAAGACGGGCAGATCGTCGGCCGCCTCGTCTACGAGCGCATGGCCGAGCGGCCGAAGGTGCTCTACGGCGCCGGCGCGGGTTCGAACTATCAGGCGCAGGGGCTGAAGCTCTCGAAGCACTTCCGGTGACCCACGTCCGATGACACTTGGCGCCGACCCCCTTGCGGGACAGGCCGAAGCCCGGATATGAATAGAGGCACGCGGGTGTAGTTCAGAGGTAGAACGTCAGCTTCCCAAGCTGAATGTCGTGGGTTCGATTCCCATCGCCCGCTCCAACATTTCCCCAAATCGTGCGATCCGTTCCCGGCTGCCGTCATTGCTTGCGGCAAAGGCAGTCGTGTCTACCTGCACTGCCATAAACTCCCTAAAATGCGATCCGCGGTGTTGACAAACGATCCGGGAATCGACATATCCGCAGCCCCGCCGGAATTCAGTTCGGGCGAGCTTCACTCTCACGCGATGCCGACGCTGCCGAGATCCTCGGACCTCGCAGCTTGTCCGGGTCGCGGTCAGGAACCGGAAAGGTTCCGGCCAACGGCACGAGCCGCGGATGCCAGTCAATGGCAAATTCTCCCGGCTCCTCTGACGAAAAAGAGAAGCTTTCGGATCGAAATCTTCGATTTGAAAGAAATAAACGCAAAGGCAAATACGCTTTTGCGCACGATGAAGCTTGTCCGAATACTGAAAAATGGCGGCTGGGCGACGCAAATTTCGAGAAAATTCTTCGAAATTAGTGTTGACCTAGGGAAGGGCTTCGGATAGAACCTCTTCATCGGCGGCGCGGTTCTGATGAGCTTGTGCCGAGGGGCTTTGGGGATCGGGCGGCTTGCGAGGGCGGCCTGGTTGTCTTGAGGTTCCGTTTGCGTCCCTTGAGGGGGATGTGACATTTGCTCTTTGACATTGTTGAGAGGGGAAGAGAAGCGTAGGCGGCGGTGTCCTTGCGGATCGTTCGATGAACGATCGTTAAGAATATCGACCATGTCTATGCTTTGGTGAGTACACCGTTTCCGGGGAAACCTGGAGATTGGGTGCACTCTGTCAATTTGCGTAGAGATTTAGTCGAGATCAAATTCTTCAACTTGAGAGTTTGATCCTGGCTCAGAACGAACGCTGGCGGCAGGCTTAACACATGCAAGTCGAACGCATCCTTCGGGGTGAGTGGCAGACGGGTGAGTAACGCGTGGGAACGTGCCCTTCAGTTCGGGATAACCCAGGGAAACTTGGGCTAATACCGGATACGTGCGAGAGCAGAAAGATTGATCGCTGAAGGATCGGCCCGCGTCTGATTAGCTAGTTGGTGGGGTAATGGCCCACCAAGGCGACGATCAGTAGCTGGTCTGAGAGGATGATCAGCCACATTGGGACTGAGACACGGCCCAAACTCCTACGGGAGGCAGCAGTGGGGAATATTGGACAATGGGCGCAAGCCTGATCCAGCCATGCCGCGTGAGTGATGAAGGCCTTAGGGTTGTAAAGCTCTTTCGTCCGGGACGATAATGACGGTACCGGAAGAAGAAGCCCCGGCTAACTTCGTGCCAGCAGCCGCGGTAATACGAAGGGGGCTAGCGTTGTTCGGAATCACTGGGCGTAAAGGGCGCGTAGGCGGCTTTATAAGTCGGGGGTGAAAGCCTGTGGCTCAACCACAGAATTGCCTTCGATACTGTAGAGCTTGAGACCGGAAGAGGTAAGTGGAACTGCGAGTGTAGAGGTGAAATTCGTAGATATTCGCAAGAACACCAGTGGCGAAGGCGGCTTACTGGTCCGGTTCTGACGCTGAGGCGCGAAAGCGTGGGGAGCAAACAGGATTAGATACCCTGGTAGTCCACGCCGTAAACGATGAATGCCAGCCGTTGGCGAGCTTGCTCGTCAGTGGCGCAGCTAACGCTTTAAGCATTCCGCCTGGGGAGTACGGTCGCAAGATTAAAACTCAAAGGAATTGACGGGGGCCCGCACAAGCGGTGGAGCATGTGGTTTAATTCGAAGCAACGCGCAGAACCTTACCAGCCTTTGACATGTCCCGTATGGGTGCCGGAGACGGCATCCTTCAGTTCGGCTGGCGGGAACACAGGTGCTGCATGGCTGTCGTCAGCTCGTGTCGTGAGATGTTGGGTTAAGTCCCGCAACGAGCGCAACCCTCGCCCCTAGTTGCCATCATTTGGTTGGGCACTCTAGGGGGACTGCCGGTGATAAGCCGAGAGGAAGGTGGGGATGACGTCAAGTCCTCATGGCCCTTACGGGCTGGGCTACACACGTGCTACAATGGCGGTGACAAAGGGCAGCGAACCCGCGAGGGGGAGCTAATCCTAAAAAGCCGTCTCAGTTCGGATTGCACTCTGCAACTCGAGTGCATGAAGGCGGAATCGCTAGTAATCGTGGATCAGAACGCCACGGTGAATACGTTCCCGGGCCTTGTACACACCGCCCGTCACACCATGGGAGTTGGTCTTACCCGACGGCGCTGCGCCAACCGCAAGGGGGCAGGCGACCACGGTAGGGTCAGCGACTGGGGTGAAGTCGTAACAAGGTAGCCGTAGGGGAACCTGCGGCTGGATCACCTCCTTTCTAAGGATGTTCTCTTACGAAGCGGCGTCATGCCGGTTCTATCGGAACTCTTTTGAACACAAGGGATCAGTCAGATCCCACTATGCGGGACGCTGCCGTCTTCGTTTCTCTTCTCTCACATCCAAACATCGGTTGGTCTGGGATGGTCCCGTCAGGGATTGTTCGTCATGGCCGACTGGGCCTGTAGCTCAGGTGGTTAGAGCGCACCCCTGATAAGGGTGAGGTCGGACGTTCGAGTCGTCCCAGGCCCACCATTATCGTGCTGCTCGTTTGAGCAAGGGGCCTTAGCTCAGCTGGGAGAGCGGTAGCTTTGCAAGCTTCAGGTCGTCGGTTCGATCCCGACAGGCTCCACCACGATGCCTGATGTTTGGTGTGTCCATGGACCATGATCCGTCATGGTCGTGGATCATGTCATGAGGTTCGTGCCCTGCCCTTCTCGGGTTTGGCGGCGCGGATGTTTGAAATCGTAAAGAGGCAGCATATTCGGCAAGCGGGACACCTAGTTCCCGCGAACCAGCGACGGCCCGCAGCCGTTGTGCCGGATATGCTTGGCAAGCAAAACATGTCTTTTGGAGAAATCCGAAAGACAGGTCTTTCTTTGACGATTTGTGTGCGCTGCCGAGCGGACATGGATCGTGAGAGTAATCAAGTGTCGTAAGAGCATCTGGTGGATGCCTTGGCGCTGAGAGGCGATGAAGGACGTGGTACGCTGCGATAAGCCTTGGGGAGCTGCGAACGAGCTTTGATCCAAGGATCTCCGAATGGGGAAACCCCCCTTCGACCCTTTGTCTTGTGACGTCATCAGCGATGGTGGGGTTGCAAGACGGAGGGTCAGATGAAGGGATTAGACCCTGAATTCAATAGGGGTTTAAAGCGAACCCAGGGAACTGAAACATCTAAGTACCTGGAGGAAAGGACATCAATTGAGACTCCGTTAGTAGTGGCGAGCGAACGCGGACCAGGCCAATGCCTGCATGATCTTCACCGGAACCGTCTGGAAAGTCGGGCAGTATGGGTGACAGCCCCGTACGGAAAAGGGTGATTGCAGGATTTGAGTAGGGCGGGACACGTGAAATCCTGTCTGAACATGGGGGGACCACCCTCCAAGCCTAAGTACTC